>DATKIB010000115.1:0-12068 GCA_035509915.1 Acidimicrobiales bacterium | reverse complement strand
TCTCGACTGGGCCGTCTCGACTGGGCCTTCTCGACTGGGCCTTCTCGACTGGGCCTTCTCGACTGGGCCTTCTCGACTGGGCCTTCTCGACTGGGCCTTCTCGACTGGGCCTTCTCGACTGGGCCTTCTCGACTGGGCCTTTCTCGACTGGGCACCTCGCCCCATTCAATCAGCGGGGCGCCCGGGCGATCAGCCGCTCGAGAACACCTCGGGCGTGGGGTCGTCGAGGGAGAGCTGGAGCGTGGGATCGAGCGGCTTGTGGCCCGCAGGGCCCCGTCGCACCGCCGTGCCGATCGCGACCAGCTCGACCGCGTGGGTGAGCATGGTGTTGACGGGCCTCTCGGAGAGCTCCACCGCCACCACGCCGTCTGCTTTGAGCGACAACGCTTCGCGCTCCATCATCGCCATTGCCTGCTCACGCGCCGAGTACAGAGCATTTGTCTGCGCCTCGAGCTCCATGTTCTCGCGCGCGAGACCGAGAGATTGGGCTGCGCTGCGCGCGTTGAACCCGACCACCGAGGCACCGATGACGATCCCGGCCGCCTGGTAACCGGCCCTCGTGAGAAGGTGGAAGTCCCGCGCGGAGAGAGAGGTCGTGAACGGTCCCTCGCGGTGTTTCGGCTTTTGGCCCGTCTCCCCCGTGGCACGCACGGCTGTCCCGAGCATCGTGCACGTGAGCAGGTTCGCCCGCTCTCGTTCGAGCTCGAGGCGCATCGCGACCACCCCGTGCGCGGCTCGCTGGCTCACCTCGGAGTAGATGCCCGAGCGTGCGGCCGCGATGGCGGTGGCGATCGCTTCGCCCCACATCCTGGCCTCGGTCCCCGCGGTGGTGAACTGCGGGTACCAGCTGGCCGACCCCGCTCCAGAGACGATCTCCACCGGCGCGTAGCCGACCTCCTCGAGCAGTATCAACTCCCCGACCGTGAGATCCGAGAGGAACGTGTCGCGCGCGCCGGTGCCATCGGGACGGTACGGCGAGCGCAGGGTCTCGAGGGCCGCGCCGATGTCCGGTCGCCTCGAAGGGGTTGCCGCAGCCGCCCCCGAGTCCGCCGGTGCTCTCATGGCCTCAACGACACCACCGCTCGCGGTGCGAACGGCTCGAGCTCGGTGGACCAGCGCCGAACGGCGGTGCCCACCGCGAGCGCCAGCTGGTTCCACGATTCGCCGAATCGGCCGAAGTGGCTGTCGGTCCACTCGGTGTGCACCACCCCCTCCCCCATCGCGTGACCGCTGCGCGCCAGCCACTGCCTGGCGCGGCTCCTGGCCGCCCCGACCGCGGAGGGGATCTGGGCGTTGGGCCCAACGACCGTGAGGTCCCCCCTCGCTAGGCAATTCGGCTGCACGTACACGACGCCAAGGCCCATCGCCATCCCTGCCGCCACGTAGCCGAGGCCGATCAGCCGCTCGAAATTCTGGCCCGAGGCGTTGGTGAGGAACGGAGCCTGGAGGGGAGCCGATCCTCGGTGTGCCACAGCGGTGCCGGTCGCGAGGAACGTGGCGGTAGACGAAGTGCCGACCATATGCTCGAAGGACAGCTCGATGCCGATCGCGCCGTGCGCGTCGAGCTCCCTCGCCTCGTCGGAGAGACGCGCGAGCGCTAGGCGGTAGCCCTCGAACAGTCCTCCCGCGAGGGCCGTGTTCTCCGCGTTGAACCCGTAGTGGTCGGCGCTCACCCCGAAGCCGAAGCCGTGCACGCAGGGGTAGGACTCCGCGTACAGCCCGCTCGAGCGCGCCGAGCTCAGCCAACCTCCGAAGCCCACGCCGCCGAGTCCCATGCCGCCTGCAAGACCGATGCCGCCGCCGTAGCCGCCGCCCGCGAACGCCGAGGTCAGCTGCATCACTGCCGATCCCATCACGAATCCGACCGGAGAGAGGCCGACCCTACGCACGGCGGCCGCCTCTGCGACCGAGAGGTTGCTCGTCGGCGCTCCGCGCACACGGGGCCTGGCGTGAAAGGCGCCCGAGATGGTGTCCGGGTCGGGTTCCTCCATCAGCGGTCCATCGTGATGACCGGTACGGGAGGCGGCACGACGTGGTCGTCGCGGATCGATCGCACCCCGGTCCCTATAGCCAGGAACTCGATGGTGTGGCTCCCCCACATGTGCGACTTCTCCACCAGCTGCACACCGACGATGCCGTTCGCTTGGAGACGGGCGGCCTCCTCCTCCATGCGCGCCATGGCGCGCTCACGGGCGTCGTAGAGGGCCTGGGTGAAGTTGGGAAGCTCGGTCGCACGACCCGTGGTCGCCATCGTGCTCATGAACGAGCGGTGGGCGACGTGGTACACGCAGGTGCCGAGCACGAGCCCCAGAGGGGCGAACCCCGCTTGCAACAGGGTCCAGAAGTCCTGGCCCGACAGGTCGGAAGTGAAGGGCTTTCCCTCGGCGTTGCGCCAAGATGCGCCGTCCTTGGCCTTCACGGCGGTGCCCACCGCGATGAATTCGGCCGTCGAGCGCCCCCACTCGTAGTAATTGACGTCGAGGCGCACCCCCACTATCCCGTCTGCGGAGAGCACGTCTGCCTCCTCCTCCATCCGGGCCATCGCGAGCTCCCTGGCGGTGTACATCGCCTGGGTCAGCTTCTCGAGCTCCGACGACTGGCTCCAGCGGCGGGTCTGGAGGCCGATCTGATAGATGGAGCTGCCCATCACGAGCCCGAGCGGGGTGAACCCCGCCTCCTCCACCAGCAGGAACTCGTTGACAGTGAGGTCGGAGGTGAACAGCCTGCCGCCGCCGGGCTCCTCGGTCTCGCGCAGCCTGCGCAACGCGTCTGCGGGCAGTTGCTGCTCGGGGATGTTGGTCACCGGTCTCCTTTAGGTGAGCAGGCCATTGAGGGCCTTCCACGTCTGCTCGGAGCGCCGAGCCTCGTCCCCGAGCGCTGCAAGTAGCTCCTCGACCCACTGCGACATCGGGACCTGACGCGACGAGAGCACGATCCCGCGTACCTTGCGCGCGACGATGCACGCCACGGCCCCTCCGCGTTCGCGCCGAGCAGAGAGCATCATCCCCGCGTCTCCGGAGGTCAGATCCAGCTCCATGCCCGTGACGGGACGCTCGCGCTTGAGCAGCCCTCCCGAGCGCTCGAGCCTGACCCGGTCGCCGAGAGCCCCGGAAAGCTTCGATGCGAGCACCTCGAAGAAGGTGTCGGTGTCCGCAGCGTCGGCGCGCAGCTGTGCTGCGACGAGATCAAACGTTGCTTCGCCCTGCGCCTCTTCGAGGCCCTGCGAGAATCCCTGCGGTGCAGGGCTTTGCGGGAATTCCTGCGGCTCTAGGCCTTGCGAGAATTCTTTCGGCCCAGGGCCCTGCGAGAATTCTTTCGGCCCAGGGCCCTGCGACGCGTCCTGGCCCTCTTGGGTCACCGGCCCGACCGTAGCCCGCGCCCGGCTGACCTCGCAGCGCAGGGATCAGATGGTCAGACGCTCAGGAAGTGTGGACGAAGGAGGACTTCTCCGCCATGACCTGCCGCCTGTGCCACCGGGCCCACGACTCGATGAGGCCGTCGAGACGCGACAGCGTGTGCTCCCCGCAGCTGCAGACGCCGCCCATCCATCCGCCGGATCCGGCCACCCGGCCCACCGTGATGTGGTGCTGGGGAAGGTATTCGCGCCGCTCGTACCCGCGACGGCGCTCGTTTTCGTCCTGCACCGAAGCAGTGCGGGCCTCGTCGACCCTGCCCTCGAGGCGATACCTCTGCGTGACCAGCTGGCTCGGCACCGCCCGATCCCTGCGGTTCGAGTGACGCCGCTCCAAAACGGTCGTCTGGGTCATCTCGGTCCCTCCTGGCCGGCAGCGGCCCGGAAGCCGATCCCAGTCGATGCGGCCCGCCGTCGCTGCTCTATATAAAGACAACGGTGCAGGGGGAGCCTCCTTGCGACACGAAGGGAATTCGCGCCAGGCGCCGCCGGGCCGAGGTGACCTGCCCGGCCGGGCTCAGCCGGGCTCTGACTCGTGCCCAGCCGCGGTGAGCCCGAAGTAGGCGTCGGCAGGAGCCAGCTCACCGCGCACGACGCGGTCTATGACTCTGCAGATGGGCATCTCGACCCCGTGTCGCTCGGCGAGCTCCAGGACCAGTACGGCGGTATTGAGCCCCTCGGCCACCATGTGCATGCCGGCGAGGATCTCCTCGAGCTTTTGGCCCCTTCCCAACAGCTCGCCGACCGTGCGATTGCGGCTGTGCGGGCTCATGCAGGTAGCGATCAGGTCTCCCATCCCTGCGAGACCGGCGAATGTGGTGGGCTCCGCACCGAGGGCCACCCCCAGGCGCGTCAGCTCGGCCAGCCCCCTGGACATCACAGCGGCACGGGTGTTGTCGCCGACCTCGAGCCCCTCGCCTATCCCCGCTGCGATGGCGATCACGTTCTTGAGGGCCCCGCCGATCTCACAACCGATGACGTCGTCGTTGACGTACACGCGGAAGAGCCCGCGGGTCACGACCTTCTGTATCGCGCCCGCCACCGCGAGGTCCTCGGTCGCGACCACCGCAGCGGCCGCCTTTCCGGCCATGATCTCCCGGGAGATGTTGGGCCCGGTCAACGCCGCAGCGGGGTGGCCCGGCAGGACCTGCTTCACCACCTGCGTCATGCGGAGCAGGGAATCTCGCTCCAGCCCCTTCGCCAAGCTGACGACCGGGATCCACGGGCGGACATGGGGCTTCGCCGTCTCCAGCACCGCCCTGAACCCCGATGTCGGCACCCCTACGAGCAGGAGGTCGGCGGTCGAGACCGCGCGCTCGAGATCGGACGTCGCAGAGAGCTCGGCTGCGAGCTCGAACCCGGGCAAGTAGGACGGGTTGACGTGATCCTCGTTGACCGCCCGCGCGACATCCGGATCACGCGCCCACAGGATCGTCGGGTGGCGCGGCGCCGTGAGGGAGGCGACAGTCGTGCCCCACGAGCCCCCTCCGAGAACGGCGACCCTCACCATCTCGACCCTAATGAGTCAGGGCCCGGGCCCGCCGGTGGGGCTGCACGAACGCGGGTCCCACGGCTGGAGTCCCTCGGTGGAACCGCTCGGAGGCGCGAGGTCCGGATTGTCGGACAACTCCGCCGGGGCCGTGGTCGTCGTCGTGGTCGAGGCGCCACCGGCGCCCGACGGCGAAGTCGTGGAGGTCGAGGTGGACGTCGTGGAGGAGCTGCCCGGGATCGAGGACGTGGGGGTGGAGCCCACCGGGACGTCCACGGTGAAGTTGCTCCCCGTGACGAGCACCACGTCCCCCGCCTCCGACGGCGGGAGCGGGGACCCGACATCGAGCGTTGTGGTGGTGGTCGAGGAGGAGCCCCCCCCCGACGTGGCCGACGTGGCCGACGTAGATGTAGAGGTGGCGCCCGAGGAGCCGGCGCTCGACCCTGACGAGCCGCCCGAATTGCCTTGGACGAGCCCGGGGTCGTAGCCGAGGACCGCGAGGCCCGACAGGGACGACTGGACCCGAAGAGCGTCGGGGAGCTCGGAGCGGCTCGAGTAGAGGATCGTGGCCTCGGTCGTCGACGCGCCGACCTCCGTGTCCGTCACCGAGTTGACCTGGTAGCCGAGCGCCTGGAGCGCGCTCGATGTCTTCGCACCTTCGTCGTACTGGCCGCCTCCGTTTTCGACCGCGACCGAGATCGAGCTCGGTGACGGGAGAGCGTCGCCCGAAGGGTCCTGCACGGCGCTTGTCCCGAGGAACTGCGCGACGACCTGTGCATCTTCGGGCTGGACGGGAAACACCACGTCCCCGTAGTCGCCGCCTCGATAGAAGTACTCCTGGCTGTCCACCACGACGGGGAGCGTGTACTGCGGGACCGTCTCCGGGTCCACGCCGTGGAACTCGAACACGAGGTTGGCCATGTCGGTCGCGGAGAACCCTTGGTCGACCTCCAGGTTGCCGGCGAGCGAGTCTATGAGCTGGGCATCGGAGACGAAGTTGCCGAGCCCGCGCTTGGCGACCGCGGTGGCCATGACCCGGAGGAACTCGTGGTCCCGCCGGATGCGCGCGAGGTCGCTCAGAGGGTCGTAGGGCCAGCCGTAGTGAGACGACCCCGCGTCCTGGGAGGGTTGGTACTGCAGATGCCTGGCTCGCACCACCGCCAACGCCTGCGACGGTGTAAGCGTGACGCACCCGGCGTTCGGGATGTTGAGACCCGACTCCAGGTCGTAGACGGGCATCGGGAAATACATGTCCAGGCTGCCGAGAGCGCCCACCACCGATTGAAAGGTGTCGAAGTTCAGCTCCACGTAGTGCTGGATGGGAATGCCGAAGTCGTCGGTGATGGCGGCGATGAGCTGGCTGGGGCCGTCGGTGTCGCCGAGCGCGGCGTCGATCTTGTTGAGTCCGTCGTGGCGGGCGTTGGGGACGAGGGTGTCCCTCGGTATCGACAGGATCGACGCCTTGTGGTGATCGGGGTCGAGGTGCAGGACCATCACCACGTCGCTGTTCACACCTGTGACCCCCTGGTCGCACAGGCCGAACGCCGGGTTCTGCTGCTTGAGGCCGCATCGGGTCGTCGAGCCGATCAGAAGGATGTTCTCGACGTCCTTCTGGTTGCCGGTCGTCTTTATGTTGGCGAGGTGCTTTATGTCCACCCGGTGAATCCGGTTGTTCTCGTACCAGAGGTAGCCGGCGCCGGCGGCGGCCAGCAGGAGCACCAGGCCGAGGATGCTCGACCCGGTGATGATGCCGATGCGCCGGCGCCTTCGCCGGCGCACGGAGCGCTGTGCCGCCCTCCGCTGGGGGCGCGATTGCACGGCGGCCGCAGAGCTTCCTTCGCCGGGGAGGCCTCCTCCGGCTTGGGCCACGGCACCGGCCGCCCGGTCCGGGGGGTCTCCTTCGGCTTGGGCGGCGGCACCGGCCGCCCGGTCCGGGGGGTCTCCTTCACCGACCGGAGTCCCACCGCCCGGGGTGTCGTGCACGGCGGGGAAATCTAGTTTCGGCCCTGCCCCGCTCCCCGTCACCTCCTGTCACAGCGCCCTGCCCAGGACTTTTACCTGAGGAGACGGCTCCCTGGCCCGCCGCGCTCGCCTTGGCGATGTTGGAGGCGGGTTTATGTGTCGTTGACCTTCAGTTGGCTTAAGGAGCGTACCGTTCGTGGTGGAAGCGTGTCTAAGGGTGTTCAGGAGGAAGCCATGTGGGAACTGCGACGGACCCGAGAAGCTCAGAAAAGGGCTAGCGAGGGCGGGGGCTCAACGGCCGGTGGGCTGATGGGCCGAGGCCGCAAGGGTAGCGCCAACAGCCCGTTCGGCCGGCGCCTCCGGAGGCTGCCGCGCACGTCGGCAGCCCTCATGACGGCTGTCGGGATCGTCCTCATGGGTATCTCCCTGACGGGCCTCGTGGGCGCGTGGGCCAACGCCGCCAACCCCGCTCCGACGACGACCGCCAAGGCGACCGTCAACTCCGACGGCACAGTCTCCGTGAACATCTCGGGGACCTGGGTATGGCCCGGGCAGGCCTGCTCCGGCCGCTACGGCGAGGGTTACTCCGTCGACTGGTGGGGCATCAGCTCCTCGAGCACCCCCAGCCCGAACTTCACCCTCACCAACGCTTCCGAGGTCACCGGCCCCGCCACCACGACCACTGGCTCTGTCTCACCGGTCGGCGCCCAAGACATCAAGGGCAGCGGCGGCATCGCCGACAGCTTCTTCCACATCGGCCAGTACTACTCAGGGCAGGACATCAACTCCGCGAGCACCTGCACCGACACGACCTTCTCCGGCCAGTCGGGGGGCAACAGCACCGGCTCGACCGGTCCGTGGGCCGCCTCGGCTACGTACCCGTCGCTCGCCGACCTTCCCCCGAACCTGTGCGTGATCCTTTACGACGAGCACGGCAGCCTGGGTAAGGCAAGCGGGAGCGCCAACGACTTCAGCCCCATCAACGACAACGACAACTCGATCCAGACAAACGCCTTCAACCCAGCCGTCGGGCAGGGCTACTGCGTGTCGTTGCACTTCCAGCCGAACGTCTCGGTCGTGAAGAGCGGTCCCGCCACGGGCAACGCCAACGGCAACGGCACCTACAGCATGGTCGCCACCAACGCAGGGACCGCGCCCGCACCGGGTGTCGTGATCACCGACACCCTGCCCGTCGGTGAGACCTACGTCTCCTCGACCGACGCCAACGGCACCTGCTCCCTGAGCGGCTCGCCGGTGAGCGGCACGAGCCCCGGGGTCGCCCAGACCATCAGCTGCCCGGTGGGCACGGTCGCTGCCAACGGCGGTACGGCTTCGATCACCGTCACCGTCAGCTACGGCGCGAACACCGCTGGCGAGACCCTCGTCGACTGTGCCGACGTCGCCGGTCAGACCAACCCGTCGTGCGTCCACACGGTCATCTTCTCCCAGAGCATCGCCGGGCACATCTACCTGTGCAGCAGCGGCTCGCAGACCACGACCGAGGTTCCCGGCGGCACCCTCGCCGCCACCGGGCCGCAGGCCGTCACCGCCACCGCCAACCCGCTCGCTCCGGCGAGCGTGCCTGCCGGTAGCTACGTGATGGGCGCCACCGCTCCGGCCGGGTACGAGTTCGTCACCTGCGGAGGCTCTTCCACGGTCGGAACCCCGGACACCACGGCCTCCGACCCAGTGACCGTGCCCGTCAACGGGAGCGGCGTCGGGATCTTCTACGTGATCCCGATCCCGAACAACCCGGCGATCACGATCACCGTGACGAAGACCAACGACGCCAACGGCTCGGGCGTCTACGCCCAGAGCGAGGAGGCTTCGGCAGCCGGCGAGAACGTGCCCTTCAGGGTCGTCGTGACCAACACCTCGACCGTGCCGGTGAAGATCACGGCTCTCAGCGACTCGTGGCCGAGCCAGGCTCCGTTCTCCCCCACCTGTGCCACGACGGTGGTCGGCACAACGCTGGCGCCCAACGCCTCTGCGACGTGTGACTTCACTGTCGACAACTACGCACCGGCGGCGGGAACTTCGCTGACCAACACGGTCAACGTGACCGGCTGCCAGGTGAGCGACACGACGAACTGTGACACGGTGCCTTCGACATCGATCGTGATCACGCCTCCCAACCCGGGCCTGACGGTGACGAAGACCAACGACGCCAACGGCTCGGGCGTCTACGCCCAGACCGAGACGGCATCGGCAGCGGGCGAGAACGTGCCCTTCAGGGTCGTCGTGACCAACACCTCGACCGTGCCGATGCAGATCACGGCTCTCAGCGACTCGTGGCCGAGCCAGGCTCCGTTCTCCCCCACCTGCGCCACCGCTCTGGTCGGCACAACGCTGGCACCGGGCGCCTCTGCGACCTGTGACTTCACAGTCAACAGCTATGCACCGGCGGCGGGTAGTTCACTCACCGACACGATCTCGGTGACGGGCTGCTCCACCTCGACGTCCTGCGTCACGCCGATCGCGACATCGACCGTGAACACCCCGGGCGTGCCTGCGGCCACGGCCGCGGCACAGGGACCCGCTCCGGCCACTGCTGCAGCGGGCTCGGCGTTGCCGTTCACCGGCGCCAAGCTCCAGCTCCTGCTCGAGATCGGGTTCGGCCTGCTGTCGACTGGATCGTTCGTGCTCTGGATCACGCGTCCTCGCCGCCGGGCGCTGGTCCGTCGGTCATGAGCTACGAACTGGTGACGGTGAGTGCGGACTCTGGGCTTACGCCCAGGGCCGCACTCACCGATCTCCGCTTCGCGGCCGGGGTGCTCTTCGCCGGGGTCGCAACCTTCGTTGCCGTTGACCTCGGCGCAGCGCCGGTCTCTCGGGTGCTCCAGAGTCCCTTGAGCGGGATCTCCTGGTTCACCAACTCAACGCCTCGAGCGCATCCGGGGCCCGTCACCTCTCAGCACACCGCAACTTCGCCTGGCTCGGCCACGGCCGGCTCCGGCTCGGCCTCGAAGACCGCTGCCGGAATCCAGGCAGCCACCTCCTCGGCAGCCGCGAGCTCAGCCACAACCAACCATTCGGTGACCTCCACCCACGGCGTGGCCGGTGCAACCAGCCCCTCCCACTCCGGCACCACGGTCCTGGGCCAGTCGTCGGCGACTGCCCAGCCGTCACAGTCGGTCCAGCAGGCGAACCAGGGCACGTTCCTCGGGACAGTGGCCCCGACCACCAAACCGACGACGACCCAGGGCACCACCAAGCCCACCACTCCGACGACCCAGACCACCCCGCCGCCGGCGACCCAGTTGACGACCCCGACCAATCTTGGGTCCTCGAACACGACCACGCCGACGACCACCCAGACCACCCAAGGCACGAGCTCAGGGACTCAGACTCAGGCTCCCACTCCGCCTCCTGCGGGCTCCACGAGCCAGCAGCTGATCAGCTCGGTCGACGCTCAGCTGGGCGGCATCACGACGACGGACCACGACACCGCTCAGAAGCTCGCCAACGCAGTCACCGCCCTCCGCACTGCCCTCGGCTCTTCGCTTTGGGCGGCGGGCGGCGGCAACATCGTCGCCTCTCAAAACGGCAACGCAGTGTTCGACAACGTGAAGCAGGCCATCCAGCAGCTCGACTCGGTGCACAACCCCTCCGCCAGCATCACCGCCGGCGTGTCGCAGCTCGACTCGGCGGTAAGGCTGATCGCCTCCACTGCGATCACAGCGAACTCCTGCTCACCCAAGAACTCCAACGAGCTCACCCAGGCCAAGCAAGAGCTGGGCAACGGCGACGCCAGCATCAGCGGCGCTCAGTACGACCAAGCCGTCGACCACTTCAAGAACGCCTGGACCCACGCCCTGAGCGCGCAGGGCACGGCCTGCTGACCCAGCTCGAGACAGACCCCCATGGCCGGTCTCGCCCAGCCCGGGGATGCTCAGCGCAGTGCCTGGACGGCGTTGACCAGGTAGGGCGTATATCCTCGGTCGTGGCCAACTACGCCGTGGCGCAACGCTGTTGGCGGCGCTCCCACCCGACATGAGCGAGAGGCGGGACCCACAGGCGGTGCGCATCGACGTGCTCGTCGTCGACGACGAGCCGGACGTCGCCTCGTCCACCGCGGACATCCTGCGCTCGGGTGGCCTCGTCGCTGCCACGAGCGCCACCGCCGAGGAGGCCCTGGAGGTGATCGCCGGCCACGAGGTGAGGTGCGTCATCCTCGACCACCAGCTCGCCGGGAACGAGGAGTCCTTCCTCGGTTCGGGACGTGAGCTCCCACCCGTGATCGTCATGTCGGGGATAGGCCGGGCCGCCATAGTTCGGCTGCAGGCCACCCATCCCGCCGATCTGTTCGCCTGCCTGGCCAAGCCAGTGCCGCCTCTGGAGCTCATCGAGATCGTCAAGAGGGCGATCGGCGAGCTCTGAGGCATGCCGCGCGCCATCCGGCTACGTCGCCAAGCTCGACAGGACGACGTAGTCGACGTCAACAGCCGGTTCCTCGTGGATTACTACGAGGACCCCGGCACCTGGCAGGACACGTTCTGGATGGGCGTCCCGGTGTGGAAGTGCCCGTTCGACCTCTGGATCTACCAGGAGATCATCACCGAGACGCGTCCTGACCTCATCGTCGAGGCCGGCACCTATCGCGGCGGGAGCGCCCTGTACATGGCGTCCATGTGCGACCTGGTCGGCCACGGAGACGTCGTCACCATCGACGTGACCGCACAGCCTGGGCGTCCCGACCACCCGCGAATCACGTACCTGCAGGGCTCCTCGACGGCCCCCGAAGTCCTCGCGCAGCTCGCTGAGAAGGCCCGGAGCTCCGAGCGCGTGATGGTGGTCCTCGACTCGGACCACTCCGAAGCCCATGTGTTCGAAGAGATCCGGCTTCTGGGCGCGCTGGTGACTCCCGGCTGTTACCTCGTGGTGGAGGACACCATCGTGAACGGCAACCCGGTGCTACCGAATTTCGGGGCCGGGCCGGGTGAAGCAGTGTCGAGGTTCCTCTCGGAGAACCCGGGCACGTTCGAGGTGGACAAGGGCAGGGAGAAGCTCCACCTGACCTTCAACCGCGGCGGGTACCTGCGCCGGGTGGGTTAACGGGTCCAGCGGACGCCAAAAACGCTCTGGGCCGATCAGCGCGACGCGCTGGTGAACCGGAGGAGCTCCATCCCTTCGTACGCGACCCAGGAGTTGTCCACGTGGCGGAACGGGAGCACGAGCGACCCCCTCAGCCTCGGGTCCGATCCC
>DATKIB010000114.1:0-45015 GCA_035509915.1 Acidimicrobiales bacterium | reverse complement strand
GTGCTCATCGATCTCATGCTGCCGGGCATGGACGGCTTCGAGTGCTGCAGAAGACTGCGCCGTACGAGCGCGGTGCCGGTGATCATGGTGACCGCCAGGACGGACACCCACGACGTCGTCGCAGGCCTGGAGGCCGGTGCGGACGACTACGTCACGAAGCCGTTCGTGGCGAAGGAGCTCACCGCGCGCATCCGTGCCCTGCTGCGGCGGGCGAGGTCGATGGGCGAACCGAGCACGCTCTCCTTCGGCGACGTCGAGGTCCGCCCCGACGAGGGCACGGTGCTGCGCGACGGCAAAGAGATCCACTGCACCCGCACGGAGTTCCGCCTGCTCTGTGAGCTGGCAGCCAATCCGGGAAAGGTCCTCACGCGCGAACAGCTCCTCGACCGCGTATGGGGCTACGACTACTTCGGCGACGGCCGGCTCGTGGACGTCCACGTTCGCCGCCTTCGGACCAAGATCGAAGAGGACCCGGGCAACCCGCGCCACATCATGACCGTGCGTGGTATGGGCTACAAGCTGGCAGTCTGACGCGAGGCATGCGCCCGAGCCGCTGGCGACCGTGGAGGGCGTTGGGTCTCCGCTCACGCGTGACCGTCACGTTCGGGCTGGGCGCGCTCGCTCTGTCCGCCACGATGGCGGCGCTCACGTACTTCACAGCGCGTCAATTCATCCTCCACGAGCGCGAGACCGCGATCCTGCGCCAGGCCTACGTCAACGCGTCCCTGGCGCGCTCGTCGCTCCTACGATCGAGCTCTCCGAACATCACCCAGCTCCTCGACTCGCTCGACACGCTCCCCGGGTCGCTCTCGGTCCTCGAGCAGCGAGGCTTCTGGTACGCCACGTCGTTCTCGGTCGGCGAGAACGCCATACCTGGGTCGCTTCGCGGGCTCGTGCTCCACGGCACCCCCGCCACCCAACACTTCGTGCTGGCGGGGTCGGACCAGATGGTCGTCGGCATCCCGCTTCCCGCGGTGGGCGCCGCCTACTTCGAAGTCTTCTCCCTCGCCGAGCTGGCGAGAACCCTCCAGATCCTGGCGCTCGCCCTCGCGGGAGCGGCCCTGGTGACCACAGCCGCAGGAGCGGTGATCGGCCGATGGGCGAGCAGCAGAGCGCTGCGCCCACTCGGTGAAGTGTCGAAGGCCGCCGAGACGATCGCCCGAGGGAGCTTGAAGACGAGGCTGGGAGCCGCCGACGACCCCGACTTGTCCGCTCTGGCTTCCTCGTTCAACGAGATGGCGGACGCCCTGCTCGAGCGCATAGAGCGTGAAGCCCGCTTCACCTCCGACGTGAGCCACGAGCTACGGTCGCCTCTCACCACCCTTGCCACGTCCATCGGCGTCCTCGAGGCGCACCGCGACGAGCTGCCCCCCCGCAGCCGTCGCGCCCTGCACCTGCTGTCGGGGGAGATGCGCCGTTTCCAGCGCATGGTGGACGACCTGCTCGAGATCAGCAGGGTGGACACGGGGTCG
This sequence comes from Acidimicrobiales bacterium, assembly GCA_035509915.1. Taxonomy (GTDB): domain Bacteria; phylum Actinomycetota; class Acidimicrobiia; order Acidimicrobiales; family UBA8190; genus Bog-564. The sequence goes on along the minus strand of DATKIB010000114.1, from coordinate 43,543 downwards.
GCCGAGCTCCTGCTCGACGAGGTGGAGGTCGGCGAGCTGGCGCGCCACGCCGCGCAGGCGGCCGGAGCGATCAGGGTGCCGGTGGAGGTGGACCCGGCGGTGGCCGGGCTTCGCGTCTCGCTCGACAAGCGGAGGATGGAGAGGGTCGTGGCCAACCTCGTGGCCAATGCCGGCCAGTACGCGGGCGGGGTCACGCGCCTGGCGGTGGAGGCGGCGCCCGGGGCCGTGCGCCTGGTCGTCGCAGACCGCGGACCCGGAGTGCCGGTCGCAGAGCGAGAACGGATCTTCGAGCGCTTCTACCGCGGACAGGCGTCCGGTCACAGAGGCGCGACCGAGGGAACGGGGCTCGGCCTCTCGCTCGTGGCCGAGCACGTGCGGCTGCACGGGGGCACAGTGTGGGTCGAGGGCGACGACCAGGAGAACCGCTTCGTGGTGGAGCTCCCCCTCGGTGGCGGCGCGCGCGACGGATCTCGCTCCAACGGCGCAGCCGGTCTGCCGGACGACCGGCCGTCGGCGAGCGTCTCCCGGGAGGCGGGGTGAAGCACAGGACGGCCGCCAGGATCGTCCTCGTCGCAGGCGCCCTCCTCTTAGCGGTCGCGCTGGGCGGGTGCGGTGTACCGGTGGACCAGGGGCCCACCGCGTTGTCGCGCGCCGGCGTGCCGTTCCATCTGCTGTCGCCGTCGTCGCCCTCCACGACCGCCACCACGGTCCCCTCGCCCGTAGAGGTGCCGGTCGACATCTACCTCTTCGATCCCTCCGGCGACCTCGTCGCCGTGCCGCGCGCGGTGCCGTCCGCGACGCAGCTGCTCGAGCCTGCGCTAGTCGCGCTGGTCGGTGGCCCGACTCAGGCCGAGGTGGCCGCGGGAGACCAGAGCGCGATCCCTCCCCAGACGACCGTGCTGTCGACGAGCGTCGCCGGGGGGATCGCAACCGCCAACCTCGGAGGCTCCTTCGCTCAGCTCGTGGGCCAGGCTCAGATCGAAGCCGTGGCACAGGTGGTCTACACGGCTACGGGCCTGTCGAGCGTGGACGCCACCGAAGTCTCCTTCGAGCTGAACGGCCAACCGGTCGAGGTGCCCGTGGCCAACGGGGCGCAGGTCCCGGTTGCCAATCGCGCCGACTTCGCCACCTTCGCACCGCCGGCTCCTACGAGCGGTCCCGCCTCGTGAACCCGGCGGCAGACGTGAAGGGTCAGTCCTTCTGACCGTTGTCCGCGCTCTCGAGTACCTCCAGGCGCGGCGCGTCTCCCCAGAGACGTTCGAGGTCGTAGTAGTCCCGGGTGTCTTCGTGGAAGACGTGGACCACGAAGTCCCCGTAGTCCATTAGAACCCACTTCAAGTCGTGCAGGCCCTCGACGCTGTAGGGCGCGCGTCCGGTGGAGTCCTTCACCTGCCGCTCGACCTCGTCGACAAGGGTGCGAACTTGCCGTGAGTTGCGGCCGCTCGTGACGACGAACGCGTCGGTGACCGCGAGGAGTTCGCCCATCGCCATGATGACGGTACGTGCGCCGAGTTTCTCGGCTGCGGCGTGTGCCGCCGTGGTCGCCGCGGGCGGCAGCTGTTCGATAGTGCCTGCTGCGGGGCGCTCGGCGGCGGCGCTGCTCATCTGGGCACAGAGTACAGACCCAGGCGGCGGATCAGACGGATGGCAGGCTCCGGCACGAGGAAGTCCACGCCGAGCCCGAGCCGCAGGCGCTCGCGTAGCTCGCTGGAGGACACCTCCAGGGAAGGGATGCGCAGGTGGTGGACGGGCCCGGCCCACCCGAAGCGCCCGGGAGCCTCGGAGCCGTCGACTCCGCCTCGCTCGACGACCACGAGGGTGACAAGGTCGTCGATCTGCTCCACGCGCTGCCAGGTACCCAGCTCCGCCGCCACGTCCGAACCGACAGCCAGGTACAGCTCGGCACCAGCGTGGCCGGCGCGAAGCTCGTGCACCGTGTCGGCCGTGTAGCTAGGCCCGCCGCGGTCGATCTCCATGCGGCTCGCCTCGAGCCCTTCCACCCCTTCCACAGCCGCCGCGACGACGGCGAAGCGGTCCTCGGCCGGCGAGACATCTCGCGTACCCGCCTTCTGCCACGGCTGGTTGGCGACCACGAGCAACACCCTGTCGAGCGCGAGCGCGTCGCGGCACCAGCAGGCGGCGACCAGGTGGCCCACGTGCACCGGGTCGAAGGTCCCCCCGAAGATCCCGATGCGCTCCACCTCCCGAGCGTAGAGGCGCCCGGGTGCGGAGGCCGCGGGTCCCCGCGGCGCGAGCGGCGAGGTCCGGGCTGGGCGCGGCGAGCCCCTACGCTGTCGGGGTGAGCGTGACGTCGTGGCACCCTGCGAGCTGGCGGCTCAGGCCGGCCGCGCAGCAACCGCCGTGGCCCGACGACGACGAGCTCGAGCGGGCCCTCAAGCAGCTGGCGACCCTGCCTCCCCTCGTGTTCGCGGGTGAGGCGAGGAGCCTCACTAGCGCTCTGGGTGCCGTCGCACGGGGCGAGGCGTTCCTCCTTCAGGCGGGCGACTGCGCCGAGTCGTTCGCCGAGTTCTCCGCCGACTCGATCCGCGACAAGCTCAAGATCATCCTCCAGATGGCGGTGGTGCTCACCTACGGCGCCGGGGTGCCCGTGGTCAAGGTGGGCCGGATGGCCGGGCAGTTCGCCAAGCCACGGTCCTCCCCCACCGAGCTCGTAGGCGAGACGGAGCTCGACAGCTTCAGGGGGCACATGGTCAACGACGACGCCCCCTACCCCGATGCGCGAGTGCCGGATCCTGCGCGGCTGGTCGCCGCCTACCACCAGTCGGCGTCGACGCTAAACCTGCTGCGGGCATTCACGAAGGGCGGGTTCGCCGACCTCTCGCAGGTGCACATCTGGAACCAGCAGTTCCTCGCGTCGAGCGACGAGGGCCGCCGTTACGAGCAGATCGCCACCGAGATCGACCGGGCTCTGCGCTTCATGCAGGCTTGCGGGATAGATCTCTCTAGTGAGCAGTCCCTGCACCAGGTCGACTTCTACACCTCCCACGACGCACTGATCCTGGGATACGAGGAGGCGCTCACCCGGCGCGACTCGTTGACCGGCGACTTCTACGACTGCTCCGCGCACATGGTCTGGGCCGGCGAGCGCACCCGGCAGCTCGACGGGGCCCACGTCGAGTTCCTCTCGGGCATCCGCAACCCGCTCGGCTGCAAGATCGGTCCGGCGACCACGCCCGAGGACGTGCTCGCCGTGTGCGAGCGGTTGAACCCCGAGCGAGTGCCGGGACGGCTCACCCTCATTGCCAGGATGGGCGCGGACAACGTCGGCGAGGCCCTTCCCCCCCTGCTCGAGGCGGTCCGCGACACGGACCACGTCGTGGCCTGGGCGTGCGACCCGATGCACGGCAACACGTTCGTGAGCAACGGGGGGCGCAAGACCAGGCGCTTCGACGACATCCTGAAGGAGCTGAGGGGCTTCTTCGACGCCCATGCCCGCACTGGCACCTGGCCCGGCGGGGTACACCTCGAGCTCACCGGGGACGACGTGACCGAGTGCCTCGGCGGGTTCGACGACATCGCCGAGGACCAGCTCCACGAGCGCTACACCACCGCCTGCGACCCCAGGCTCAACGCTCGCCAGTCGGTCGACCTCGCATTCAGGGTCGCGGAGCTACTGCGCAGCTAGTCGTCTGCCGGACGGCGGACGCTGCTCGGGTCCTCCGCCGAGCCCGCCGGGCGCCCGGTCAGACGAGCGCAGCCAGGTGGGCCACGTCGTTGTAGCGCAGCAGCCTCCAACCCCCGGCGCTCAGCTCCCACTCCGTGAGCGAGGTGTGCCCGGTGCGCAACCCGAGCCGGCCCCGCCGGGGGTCGACGGGCATGAGCTCGAGGAGCGAGGCCTCCACCACACCGGCATGGCAGACCACCACGACGCACTCGCCGCTATGGCGCTCCGCCAACAGGCGCAAGGCGTCCGAGGCGCGGTGGACGAATCCGGCCCAGCTCTCCCCGCCCGGGGCGAGCTCGCTGTAGGGATCGGAGTCGAAGTCGGGCTCCCCGTAGCGCTCGGAGAACTGCTCCCAGGTGAGACCGTCCGCCTCGCCGGGGTGCAGCTCGCACAGCGAGCAGTCGGTGACCGGCTCCAGTCCCCCTCCGATTCCCGCCGAGATGATCGCGGCGGTCTGCACCGCTCTCTCGAGGACACTCGAGTACAGGGCGCTGGCCCGTGACAGCTCACGCGTCTCCACGAGGCGGTCGCGAAGTGCTCGAGCCTCGCTCATGCCCCTCTCGGAGAGCCCCGTGCAGCCCCTCGGCCCGCCCACCACGCCGGCGACGTTGCAGACCGACTCGCCATGACGGACGAGCACCAGGGTGGTCGCCTCCACCGGAGCTGCCGGGACGGTGCGAGCAGACGAGGCTGGTGCCCTCAAGCCAGCTCCGCCACGAACTGCTCGAGCTGGCGGAGGTTGCGACACTCGAACACCTCGTCGCAGTACACCGCGTACTCCCCCACGATCGAGTCGCCGCTGCCCCAGTACGAGCGCGGCTCGGGGTTCAGCCAGTAGACATGGCGCGCGCGATGGCGTAACTCGGAGAGTACCCACGCCTGGGGCGCGTGGTAATTGTTGCGCGCATCGCCGAGGAGCAGGACGCTCGTCTTCGACGTGACCTCCTCTCCCCACCGCTCCCAGAAGATCGTGAAGGCATGGCCGTAGTCCGAGTGGCCGTCGACCCACACCACGTCGGCCTCGGTGTTGATCCGGTGCACCGCCTCGGCAACGTCGTCTGCACCCTCGAAGAAACGCGTCACCTCGTCGATGCCGTCGATGAAGACGAAGCTGCGCACCTTGGAGAACTGGGAGCTGATGGCGTACACGAGGTGCAGCGTGAATCGGGCGAAGGCCGCCACCGAGCCCGACACGTCGGCGATCACGAAGATCTCGGGCCTCGCCGGGCGCGGGTAGCGAAACTTGGGGTCGACCGGCACACCACCCGTCGACAGCGAGTGGCGCATCGTGGAGCGGAAGTCGAGGGGACCCTTGCGCCCGTGGCGGCGCTTGCGCGCCAGCCGGACGGCGAGCTTGCGGGTGAGCGGATGGATGGCCCGCCTCAGCGCGGTCAGCTCGTCGCGCGTGGCGTGCATGAAGTCGATGTCCTCCGGCAGCGGTTTGCGCACCGAACGGGCCAGGGCTTCGGTCCCGCGGTCGGCGACCAGGCGACGGCGGATCTCGTCCTCGATCTCCTTGCGCAGCTTCCCCAGACGGGCCTGAAGCTCGTCGCGCGCGAGGCGCTCCTCGAGAGCGGTAAGGCGCCCGTCGGGCGCCTGCGCGCGTGCTGCTTCGAGCATTCGCTCGAGGAGCCGGTCGAGGTCGAGGTTTCGCAGGGTCCGGTACAGGTAGTAGGTGCCGCCCACCGGTCGCCCCGGTTCCATGCCCGCGTAGCGGCCGACTGCTTGACGGGCGAGCGCCGCCATCTGGGCGTCGTTGCCCGAGAGCAGTGCCCGGTAGAGCATCTCGGCGAGGTCCTCGTCGGAGAGCGCCTCCCCGGCGCCTCCGCCGCGCCCGGGTGCGCCCTCGGAGTCTGCGATCTCGTCGCTGCGCGCGTCGGAGGAAGGGTCCTCGATGTCGAACTGCGGCCCGCGCATCGAGAAATAGACCTCGAAGGCGGTCTCGAACGCCCTCCAGTGGGCGGAGGACTTCACCAGGGTCGCGCCCAGGGCGTACTTGAGTGCCTCGCGGTCCTCGAGCGGTACGTGGTGCAGAGCTTCGGCCGCGTCCAAGCTCTCGGTCAGTGACACCGGGAGGCCTGCCTGCCTGAGCTCCCCGACGAAGCCGGTCAGGACGTCGAGCACGTCGTCGCTCTAGGAGGCACCGCCGAGGCGCCGAGTCGGAGCGCTCGGTGACTCCTGCTCGACGAGCGAAAGCTCCTTCGCGGCGCGCTCCAGGTCGCTACGGTACTTGAGAAGCACGTGCAGGGTGGCCTTTGCCTGTTCCGCGTCGATCGACTCGACGCCCAACACGACAAGGGTCCTGGCCCAGTCGAGAGTCTCGGAGACCGACGGATACTTCTTCAGCTCCAACGTCCGCAGCGAACGCACGATCCTCGCCACCTGGTCGGCGAGCTCGTCGGTGATCGCAGGGACCCTCTTCATCACGATCTCGCGCTCGCGCTCGAGTGTCGGGTAGTCGAGGTGGAGGTACAGGCAGCGTCTCTTGAGAGCCTCGGAGAGCTCACGAGTGTTGTTCGAGGTGAGGAAGACGAGTGGCACCCGCTGTGCCGTCACCGTGCCGAGCTCGGGGATGGACACCTGGTACTCGGAGAGCACCTCCAAGAGCAACGCCTCGGTCTCGAGCTCCACCCGGTCGACCTCGTCCACGAGCAGCACCACGGCGTCGGTGGCCCTGATCGCTTCGAGCAGCGGACGAGCGAGCAGGAATTCCTCGGAGAAGATGTCGTCCTCTATGTCCTGCCAGGTCGCGGCCTGAGCCCGGCGCCCTTCGACCGCGGTTGCGTCGCCCCCGCCCTGCCCTTGCGACGCAGAGTCCTCGTCGAGCTCGACCACTCGTTGAGCCTGGATGCGCAGCAGCTGCTTCTTGTAGTTCCACTCGTAGAGTGCCTTGGACTCGTCGAGGCCCTCGTAGCACTGGAGACGGATCAGTCGGCTCGAGGTGGCACGTGCGACCGCCTTGGCCAGCTCGGTCTTGCCGGTCCCTGCCGGCCCCTCCACGAGAACGGGCTTGGCGAGCCGGTCGGCAAGATGGACGACTCCGGCGGTCCCCTCGTCCGCGAGGTACCCCGTGACCGCCAGACGCTCGCGCACGTCGCCGACCGAATCGAAGCGCGGGGGCCCAGGATCGGGGAAGCCCAACGGGCCAGGGCTGCTCACCCGCGGACCTGACCCTCGCCTCGCACCACGTACTTGACCGTGGTGAGCTCGCGAAGCCCCATCGGGCCTCGAGCGTGCAGCTTCTGGGTCGAGATCCCGATCTCGGCCCCGAGGCCGAGCTCCGACCCGTCCACGAAGCGCGTCGAGGCGTTGACGAGGACCGCAGCGGCGTCTACCTCCCGGCAGAACCGCTCCGCGGCGCGGAGGTCGCCTGTGACTATGGCCTCGGAGTGTCCCGAGGAGTAGCGGGCTATGTGGTCGATCGCCGCGTCGAGGTCGTCCACGACGGCCACCGAGAGCCTCATGTCCAGGAACTCGGTGGCGAATTCCTCCTCGCGCGCAGAGCCGATGCCCGGAAGGAGCCGCCTCGTTCGCTCGTCGCCCAGCAGCTCCACCCCGTCGAGAGCCTGGCGGGCGCGAGGCAGGAACTCTCCAGCGACCGCGCCGTGCACGAGCAGGGTCTCGGCCGCGTTGCAGACCCCGGGGCGCTGGGTCTTGGCGTTGACCACAATGGCAAGGGCCATTTCGAGGTCGGCAGCCGCGTCCACGTAGACGTGACAGTTGCCGTCGCCGTCGATCACGTACGGGACGGTGGCGTGCTCGCGCACGCTCGCCACCAGCGAGTGACCTCCGCGAGGGATGAGGCAGTCGATCGAGCCGTCGAGTCGCATGAAATCGACTGCCGCCTCGTGGCTCGTGTCCTCCACGAGCACGACCGCGTCTGCGGGGAGGCCCGTCTTGGACAACGCCTCGCGCAGACAGGCCACGATGGCCCGGTTCGACTCGATAGCGGAGGAAGAGCCTCTCAGCATCACCGCGTTTGCGGACTTGAGGCACAGTCCCGCGGCGTCGGACGTCACGTTGGGACGGTTCTCGTAGATGACACCCACCACGCCGAGCGGGACCCTCACTCGCTCCACCCTGAGCCCGTTCGGCCGGACATAGCCCTCGACGACCTCGCCCACCACCTCCGGCAGCGCGCGAAGCGCACGGAGCCCGTCGGCCATCGCGCTCACACGGGCGGGAGTGAGCCTCAGCCTGTCGATCTGCGCCGGCGCCGTCGCGGACCTCTCGGCGCCCGCCACGTCGGTCTCGTTGGCCGCGAGCACCGAGGCCGCGCGCTCCTCGAGGAGATCGGCCGCCAGGTCGAGGGCGCTGTCGCGTTCGACGCCCGACACCGAGGCGAGCGCTCGCGCGGCCACCTTGGCGCGCCGGCCGAGCTCCGCCATGGAGGATCGGGTCACACCCCAGGGTACCGTCCGCCGGCGGGGCACAGCTGCGCCCGCATTGTCACCGGCTGATCAGACCAGCACCACGAGGTCGTCGCGATGGACGACCTCCCTCGACACGTCGTCCGGCAGCTCGCCCGTACGACGGCCGGCCCACGAACGGATCGTGTCCGCGCCGTGTCGCACGAGGCCCTTGGCGAACACCACACCGTCCGCGCCGGTGATCTCCACCGCTGCCTCTGCGTCGAAGCTCCCCTGCACCGCGCTCACCCCAGCGGGGAGCAACGACGCCTCGCGTTCTGTGAGGGCTCTTCGCGCCCCGTCGTCGACGACGATGGTGCCCGCCGGGGGCAGGGCGAAGGCGATCCAAAGCTTGCGGGCCGGAAGCCTTCTCGGACGCGGGCGGAAGACGGTCCCCACGCCGGGCTCCCTCCGGACGGCGCCGAGAAGCACTCCGGGACGAGCGGCCTCTGCGATCACCGTCTCGACGCCGGACCAGGCTGCGATCTTGGCCGCCGCCAACTTCGAGATCATCCCGCCGCTGCCGACCGCGCTCCCCGGGCCGGCGGCAAGTGCCTCGAGCCCGTGGTCCACCTCCACGACCTCCTCGATGAGAGAAGCCTCCGCGGCGGTGCGCGGGTCGGCCGTGAGGAGCCCTGGGGCGTCGGTGAGCAGCACGAGGAGGTCGGCGGCCACGAGGTGCGCCACGAGGGCGGCCAGCCGGTCGTTGTCCCCGAAGCGGATCTCGTCGTCGGAGGTTGCGTCGTTCTCGTTCACCACCGGCACGACTCCCAGCTCCAGTAGGCGGGAGAGGGTCTGGCGCGCGTGGAGGTACTGCTGGCGGTGACCGAAGTCGAGCGGGGCCAGCAACACCTGGCCCACCAGCACACCGTGGCGCGCCAGCGAGTCGTCGTACACGCGCATGAGCCGGTGCTGGCCGACCGCGGAGACCGCCTGGAGCGTTGCGAGGTCGGCCGGCCGGCGCCCTCCGCCCATCACCGCCCAGCCCGCCGAGATGGCGCCAGAGCTGACGAGCACCACCAGATGCCCCATCGACCGCAGTTCGGCGATCTGCCCGCACAGGCGTTCGACCGCGCCGGAATCGATCCCTCCGCCGTCCGGCCCGGTCACCGACGAGGAGCCGACCTTCACGACGACGGTGCGGGGGGCGTCTTTCTGCGCCTCTCGCCCCTGGCGCGCCGTCGGCGTCCGGCCGGAGCCGCTCACCTTGTCCTCTCTGAAGAGCCCGTCCCTCGCGGCTCGCCGCTTCGTCCACTCCCTTTGCGCTCGCGCCTGCGGGGCCTGTCACTCCCCGCACCCCTCGCCGCCTCGCGCGCTGCATCGGTCATGCTCTCGTCACGTCTGTAGGTGAATTCGAGCGGCCCGAGCCGGACCCTGTCCCCGTCGCGCACCCCGGCGCGCACGAGCGCCTTCTCCACACCTAGCCGGCGCAGCCGGCCCTGTACGTACTCGAGCGCGCCCTCGTCGGTGAGATCGGACACGGCGACCGCGCGCAGCGCCGCGCGGCCCTCGACGGAGAAGGAGCCGTCACCGTCTCGCACCACCTCCACCTCGGAAGTGACCGGGCGGTGGATCACGATGGGCGCACGCGCGGTCTCTGTCTCCGAGCGCGCCTCGTCCACCAGGCGGGCCAGGTGTCCGAGCAGTTCCTCGAGCCCCACGCCCGTGAGCGAAGAGATCCACAGGTCGACCGGATCGTGGCTCGGGTCCGATCCGCTGGTGGCAAGGGGGAACGAATCGGACTTCGACCCCACCACGATGCGCGGGCGCTCGAGAAGCTCGGCGCGGTAGCGGCGAAGCTCGCGCAGAAGGATCGCCGCCTGCTGTGCCGGAGGGGGCCCGTCCGGCCTTGCCGGGTCGAGCAGCAGCAGCAGCACCCGGGCCCGCTCCACGTGACGCAGGAACCGGTGTCCCAGGCCCTTACCGTCTGCGGCGCCCTCCACGAGGCCCGGGACGTCGGCGACCACCAACTCGGTCTCGCTCCCCGGCCTCCCCGTGCGGACCACTCCCAGGTGGGGCTCGAGGGTCGTGAAGGGGTAGTCCGCGATCTTCGGCCGCGCGGCTGAGATGCGAGAGATCAACGTGCTCTTGCCGGCGTTGGGAAATCCCACGAGGGCGACGTCGGCGACCAGCTTGAGCTCGAGGTCCAGCCAACGCTCCTCGCCGGACTCGCCCTGCTCGGCGAAGCCCGGAGCCCTGCGGCGGTTGGAGAGGAACCTGGCGTTGCCCTTGCCACCCCGGCCCCCGACGGCTGCGAGCCAGCGGTCGCCCTCTGCGGCCAGGTCGGCGAGGGCTCCGCCCTGCTTCGAGCGCACCACGGTGCCCACCGGTACCTCTACCTCGAGGTCGGCCCCGGCCGCGCCGTGACGGCGCTTTCCCCCTCCGTGCTTGGCGCTCGAGGCTCGCCGGTGCGGGTGGTCACGGAACCCCAGCAGCGAGGCCTGGCGGTAGGAGGCCACGAGCCATACGTCCCCGCCCTTTCCCCCGTCACCACCATCGGGACCTCCTCGAGACACGTGGGCCTCGCGGCGGAAGGACACGGCGCCGGCACCGCCGTCACCGCCTCTCACGTTCACCTGCGCCTCGTCGACGAACCCCGACACGCAACGATCCTAAGAGCGCAAGGCGCTGTACGGTGGCGACGACGTGGCCGGCATGCCCATCGACCCATCTGCTCCACACCGGGCGATGCTCGCGAACATGCCCAAGGTCGAGTTGCACCTGCACCTCGAGGGCTCCATCCGGCCGGCTCTGCTGCTGGAGCTCGCCGGACGAAATCGCGTCGACCTGGGCGTGGAGACGGTGGAGGAGCTCGCGGCCCTGTACCGGTTCCGGGACTTCCAACACTTCATCGAGCTCTACGTGGTCGGCATGTCGGCCATCCGCACGGGGGACGACCTGCTCTGTGCGATCGACGCGCTGGCGACGGAGCTGGCATCCCAGCAGGTCCGCTACGCGGAGGTCACGACCACCGCCTACGCCCACCATGCGAACGGCATGCACATCGAGGAGTACCGCGACGCGTTGGACATCGGCGTGCGGCGAGCACGAGACGACCACCACATCGAGCTGCGATGGATCGTCGACATACCCCGAAGCTTCGAGCCCCCGGAGGAAAGGTGGACGGCCCAGATGCTCACCGGCCCGCATGCCCCGTCGGACGTCGTCGCGATCGGGCTCGGAGGTCCAGAAGCGCAGTACCCGCCCGATTGGTACGCGGCGTCGTTCGAGGAGGCGGCTTCAGCGGGACTCTCATCGGTGCTCCACGCCGGGGAGGTGGCCGGACCACCGAGCGTCTGGAAGTCCCTGGAGCTCGGCACGGCGCGTGTAGGACACGGCGTGCGTTCGATGGAGGACCCGACCCTGGTCGAGCATCTCGCGCAGCGCCAGGTCCCCCTCGAGGTCTCGGTGACCTCCAACGTACTGCTCGGAGTGTGCACCTCCTTGGAGGCCCATCCCCTGCCGGCGATGCTCGAGGCAGGGCTCAACGTATCGATCAACACCGACGATCCCGCTTACTTCTCGACGACGCTCGTGGACGAGCTCGTGCTGGTCCACGAGTCACTGGGCGTTGCGTTGTCCGATCTGGTGTCGGCCCAGCATCGGGCGGTCGACGCCGCACTTTGTGGTGACTCGCTCAAGCGCCGCCTTCGTGACGAGCTCACGGCGGTGCGGCCTCCCGATCCCGACGTGGTGTCGAGCCCTCCCGGTCCCCAGGTGCGCCCGCGTCGCCAGCCGTGAACACCGATCCGTTCGCCGCGGCCGGCGAGGCGGCCCGGCGCCTCGAGGCGCTGACCGGCGTTGCGCGCCACGAGGTGGTGGTGGTCCTCGGCACCGGCCTGGCGGCAGCCTCGGAGTCGCTCGGGCCGGCCGTGGCGCGCCTCGAGTTCTCGCAGCTGCCGGGGTTTCCCGCCAAGGTGACCGACGGGCAGGTCGCAGAAGTGCTCTCGGTCGACGTCGGAGGACGGCGGGTGCTCGTGTACTGCGGTCGCCTCCACATCTACGAGGGGCACGATCCCTCCGAGGTGGCGCACCCGGTCAGGACGGCGGTCGCGGCGGGCTGCACGACGGTGGTGATCTCCAACGCGTCGGGCGCGATCCGTAGGGGCTTCGAGCCCGGCGACCTGGTGCTCGTATCCGACCACCTGAACCTCACCGGGCTCTCCCCCCTCACCGGCCTGTCCAAGGGCGAGGGGGGGCGCAGCCCTTTCGTGGACCTCACCGACGCGTGGGCTCCCCGGCTGCGCGGTCTCGCGAGGCAGGTGGACGCCTCGATCGCCGAGGGGGTCTACGCCCAGCTACCTGGTCCCCACTTCGAGACGCCGGCCGAGATCGAGATGCTGCGGGGCCTCGGCGCCGACCTGGTCGGGATGTCGAGCGTCCTCGAGCTGATCGCCGCCCGGCATATGGGAGCCGAAGTGCTGGGCGTCTCGGTGGTCACGAACCTCGCCGCGGGAATGGCGCCTGCGAGCGTGTCGAGCACATCGCTCGTGTCGGTGGCGCGATCGAGCGCCTCTCGGCTCGGCGCGACCGTGCGCGACGTGGTGATGCGGCTCAGGCCTCTGCCTTGACCTCCACCACCTTGCGGCCCTTGCGAGTGCCGAAGGTGACGGTGCCCGCGGCCGTGGCGAAGAGGGTGTCGTCGCCGCCCCGGCCCACGTTCTCACCTGGGTGGAACTTGGTGCCGCGCTGGCGGACGATGATGGCGCCGGCAGGGACGGTCGTGCCCCCGAACACCTTCACGCCAAGCCTCTTGGACTTCGAGTCGCGGCCGTTGCGGGTGGAGCCGCCGCCCTTGGTCTTCGACATCTGAGATCCTCCTCAGCGAGCCGCCGGGACGTCGATCCCGGTGATCTCGACGGTCGTGTAGCGCTGACGGTGGCCCCAGCGGCGCCGGTAGTTGGTCTTGGGCCGGTAGGTGAACCCCCGGATCTTCGGGCCGAGCTCCTCGCCGACCACCCGGGCCGACACCACGGCACCGGCCAGCTCCGACGGCGTGGCGAGCACCCGATCCCCGTCCACCACGAGCACAGGGGACAGCTCCAGCTCGCTGCCCTCGGAAGCGCCCAGAAGGTCGACCGCGAGTTGCTGGCCTGTCGTCACCAGGTCCTGACCTGCGCCGTTTCGGATCACCGCGTACACGAGCGGTAGATCCTACAGCAGGGACTCGTCGAGGACGATCCCGCGCCCGCCGCACACCGAGCACACCTCCGAGAGTGACTCGACCAGCCCTTCGGACACGCGCTTGCGGGTCATCTCCACCAGGCCGAGCTCGGAGATGTCGAACACCTGGGTACGGGTCTTGTCGCGTGCGAGCGCCGCGCGCAGTGCCGATGCGACCTTGCCGCGGTTCTCTCGCACCTCCATGTCGATGAAGTCGACCACGATGATGCCGCCTATGTCCCTCAGACGGAGCTGGCGGGCGATCTCCTCCGCTGCTTCGAGGTTGTTGCGGTACACGGTCTCCTCGAGGTTGGAGGTCCCAACGTTCTTCCCCGTGTTGACGTCGATCACCGTGAGAGCCTCCGTGCGCTCGATGATGATCGAACCCCCAGAGGGGAGCCACACCTTTCGGTCGAGAGCCTTGTGGAGCTGCTCGTGGACGTGGAACCGCTCGAACACCGGCAGGTTCTCGGCCGCCGGGTCGTAGTACTCCACACGGTCCGCCAGCTCCGGGTTGACGTGCTCCACGTAGTCGCGGACCTGCTCGTAGAGCGCGAGATCGTCGATGACCACACCCCGGTATTCGCGGTTGAACTCCTCTCGCACGATCCGTACCGCCAGGTCGGGCTCCCTGTAGAGCAACCCCGGGCCGCTGGAGCGGTTGGCCTCCTGCTCGATCGCGGCCCATTGGGCGCAGAGGCGCTCGACGTCGCCGGCGAGCTCCTCTCGGCTGGCGCCTTCGGCCGCGGTGCGCACGATGAGCCCGTGACCCTTCGGGCGGACGTCGTCGACGATGCGGCGAAGCCGCCGCCGCTCGCCGTCCTCGAGCCGCTTGGATATGCCGAAGGCCGAGGAGTTGGGAACCATCACCACGAACCGGCCCGGCAACGAGACCTCCTGCGTGAGACGTGCTCCCTTGGCTCCGATCGGGTTCTTCGTGACCTGGCACACGATCAGCTGGCCCGGCTTCAGCATCTGCTCGATGCGCAGCGAGGAGCCCGAGGTGGTCTCGACATCGTCGGTGTCGTAGCGAACGTCACCGCGATAGAGCACAGCGTTCTTCGGCGTTCCTATGTCGACGAACGCCGCCTCCATCCCCGGAAGGACGTTCTGCACCCGGCCCCGGTAGATGTTGCCGTCGATCTGGGTGAAGTCGTCCGAGGCGCGCGACACGAAGTGCTCCACGAGGGTCCTGCCCTCGAGCACTGCGATCTGGATGGCGTGCGGCCTCGAGTGCACGCACATGAGGTAGCGGCCGACAGGCCGCCCGCGCCGCTCCCGGCCGCTGCGGCGCCGGGAGCGCCCGGTCCTGGGAGCCGGGGTCGCCTCGGGCTCCGAAGCCGTCTGCCCGTGCGCTGCGGCGCCGGGCGAGGTGGCGGGCTCGGGGGGGGCGACGGGCGGGGCGCGATGGACGACGGGCACCACGTTGGGCGCGACCGGCGGGGGCGGGGCGGGCCGGGTGTCGCCGATCCGGGGCCGGGGCCGAGCCGGCTGTGAGCCGGCTGCGGCGGTACCGGCGGGCTGCGCCAGAGCTCCGGCGCCGGCGGGCTCTGCAGGCGCGCCCGTCCCTGTGGGCACGACGTCGACGGGGCCGGGAGCCGGGCCGGAGGGCGCGACCACAGTGGGGCCGGGGGCGTCGACGGATCCCTTGGCCTGCGCGGCGCTCGCCGCGGACGGCTTGGACCCCGACCCCCGTCGCCGGCGACGACGCCGGGGAGAGGTCTCGGGCCTAGTCGCTTCTCGGGGAGCGCCTGATTGTTGGTAAGGGTCTGCGGGGGACCCGGACGGGCCGAATGGCTCGGCCGCGGGTTCCGCCGCGCTCGAATCGGACATTGGGAAGATCCCTTCTCCTACGTCTCACGAGGCGCGCTCCACGCAGACGGCGGCGACCGCCGCTCGTTCGTCGAGGGGCTCGTACTTCGAGCCATCGCGCTCGATCCACTGACGTGTTCTTCTAGACAGGCCGAGCTCGATCCCCATTACGTGGGCGAGCTCGACGGGGCGAACGCCGCGCGGGCGGGTCGCCAGTTCGGCCACCAGCACCGCCGCTGGTGGGTGTTGCTCCTGGTCCTGCGGATGCGGTCCGCTCATGTGCTGCGGGCTCGGCCGCTCGGGTTCGTGGACCTGGTGCATGGCGCAGTCTGCCACCGACAGCGACAGAAGCGAGGGACGCAGATCGTCTTGGACGCTGCGACCCTTGCGTTCGCGCTCGACCGGGAGGTGGGCGGCGGCCATCGTCTCGGACACCGAGTTGCGCAGCCCCTCGGGAGAAGACCCGGGCACGTGGATCTCCCACGTGCAGGAGCTGACCTCCTCCTGGAGCGATCCAGAGCCCGAGGTGGCTTCCCCCGAAGCGACGACCCCGACTCCCGCCGGCAATTCGGGCGCCACTGCATGCATGACGTCCTCGGGGTGCAGATCGGTCTCGAGGGCCACGTCCAGGTACTCGGCCAAGGACTCGCACCCCGTCGGGAGCGCGAGCCCGAAGCTGAGCCGGGGCCTCGGGGAGAACCCCCCGGAGTAGGCGACCGGCAGGCCCGCGCGCCGCAGGGCCCGCTCCCACATCCGCGCCACGTCACGGTGGCTGGTCCAGCGCACCTTGCCGAGCTTCGTGAACTTGAGGCGCGCGATCATGCTCCGCTCCTCGCGAGGACGGCGTCCGAACCCAGGAACCGCACGGGCATGCGGTCGCCACCCGAGATGTCCTGCCCCGTGCCCTGGCTGCCCCCCGCCGGAGGCTGCGCGCTAGCCACGACGTGCTCGACCCCCAGCCCGGTGCAGGCGCCGCAGTCGTAGCACGGGGTCCACCGGCAGTCCTCGAGCCCGTGCTCGGCCAGAGCCTCCTCGAAGTCCTGCCACAGGAAGTCACGGTGCAGCGCTGCAGAGACGTGGTCCCAGGGAAGCACCTCGTGCTGCTCGCGGTGGCGGTACACGGTCTCGGAGAGGGTGAGTCCCGCTGCCTCGAGCCCGTCCATCCAGAGGCCGAGGTCGAAGTGCTCCGACCACTCCTGGAACGTCCCGCCCGCCCTCCAGACGTGCTCCACGACCTCGCCCACCCGTCTGTCGCCGCGGCTCACGATGCCCTCCACCGCCGTCGCCTCGGGGTCGTGCCAGCGCAGTGAGACGCCGCGCGCCGAGCGCAGCGCGTCGCGCAGCAGTCCCACCTTTCGCCGAAGCTCCTCGATCGTGTTCTGGCCGAACCACTGGAACGGGGTATGAGGCTTGGGCACGAAACCGCCGACAGACGCGGTGACGGTCACGTTGCGGTGATATCCACGGCCGATCTCGGCACACCGGCGAGCCAGCTCCGCGATGCCGAGGACGTCCTCGTCGGTCTCGGTCGGGAGCCCGATGAGGAAGTACAGCTTCACCCTCCTCCAACCCTGGGCGAATGCGGAGTCCACGGCGCTGTAGAGGTCCTCCTCGCGGATGAGCTTGTTGATGACCTGGCGCATCCTCCAGGTCCCTCCCTCGGGGGCGAAGGTGAGCCCGGTGCGCCTGACCTTTTGGATCTCCGCAGCGAGCCCTACCGTGAAGGCGTCGACGCGGAGGCTGGGCAGGCTCACCGACACCTGCCCGGAGCACTCGGGGTCGTTGATCACCGACGCCACGGTCTGCTCGATCCCAGAGAAGTCCGCAGACGAGAGCGAGGTGAGCGCCACCTCGTCGTAGCCCGTACGGGCAAGGCCCTCGCGCACCATCCGGTCGACCTGGGCCGACGGCCGCTCGCGCACCGGCCTCGTGATCATGCCCGCCTGACAGAAGCGACATCCCCTGGTGCAACCGCGGAACACCTCTACGTTGAGCCTGTCGTGCACCACCTCCACGAGGGGCACGAGCTGCTGCTTCGGGTAGGGCCACTGCGCGAGGTCCGCCACCACGCGCTTCTCCACGCGCTCGGGCACGCCGCCGAACCTCGGGGCCACCGCTGCGAGGCGGCCCCCCTCATAGCGCGCCTCGTAGCAGGCGGGGACGTAGACCCCCCGGACGCGAGCCATCGCCCGGAGCAGGTCCTCGCGTCCTGAGCTCTCGGCGCCTCCGTGCTCCACCAGGACCTCGGTGAGCTCGCCCACGACCTCCTCGCCGTCGCCGAGCACGAAGGCGTCGACGAAGTTCGCCAAGGGCTCGGGGTTGAACGCGCAGTGGCCCCCCGCCACGACCAACGGGGCGCCGGGCTCGCGATCTCGGGAGCGAACCGGCAGACCCGCGAGGTCGATCAGGTTGAGGAGGTTGGTGTAGGTGAGCTCGGCGGACAGGTTGAACGCCAGGACGTCGAAGTCGGCCGCGGCTCGGGCGGTCTCGAGCGAGAACAGCGGCACCCCGGAATCGCGCATCTGGCGCTCCATGTCGGTCCACGGGGCATAAGCGCGCTCGGCGAGCGCGTCGTCGCGCTCGTTGAGGATCTCGTAGAGGATCTGCAGCCCCTGGTTCGGCAGGCCGATCTCGTACGTATCGGGGTAGACGAGGAGCCAGGCCACGCGACCGGGTTCGTGCACCGGCTCACGGGCTCCGAGCTCCCCTCCGATGTACCGGGCCGGCTTCGTGACCCGTGCCAGGAGCGGTTCGATCCTTGGCCACAGCGAAGTGGACATTTGCGGCCCAGTCTAGGGCTGCCCCGGTCCTGGACATGGCGGGCGCGCCAGCCCCGGAAGGGCCCGGCGACTCGTCACGGAGAGCGCGCGGATGCCGTGCGTGGCCGGTCCGAGAGCGGATCCGGGCCAGCCCTCGACGCCGGGAGGGACGGGGCACGCGCGGCGGAGGCGGAGGATCCGGTTGTGCTCGTACTGGCGGGGGTGCTGCACGGCACCGTGGTGGCGGCGCCGGCCCCCGCGCGGGTGGTGGTCGTGGTCGAGGAGCGGGCGTTGGTGCGCGAGGTGGTCGAGGTGCTCGACCCGGTGCAGGTCGAGGGGCCCGACCCGGTCGCCGGCGGCGCGGCGAGGTCCACCGGCGCGGCGGGGTTGGCGACGAGGTAGTCGAAGGCCTTGGCCACCACCGGTGCTGCGGCGACCGAGCCGTAGCCACCGCCCTGGATCACGGTCGCGATCACGTACTGCGGATCGGGCAGGGGCCCCCATCCGACGAACCAGGAGTTGGGCTGCTGCTCCTGAGTGGTCGCCGTGCCGGTCTTGCCCGCAATCTGGAAGGTGGGCGGCAGGCTCGTGAAGTCGCCGTAGGCGGTCCCGCCCTGGCTGTTCACCACTCCAGTGAAGCCATTCAGCATGGCCTGGTAGTTGGCGGGCGAGTAGGTCACGTGCCCGGTCACCTTCGGGGCCAAGCGCTCGACCACCTTGTGGGTGACGGGGTCCACGAAGCCGGCGGCTATCTCGGGGGCGTAGCGGGTCCCGCCGTTGGCGAAGGTGGCATACGCGACGGCCTGCTCGATCGGGGTGATCACCGTGCCGCCCTGGCCGAAGGCGAGCTCGAGGTTGTTACCGGTGAACCACTGCCCGTTGGGGTAGTCCTTCGGGTCCTGGGCGTGCTCCTTGGCCACCACCTGCGGCGAGTCGACCCTGGCGTCCTGGGTCTCGCCTGGCAGGTCGATACCGGTGACCTCGCCGTAGCCGAGCTCGTTGGCCGCGCCTTGTATGGGGTCCTCCCCGTACTGCCCGTTGGCCTTGTAGTCGTCCCAGAACGTGACACCGAGGTTGTAGAAGAAGTCGTCGCTCGAGATCGTGATCGCCCTGCTGATGTCGATCTCGCCGCCGATCTCGCCCTCGTTGTCGTGGAAGGTGGCGCAGCCGGACCCGCTGGAGGTGCACCCGGGGATCACGTAGTAGCCCTTGTCGTCGTAGTACTCGCCAGGCGTCCACAGCCCGTCCTGCAGCGCGGCGGTGGCGGTGGCCAGCTTGAAGGTGGACCCCGGGGTGTAGAGGCCGTCGGTGACGAGGTCGCTCAGCGACCCGTTCGCCTCGAGCTGTGCGTAGTGCGCGTCGGAGATGCCGTTCGGCGTCCACCACGTCGGGTCGTAGGTGGGGGAGGAGGCGAGCGCCAGGACCGCCCCGGTCTGTGGGTCGAGGGCGACCGCGGCGCCTTCGTGCGAGGACCCGCCGAGCGAGCCGATCTCCGAGTCGAGCGCCTGCTGGAGGGCCTGCTCGAGCCCACCGTCGATGTTGGTCACCAGGTCGTCCCCGGACACCGGCTGGGTCGCGCCGAGGCTCCCCACCACCTGGCCCTGGGCGTCGACCTCCACCTGGTCGACTCCGGGCTCGCCGCGTAGCGCGCTCTCGTACTGGTTCTCGAGCCCGGTCTGCCCATAGAGGTCGCCCAGCTGGTATCCCTGGGACTTGTGAGCGGCCAGCTCCGAGCTAGTGATCTGGCCGACGTAGCCGAGCAGCTGTACCCCTGTCTGGCCCATCGGGTAGGTGCGCGTCGTGTCGGCGGTAGCCGAGACCCCTGGGAACTCCGAGGCGTGCTCTCCGATGTAGAGCACGTCGGAGATCGGGGCGTTCTCCATGATCGGCACCGGCTTGTAGAGGCTGTACTGGGTGTTGGACAGGTCGGTCTGGATCTGCGAGGCCGAGATCCCGAGCAGAGCCGCCAGCTGGCCCAGTACCTCGGGATGCTGCTGGGCCGCCACTCGCGCCAGGGTGATGTCCTCGGTGACCTGGTTGCCCACCATGATGTCCCCGCTGCGGTCGAGGATGAGCCCTCGCGGTGCGGAGACCTCGACGTTGCGGACCTGGTTCGCGTTGACGGCCTGGGAGAAGCTCTGCGTGTCGAGGACCTGGAGGTACCACAGACGCACGAACATGAGCGAGAACAGTGCGGCGACGAGCACTCCCACCACCCGCAGCCGTATCACGGTGCGCGGAGCAGAGGGCTCGCCGGGCACCACCCGGTCCACGACCGAGCGCTTCGGACGCATCCGCGGGCCGCGTGGGCCGGCATTCTTGGCGGGGCGGGCCTTGCGGGGAGGCTTGGGGTAGAGGTGTCTCCCGCCGAAGGGATGACGCAGCCTTGCGCGAGCCGCGGACCACGACCCCCGGCCTCCGAACGCGGCCACGAGGCGCTGCCTGCGGGGAGCGTCCGCCGGCCGCAGCGGCCGCGCCGGGCGCCTGAAGTAGCGCTTGGACCGCGAGGGCCGCGGTCGCGACCCCCGTCGCCCGAACGAGACCCGCATCCGCGGGCGCGCCTCGTCCGCCGTGCGCAGCCGCCTGGCGAACCGGCTGCGCCGCCTCACCTGGTGGCCCCCACCTGAGCCGTCCCGGCGGTGCCCGGGGGGACGGCCCAGGCGACGAAGCGCAGAACGGGCACCGCGAGCACGGCTGCCGCGGGGGTCACCACCGACAGAGCCGGCACGAGGAAGATCGTCAGTTGCTGAGGTTCTCCTAGTAGAGCCCCGAGGATCGCGTACGCGACCACCCCTGCGGCGGTCGCGGCGGCGGCGACGATCGGCGCCAACCACCAGGAGCTGCGCAGCAGCCCGGTGGTGGCCAGTCCAACGCCGTAGCCGAGCAGGCACCCCACGAGCGCCGAGAGCCCGAAGGTCGTGGGCAGGAAGAGATCGGCCACGAGCCCCGAGCAGAAGCCGAAGACGGCCCCCCTCTCGGGACCTCCCACGAAGCCCGCCGAGATCGGCAGCAACAGCATGATGTCGGGATGAGCCCCAGCGACGCGCACCGAATCGAGCAGCGTCTGCTGCACCGCGAGGACGACGAACACCACGATGGTCGAGCGCGCGACGTCTGCAGTGGTCACGACGAGACCTCGCTCGAGCACACGGCCAACGGCGGGGTCGGGGTCCCCGCCGTGTGGAGGAGGGCGGGGCTGGGGCCCCGACCGGGGCGCCGACGGCGCCGGTTCACTGCCCCGGCTCCCAGAGCATGACGTCGACGAACTGCAGGGCGGGCAGGTCCGCCACCGGCTGCGCGCTCACCGTCTCCTGCGTCGACGAAGGGGTGGACGAGTACGACGTTACGGTCGCCACCGGGACGTCTGGAGGGTAGGAGGCGTTCTGCAAGCCACTCGTGGTGAGCAGCTCGCGGCGCCGCAGCGCCGTGCCAGGGACGATGTACTGGACCGAGAGCGCCTTCCCCGGTCCCGCGCCAACCATCAGGGCGTCACCCGCCGAAGCGCCCGAGCCGTAGCGGACGCTGACGGCCGAGCGCGGGTCGGTGATGAGCCTGACCGTGCTCCCCGACGACCACGCTTCGGTCACCTGCCCCACGAGCCCGGCGCCACCAGAGACGGGCATCCCCACCTCCACACCGCTCGAGGTCCCGACCCCGAGGCGGATCGTAGAAGCGAAGTCGGAAGTATTGAGGCCCACCACTTGAGCTGTCACGGTCGGGATGCCGTTTGCCCACGGCAGGTGGTCGAGCTGCTCCAGGGTCTTCAGCTCCTGCCGCGACGCCGCGCCCTGGAGCACCTGCTGCTCGAGGCGCCCTATCTCGGCGCGCAGCTTGGCGTTCTGGTTCTGCACCGAGCCGTAGTGGACCGCCCCTGCGAGGAAGCTCCCGATCGGGCGCACCACAGCGTCCACACCGCTCTGCACGGGGGCGAAGGTGTCGTGGGCCGCGCGCTTGAGTGCGGAGACCGCGCCGTGCCCACCACCTCTGTAGTCGAGGGTGATGATCGTGATCGAGGCGAGCACCAAAAGACCGATGGTGAGGCTGCGCCTCGAGCGTCGGGGACGCTTGCGCCGGCCCATCGGAGGGGTGCGCCTCGGCATGGGTGGCGTTCGCCGAGCCAGAGCGGTCGACCTCGTTGCCATGCCTCAGGGTGTGCCGCGCAGGGCGCGGACACCCATCAGCCGGCTGAGGAGGTGATCAGAACCTGCTTGAGGGCTTCGAACTCCTCGAGGCACTGCCCGCTGCCTATGGCGACGCAATTCAAAGGGTCGCGTGCCACGACCATCGGCATGCCCGTCTCCTCCTGCAGGCGGGCATCGAGACCGTGCAGGAGAGCCCCACCGCCCGTGAGAACGATGCCTTGCTCCATGATGTCGGCCGCGAGCTCGGGAGGCGTCTTGTCCAAAGTCACCTTCACCGCGTCGATGATCGCCGACACCGGCTCGTCGATGGCCTTTCGGATCTCCTCGGTCGACACGACCACGGTCTTCGGCAGGCCGCTCACCAGGTCGCGCCCGCGGATCTCGGCGTGGAGCTCCTCCTCCAGCGGGAACGCCGATCCCAACGCGATCTTGATCTCCTCCGAGGTCCGCTCACCGAGTGCCAGGCTGTACTCCTTCTTTATGTAGGAGATGATCGCCTCGTCCAACTCGTCGCCCCCGATGCGCACCGACTGGCTCGTGACGATCCCGCCGAGCGAGATCACGGCGACCTCCGTCGTCCCACCTCCGATGTCGACGACCATGTTGCCGGTGGGCTCGTGCACAGGGAGCCCGGCGCCGATAGCAGCGGCCATCGGCTCCTCGATTATGTACGCCTTGCGCGCGCCCGCGTACTCGGCTGCCTCCATGACGGCGCGTTGCTCGACGCCGGTGATGCCCGAAGGGACGCAGATCACCATCCGGGGCTTCGCGAAGCGGCGTTGGTGCACGCGCTGGATGAAGTAGCGCAGCATCTTCTCGCAGATCTCGAAGTCCGCGATGACCCCGTCCTTGAGAGGGCGGATCGCCTGGATGTGGCTCGGGGTCCGGCCGATCATCCGCTTTGCCTCGGCACCGACAGCCAGCGGGCGGCCGTCCTTCACGTTCACCGCGACCACGGAGGGCTCGTTGAGGATGATGCCCCGTCCTCGCACGTAGACGAGGGTGTTCGCGGTTCCGAGGTCCACGGCCATGTCGCGGCCTAGCAGGAAGAAACGGTTGTCCGCCATGGACGTAGGTTCACCTCTTCGTAGGATTGGAGGTCGCCGTGGAGAGCACCGCTGCACGGGCCCGCCTGGGCTCCGGTGGGCTTCGGGTCTTCGACAGGCTAGGGGAACTTCGCGAGGCCGCACAAGGCAGCCACGCCCTGTGCGCACGATCACCGTCCGAGGTGTCTCAGGTCCGCCCTGGGTGGAAAGACGTCAGGAGAGACCCGGGAAGAAGACGTCGATCTCCCGTTTCGCCGATTCCGCGGAGTCAGATCCGTGTACGACGTTCTCGGGGGTGACGGTCCCCAGGTCGCCTCGAATGGTCCCGGGGGGAGCCTGTGCAGGGTCCGTGGGCCCCATGAGCCCCCGCACTACCTTCCAGGTGTCCTCGGGTCCTTCCACCACGAGCAGCATCGACGGCGAGCGGGTCGTGAAAGCCACCAGTCGCTGGTAGAAGGGCTTCCCTTCGTGCTCGGCGTAGTGCTGCTCGGCGGTCGCCTGGTCGATGCGGCGAAGCTCGGCGGCCACGACCCGCAGTCCCCGGCGCTCGAGGCGCCCGACGATCTCCCCGACGAGGCCCCTCTCAACGGCGTCAGGCTTGCAAATCACGAGCGTGCGATTCATCGCATCGTCCGCCGGTCCTTCACGGGGGCGCCAGTGCTCACGAGTCGGGCAGGCTACCGGCCCCTACCTGCACCCACCAAGACGGCGCGGGCATCGGCAACCACGTACAGCGAGCCGGTGACCACCAGCCGGCCATCGGAGCTCAGCCTGGCCTGGGCAAGCGAGAGCGCCTCGGGCACCGAGTCGACAGCGAGGGCCGCGATGCCCTGCGCACGCGCCGCCTCTGCGATCCGGTCGGCCGGCAGCGCGCGCGGAGAGGGGGCGGTGCACGCGACCACCGTCCGCACCCCGGCCGACGCGAGGGGCAGGAGCATGGCGCTCGGGTCGCGCCCCGCGAGCATCCCGACCACGGCGACGGTCTGGCCCTCTGCGGGGAGCTCCTCGACCAGGGCCCGCGCCAGGGCTTCGGTGCCTGCAACGTTGTGCGCCCCGTCGAGGACGACCATCGGCTCCCGGCCCACGACTTCGAGGCGGCCCGGTATCTGCACCGTGCCGAGCGCCTGTTCCACCACCTCCCTGGAGAGCGCGAACCCGAAGAACGCCTCGGCGGCGGCGACGGCGACAGCCGCGTTGTCGCCCTGGTACGCCCCGTGCAGCGGCAGGTAGACCTCCTCGTAGGAGGCGGCGGGGGTACGCAGGTCGAGCAGCCTCCCGCCAACGGCCAGGCGGTTGGACGAGCAGTCGAACTCCACGCCGCGCTCCCAGACCTCGAGCGCTCCTGCCGACTGCGCCGCCGCGCTGAAGATCGCGTAGAGCTCCGGCTCCGTCTCGCCCAGCACGACCCTGCTGCCGGGTTTGATGATCCCCGCCTTCTCGCGCGCGATGTCGGCGAGCGTAGGACCGAGGATGTCGACGTGGTCGTAGCTCACATTGGTGACGGCAGCCACGGCCGGTTCGACGACGTTGGTGGCGTCCCAGCGCCCCCCGAGCCCTACCTCCACCACAGCCACGTCCACCGCGACGTCGGCGAACCACCAGAAGGCCGCCGCGGTGAGCAACTCGAAGCGCGTCGATCGGGCGCGGACCATGGGCTCGACCATCTCGAGCACTCCAAGCACCTCCGCGAGCTCTTCGTCGCTGATCGGCTCGTCGTCGCGCGCCAGGCGCTCATTTACACGTGAGAGGTTCGGGCTCGTGTAGGTGCCGACGCTCAGGCCATTGGCCACGAAGAGCGCCGAGATCATCTTCGCTGCCGACCCCTTGCCGTTGGTCCCGGTCAGGTGGACGACCGGAAAGGCGCGTTCGGGATCACCGAGGACCCTGCACATGGCGCGGATCCGGTCGAGGGTGGGGGCCTTGGCCCGCGTCGGCATGGACCGCTCGTAGTCGGTGTGCGAGTCGAGCCACCCGACCAGCTCGTCGCGTCGCGTCTCGATGCTGCGCTTTTCGCTCATCGCGGCACCGGCCGCGGCTGGGCGGGCGCCACAGAAGTCGGGAGGTCCCTCGCGCTCAGGAAGCGGCGCGGCGGGTGCGAACCGTCTTGGCGGGCTCCCCCTGCGGCACGAGCGTGGGATGCACCCTGTCGAGCACGACGGAGCGGTCGATCACGCAGCGGCCCACGTCGGTGCGGCTCGGGAGGTCGTACATGACGTCGAGCAGCACCTCCTCGAGGATCGCCCGAAGACCGCGCGCCCCGGTGCCCCGGAGCAGCGCCTGCTCGGCGACTGCCTCGAGGGCGTCGTCGCTGAGCTCCAGCTCCACCCCGTCGAGGTCGAACACACGGTGGTACTGCTTGACCAGGGCGTTCTTGGGCTCGACCAGGATCCGGATGAGCGCCTCCTTGTCGAGGCTGGAGACAGCACCCACCACCGGCAAGCGGCCGATGAACTCCGGTATCAGGCCGAATTTCATGAGGTCCTCTGGAAGCACGTATCGGAGCACCTCTGCGTCGCGGGCCTCGGCGCTGCGACGAACCTCCGCTCGGAACCCGATGCCCTTGCGACCTATACGGCTCTCGATGATCTTGTCGAGCCCGGCGAAGGCGCCACCGCAGATGAAGAGGATGTTGGTGGTGTCGATCTGGATGAACTCTTGGTGGGGATGCTTGCGCCCACCTTGTGGAGGCACCGAGGCCGTGGTCCCCTCGAGGATCTTGAGCAGCGCCTGCTGGACTCCCTCGCCGGAGACGTCGCGGGTGATGGACGGGTTCTCGCTCTTACGGGCGATCTTGTCGATCTCGTCTATGTAGATGATCCCCGTCTCTGCCCGCTTCACGTCGTAGTCCGCGTTCTGGATGAGCTTGAGCAGGATGTTCTCGACGTCTTCTCCCACGTACCCAGCCTCGGTCAGGGCGGTGGCGTCCGCGATGGCGAACGGCACGTTGAGCATCCTGGCGAGGGTCTGGGCCAGCAGCGTCTTGCCGCAGCCCGTAGGCCCGAGCAGGAGGATGTTCGACTTGGCCAGCTCCACGTCGGTGGACTGGGCCGGCCCGGCCTGCACGCGCTTGTAGTGGTTGTAGACGGCCACCGAGAGGATCTTCTTGGCGTACTCCTGGCCGATCACATAATCGTTCAGGAACTGGAATATCTCCTTCGGCTTCGGGAGATCGTCGAAGGAGAACTCTGTCGTCTCGGCGAGCTCCTCGGCGATGATGTCGTTGCAGAGGTCGATGCACTCGTCGCAGATGTAGACGCCGGGACCCGCGATGAGCTTCTTGACCTGCTTCTGCGACTTCCCGCAGAAGCTGCACTTGACGAGGTCCCCCCCGTCGCCGAACTTCGCCACCAGCTTCCCCCTTGATCCCGCGCGATCTTAGGCCGCACCGACCGCTTCGGCGGCGGAAACCGCGTCGCGGGTGGTGATCACTTCGTCGATCAGGCCATAGGACACGGCTTCGGCGGCGGTGATGACGAAGTCCCTGTCGGTGTCACGGGCGATCTTCTCGAAGGGCTGGCCGGTGTCCGAGGCGAGCATGGAGTTGAGCAGGTCCCGCATGCGGATGATCTCCTTGGCCTGCAGTTCGATGTCGCTGGCCTGCCCGGCAGCGCCGCCCCAGGGCTGGTGCAGGAGGATCCGCGCATGGGGCAGGGCGAAGCGCTTGTCCGGCGCCCCCGCCGCGAGGAGGACCGCAGCAGCCGACGCCGCCTGTCCGAAGCAGAAGGTCGACACGTCGGGCTTTACGAATTTCATCGTGTCGTAGATGGCGAAGAGGGCCGTGATGTCGCCCCCAGGCGAGTTCACGTAGAGGTGGATGTCCTTGTCGGGGTCCTCGTACTCCAAGAAGAGCATCTGGGCGCAGGTCAGGTTGGCGACGGCATCGTCGATCGGCGTGCCGAGGATGATGATCCGCTCCTTGAGCAGCCGGGAGTACAGGTCGTACCCACGCTCCCCGCGGCTCGTCTGCTCGATGACCGTGGGGACGAGATATCCGTGGGCGCCGCTCACGGCTGGGCCTCGACGGGTGGTAGGTCTCCTGCTCGCACGTCTTCGCTCCCTAGTCCCCCGGCCTCGTCGTCCACGCGAGGCCCGCCCGCCGCAACTTTGTCCGGCGGCTCGGGCGACTCGCCAGCTTCGTCCTGCCTCCCCACATCCAAGCGAAGAGCTTCCCGGGAGACGGGTTGCCCGTCTTCGTCCACCAGCTCCACGTGCTCGAGAAGCCAGGAGAGCGCCTTCGCCTTCCTCCTGCCCGAGCGTACCGCGGCGAGCCTCCCTGAGCGGTCGAGCCTGCTTCGAACGTCGGCCTTGCTCTGGCCGGCCTCCTCGGCTATCTCCTCGACGGCGCGATCGAGCTCCTCATCGCTGACCTCGATACCCTCGGCGTCGGCGAGCGCCCGCAGCGCGAGATCGGCGAGGACGTCGCGGACCGCTTCGGAGCGGATCTCCGCCAGAAGCTCCTCCCTGCTCCGACCTGATGCCTCGAGGAACTGGTCGAGCGTCATGCGCCGGGCCTCGAGCCGGTGGCCGAGGTCGTGGAGGCGCTCTTTGGTCTCCTCGTCGACAAGAGCCTCGGGGGGATCATCCTCCACCAACGCGATCAGCGCTTCGAGGGCCCGATCCCTCGAGGCCAGCTGGGCCTGCACCACCTTGATCTGTGCCAGGCGCTGCTTAAGGTCTGCGCGCAGCTCCTCCAACGTGTCGAACTCCGATGCCTCCGAGGCCCAGATGTCGGTGGGTTCGGGAAGCAACTTCTCCTTGACCTCTTTGACCAGCACCCTGAAGGTAGCGCCACCGACAGCAGCAGCCTTCCCTCCCTCACCGGGCGCGTCCTCCAGCGCTGCGCGAGCAGAGAACTGGAGGATGTCGCCGGGCTTGGCGCCCCTTAGCTCATCGTCGAGCCCGGGCACGTCCGAGCCGGACCCCACCTCGTAGAGGTAGTCCTCGAGGTCGAAGTCGGGCGCGCCGGCACGACGCGCGTGCAGATCGATGGTCACGTGGTCGCCGTCGGCAGCCGCGCGGGTCACGCCATGCAGCTCGCCGGACTGCTCTCGCAGCCGATCCACCTGGGCGTCCACCTCGGAGTCGGCCACTTCGATCGAAGGGATCGTGACGGCGAGGCCTTGGTACCCGGGTAAGGAGACGGTGGGCCGGACCTCGACCACCACATCGAAGGTGACGGGCCCGGCATCTTCCCCCGAGGTGACGTCGATCTCGGGCGCGGCGATCGGGTCGAGCTCGGTGTCCGACACAGCGCGTGCGTACAGATCCGGGAGAGCGTCGGTGATCGCCTGCTGCCTCAACGCCGAAGGGCCGCCAAGGCGCGCCTCGAGCACCTGACGGGGTACGTGGCCGGGACGGAAGCCCGGCACCCTGATCTCGCGGGCCAGGCGCCGCGCGGTGGAGTCGACCGCACGGTCCACTTCGGCCTCGTCCACTTCGACGGAGAGTCGGACCCGGTTGCCCTCCACCGGCGCGGCGGTCGCTCGCATAGGAAGGGCCGAGTCTATCGACCACCACCACGCTCCAATCGGACCCAGAAGCGCCTGAAAGGATCGAAACACGCCGCTGGGGCTCTTGTCGGCGGAGGCCCCCGCCTGGCGAGATAATGCCTGGTGGACGGGCCCGAGCGGACCGGCCCTGGTCGAGGCACGAGGCGCTGCGCAACCCCGGCCGCCGCACCATCCGCCGGTGCCTGCGGGTGTGCGGGTAGCGTCTTTCGGACCCCTGGCGGGGCGATGGACTAGGAGGCCGTTTTGGCGTCGTACGAGGGCTATTGCGTGAAGTGCCGTGAAAAGAGGACGTTCGACGGGCAAGAGGTCGAGCTCGCCAACGGACGTAGGGCCGCGCAGGGCACGTGCCCGGTGTGCGGCACGAAGATGAACCGGATTCTCGGCAAGAAGTGACTTGACGTCGACCGGGGCCCCATAGCCTCGGTCGAGTGAGAGATCTCGTCGCGGACCCGGCCGGGCGTTCGCCGCACCCCGTTGCGGAGAGCGCCGGACATGGGCGCGCCGGTCATCGACGCGCTGGGCGAGGACGCCCGGGCATCAGGCCGACCACGACGGAGCCAGCGTGAAGGCTCTGGTGAAGGCCCGAGAAGAACCAGGGTTGTGGATGCAGGAGGTCCCCGAACCCGAGGTCGGGCGCGACGATGTCCTCGTCCGTGTGCTGCGCACCGGCATCTGCGGAACCGACCTGCACATCTTCGCCTGGGACCCCTGGGCACAGAGCTCGGTACCCGTCCCGCTCGTGGTCGGCCACGAATTCGTGGGCGAGATCGTGCAGCTCGGCTCGGACGTGCACGACCTCGAGCTCGGCGACCTGGTGAGCGGCGAGGGACATCTCGTGTGCGGGCGTTGCCGCAACTGCATGGCGGGCAGGCGCGTCCAGTGCTCCCGGACCGACAGCGTGGGGATCAACCACCCCGGCGCTTTCGCGGAGTACATCGCCCTCCCGGCGACCAACATCTGGCGCCACCGCCCCGGGATCGCCCTCGACGTGGCGGCGATCTTCGACCCGTTCGGCAACGCGGTCCACGCGGCGCTGACCTTTCCCGTCCTCGGCGAGGACGTGCTGGTGACGGGCGCCGGCCCCATCGGGATCATGGCGGCGGCGGTGGCGATCTACGCGGGAGCGCGCTTCGTGGTGGTCACCGACCTCTCCGAGTACCGCCTCGAGCTTGCCCGCAAGATCGGCGCCACACTCGCGCTCGGAGCAGACGCTTCGGTGCCCGAGGCCATGGCGCGGCTGGGCATGGTCGAGGGTTTCGACGTGGGGTTCGAGATGTCCGGCAGCCCTCGAGCTCTCAGGACGATGCTCCCGGCCATGTGCCACGGGGGAAAGATCGCGATGCTGGGACTGCCGACGGAGGAATTCGGCGTCGCCTGGTCGCGTCTGATCACGAACATGATCACGGTCAAGGGGATCTACGGGCGTGAGATGTTCGAGACGTGGTACTGGATGTCGGTGCTCGTGTCCTCGGGACTCGACATCTCCCCCGTCGTCACCCACCGCTTCCGTGCGGAGGACTTCGAGGACGCGTTCGAGGTGGTGGGCTCGGCGGAGTGCGGAAAGGTCGTGCTCACGTGGGACGGGAGCTGAGCGGGTGTTCACCAGCGCGAGAGACTCCATCGCGAGGGAGTTGGCATCGATGCGCTCGGACGGGCTCTACAAGACCGAGAGGGTGATCACCACTCCCCAGGGAGCGAGGATCGAAGTCGGGGGCGGCACCGAGGTGCTCAACTTCTGCGCCAACAACTACCTGGGTCTGGCCGACGACCCGCGGGTGGTGTCAGCTGCCAAGGAGGCCCTCGACCGCTGGGGTTACGGCCTCGCGAGCGTCCGCTTCATCTGCGGCACCCAGGAGGTCCACAAGCAGCTCGAGACCGCGCTGGCGCGGTTCTTCGGGACGGAGGACGCGATCTTGTACTCCTCGTGCTTCGACGCGAATGCAGGCCTCTTCGAGACTTTGCTCACCGAGGACGACGTGGTGATCAGCGACGAGCTCAATCATGCTTCGATCATCGACGGGATCAGGCTGTGCAGGGCTCGTCGCTTGCGGTACCGCAACCGCGACATGTCCGACCTGGAGACGCAGCTCACCTCGGCGAGCGGGGCCAGGCGTCGGCTGATCGCCACCGACGGGGTGTTCTCGATGGACGGGTACGTGGCACCTCTCGACGAGATCTGTGCTCTCGCGGATCGCCACGACGCGATGGTCATGGTGGACGATTCCCACGCCGTGGGCGTAGTGGGACCTGGCGGACGAGGTACTCCGGAGCTCTTCGGCGTGCAGGATCGCGTCGACATGTCGACGGGCACGTTCGGCAAGGCGCTCGGGGGTGCAAGCGGCGGCTATACGGCCGCGCGCGGCGAGATCGTCGAGCTGCTGCGCCAGCGGTCGCGGCCCTACCTGTTCTCCAACTCGCTTTCGCCCGTGGTCGTCGCCACCGCCCTGGTGGTGCTCGACCTGCTCGAGAGTTCCGGCGCCTTGCGAGAGACGCTTCGTGAGAACACCTCGGCGTTCAGAAGGGGCGTGTCAGGCCTCGGCTTCGAGGTCCTGCCCGGCGAGCACCCGATCGTGGCGGTGATGGTGGGTGACGCTGCGCTGGCGACGCAGATGGCCGACCGCCTGCTCGAAAAGGGTGTCTACGTGATCGGGTTCAGCTACCCGGTCGTACCCATGGGCAAGGCGCGCATCCGCGTGCAGCTCTCGGCGGCCCATTCCCCACAGGACATCGAGAAGGCGACCGCGGCGTTCGCAGAGGTTCGCGACGAGCTGGGGCTCACCGAGCGCGGCTGGACCGGCGAGAGCATGCCGACTCAGTAGGCGCTGCGGCGCGACCGCAAGCAGCCGAGAGAGAATGGTCCGTGCTCGCCTGGGAGGTGGAGAAGCCCGCTCCGGTCGATGAAGGCCCCCTGCGGCTCACCGATCGTCCTCTTCCCCGCCCGGGCCCGGGACAGGTGCGGGTCAGGGTCTCTGCCTGCGGTGTGTGCCGGACCGACCTGCACGTGGCGGAGGGCGATCTGCCGGTGCACGCGCCCCATGTGGTGCCCGGCCACGAGATCGTGGGTGTGGTCGACTCCCTTGGTCCGGGGACGTCGCGTTTCTCGGCTGGCGACAGAGTCGGGATCCCGTGGCTCGCCAGCACCTGCGGGACCTGCCGCTTCTGTCGTCGTGGCGACGAGAACCTCTGCGCGACAGCCACCTTCACTGGCTGGGACCACGACGGTGGATACGCAGAGGCCGCACTCGTCGACGAGCGCTACGCGTACCTGCTGCCGCCCGAGCTCTCGGACGAGCAGGCCGCCCCTCTTCTCTGCGCCGGGATCATCGGTTACAGGGCGCTGCGACGCTGCGAGCTCCGACCGGGGGGACGGCTCGGGCTCTACGGCTTCGGGGGTTCGGCACACCTCACGGCCCAGGTCGCGATCCGCCAGGGGGCGGAGGTGCACGTCATGACCCGTTCGGCCGAGGCGCGTCGTCTGGCGCTCGAGCTGGGGGCGGCTTCGGCAGCTGACGCCGATGCGGCGCCGCCCGTCCCGCTAGACGCCGCGATCCTCTTCGCGCCGGCGGGAGAGCTAGTGCCCAGCGCGCTCTCTGCGCTCGATCGCGGAGGGATCCTGGCCGTGGCGGGCATCCACCTGAGCGACGTTCCGCGCCTCGTCTACGAGGACCATCTCTTCTACGAGCGCGAGCTTCGCAGCGTCACGGCCAACACCCGGCGCGACGGGGAGGAGTTCCTCGGGCTTGCCGGCCGTCTCGGGGTGGTGGCGACCACCAGCCCCTATCGCCTCGACGAGGCGGACCGCGCACTCGCCGACCTGGCTCACGACCGCGTCAACGGCGCCGCGGTGCTCGTGGTGGAACCGGGCTGATCACCCGTGCTCTGGCGCAGCCCCCTGCGCCGATGGGTGCGCCGACATGGCCCTGCGAACATCGACCGACCTCGCCGAGGGCCGGAAGGGCAGGATCACCGCGTCTCCCGCCTGATGTTCGTGGTGGTACACGAAACCCGCGCGGACGGGGGCGCCCCACATCCGCTCCCTGCGCTCGGACTGCCCTCTGAGCACGACAACGCCCACCACAAGAAGGTTGAGTCCCAACAGAACGTCCACCGCGATCATCGTCACCCTCCCTTGCCCTTCCCAGGGCACCGCATCCCTGATCAATCCTTCGCCGATGGGGCACCCGCGGAGCAGGGTCCAAAGTCCCCGCGAGGACCGCTCAAAGGCACCAATTCGCCTGGTCGAAGCCGTCGTAGGCTCTGGGGCGTGAGATTCGAAGCGAAGGTCCTCACGGTGTCGGACTCGGTCCACGGCGGTGAAGCGGACGACCGCTCGGGCGACGCCCTGTCGTCACGTCTCGCACAGGCGGGGTTCGAGGTGACCGCGCGGCGGGTAGTGCAAGACGGCGTCGAGCCCGTCTCCGAGGCGATTCGCGAGCTGACCGAAGGCTTCGCCGGCCTGGTGGTCACGACCGGGGGTACGGGCTTCTCCCTGAGGGACCTCACGCCCGAGGCGACCTCTGCCGTCCTCGACCGCGAGGCCCCAGGGCTCGCCGAGGCGATGCGTCTGGCGAACCCTCTCGGACGTCTCTCGAGGGCGGTCGCCGGCACAGTCGGGAGGTCCTTGGTCGTCAACACCCCGGGCTCGGTCTCTGGAGCACTCGAGTGCCTCGACGCGATCCTCGACGTCGTGCCCCATGCGCTCGAGCTGCTCTCGGGCTCCAACCCCCACCCGCATCTCACGGGCAGCTCCCACGGTACGGTTGGCTCGTGAACACCGCTGCGGTGCCCGTGGCACTCGGGCGCTCGGGTCCGGGGTTTCGCCGGGCGCGACATATGCCCACCCGGGGCCCGCTCGTCGACGGCTACGGCCGCGTCCACACCGACCTGCGCATCTCGGTGACCGACCGTTGCAACCTTCGATGCGTCTACTGCATGCCCGAGGAGGGGGTGCCAGTCCTGCCACGCTCGGAGCTGCTCACCTTCGAGGAGATCGAGCGAGTGGCCGCAGTCGCACGCGGGCTCGGTATCGACTCGGTGAGGATCACCGGTGGTGAGCCGCTGGTGCGCCGCGGGATCGTGGACCTGGTCAGGCGCCTGGCACGCATCGGTTTCGGCGACATGGCGCTCACCACCAACGGTACGTCCTTGCCGCCGCTCGCCCGGGCCCTCTCAGAGGCCGGGTTGCGGCGAGTCAACATCAGCTGCGACTCCCTCAGGCCCGAGCGATTCGGCACCATACGGCGCCGAGGAAGGCTCGAGAACGTGCTCGAGGCGATGGCGTCCGCCGAGGAGGCGGGCCTAGGGCCGGTGAAGGTGAACGTCGTGCTGATGGCCGGATGGAACGACGACGAGGTCGCAGACTTCGCTGCCTTCGCGCGCGACACCGGCAGGATCGTCCGCTTCATCGAGTTCATGCCCCTCGACGCACAGGGAAGCTGGTCGAACGACCTGGTCGTCCCCGGAGAGGAAGTGCTCGAGAAGGTCAACGCCCTATGGCCCGTCGAGCCGGTCGCGCACTGCGAGGATCCAGCCGCGCCCGTCGAGCGCTTCCGGTTCACCGACGGAAAGGGCGAGATCGGGATCATCCGAAGCGTCACCCAGCCCTTCTGCTCGGCATGCGACAGGCTCAGGCTCACTGCGGACGGAGCCGTGCGCAACTGCCTCTTCTCGGACGCCGAGCTCTCGGTGCGCGACGTGCTGCGCTCAGGGGGTGACGACGCCGACGTTGAGCGGATGCTGCGGCGCTCGGTGTGGGCCAAGGCCCCCGGCCACGGGATCAACGAGCCCGGCTTCCTGCGACCCGCACGCTCGATGTCGATGATCGGAGGCTGAGTTGCCCCGCCTCCGCCTGTTTGGTCCGGTGCGCGAGGCGGCAGGCGCCGCGGCCGACGAGGTGCCGGGGTCGAGCGTCGGCGAGGTGGTACACACGGCGTCGCTCCGTTACGGAGAGCGCTTCTGCGAGCTGCTGCCGACTTGTCGCGTCTGGGTCAACGGCGAACCGGCGGAGCCGGCGACGGTGCTGTGCGCCGAGGACGAGGTGGCGCTGCTGCCGCCCGTGTCCGGAGGCTGAGCCCTCGCCCTTTCGACTCGGAGCAGGTCCTCCTGCGTGTCGACGTCGAGCTCGTCGCCAACGTCGTCGCACGCGACCGGGGTGACCAGCGCGGGGTTCGATCGCAGGAATGCCCTCGCCCCCGTGTCGCCGACGGCGAGCGACGACACCTGCTGCCAGATCGAGCGGTCCAGGACCACCGGGGTGCGCATCTCCCCGCCGAAGGTGGCGACCGCGGCCACTGCACCTTCGCGCCACACATCGAGCAGACGGGCGACGAGAGCCGGGGTGACGAGGGGCTGGTCCACCGGAAGCACGAGTGCTGCCGGGACGCCCAATTGATCGGCCGCCGCGAGCCCTGTGCGCACCGAGCTACCCATGCCCTCCTCCCAGGCATCGTTGGAGACCACGACCGCGTCGTCGAGATGGCAGCGGCTTCGCACCTCGTCGGCGGAAGCGCCCAGCACCACGAGCACCGGCCGGCATCCACCCTCTGCGAGGGTGCCAATGGCTCGCTCGGCGAGCGGCCTGCCCCCGACCTCGACGAGGGCCTTGGGCATCCCGAGACGCCTACCCGCGCCGGCGGCGAGCACCAACCCCGCCACGTCTCCTCGTCGAGGGCTCAACCTCGGCTCAGAATCCCGAGACTCTCGCCCTGCCCTGGACCGCGCGCGGCGGGTCGTTGATGGATCGGGCCTCCGGTACGACTGAGTGAAGCGCCGGCCGGGTCGCCCGAACGCAGAGCGATGATCTCCGCGCATATAGACACCGCAGTCTCCTCGGGAGTACGCGCGCCAATGTCCAGGCCGATCGGAGCCATGATGCGAGCGATCTCCTCGTCGTTCAAACCCTTCTCACGAAGCCTCTTCTCCCGATCGGCCGTGGTACGGCGGGAGCCCATCGCGCCTATGTAGCCGACGCCCGTACGCAAGGCCGCTTCGACGGCGGGCACGTCGAACTTCGGGTCGTGGGTGAGTATGCATATCGCGTCGCGCCGGCCCAACTCTGCGCCTACCTCCGACAAGTGACGATCCGGCCAGTCCACCACGACCTCGTCCGCCATCGGGAAGCGGCCCGGAGTGGCGAATACTGCGCGCGCATCGCACACCGTCACGCGGTAGCCGAGCACCTTGGCCACACGTGCGAGGGCAGCCGCGAAGTCGACGGCTCCGAAAATGAGCATGCGAGGAGGAGGGGCGAAGGCCTCGATGAAGACCACGACGTCCTGGCGGCGCCCCTCACCGTGGGCGCCGTAGCGGCGCACCGATGTCGAACCGGCGTCTATGTGGCCGAGGGCGTCGCGCTCGACAGCGCCATCGAGCCCCTCGTCGCCGAGAGTGCCGAGCGGCTTCTCCCCGGGGCGAACGAGGAGGGACATCCCGGGAGTCGTTCCCGGCCCGCCCGAGGTGCCGGCCACCTCCAGCACGGTGGCGAGAGCCACCGGATCGTCGGCAAGTAAGTGGTCGCGCAGGACTTCGAAGACCGGCTCGATCATCTGCCTGGCCTCACTCCAGGGGCTCCACGAAGACGTGGATCGTCCCTCCACAGGTGAGGCCGACGGCAAAGGCTTCGTCGTCGGAGTACCCGAACGTGCACAGCCGCGGCGTGCGCGACTCGAGCACCTCGAGGGCCTCGGTCACCACCGCGCCCTCCACGCAGCCTCCGGAGACCGAGCCGGCCACCTCGCCGTCCTCGTTGACCGCCATTGCAGCACCTGGCTCGCGCGGCCCCGAGCCCTCCACCTCGACGACCCTCGCGAGCGCCACCTTGCGGCCCGATGCCCTCCAGCGCTCTACGTCGCCGAGTATCTCCTTCATGAATTCACCTTCTCGTCCAGGTACCCGAGCGCCCGCCACTCTTCTCCAGAAGCTCGAGTACTCCAATCGAGGCGAGGAGATCGGACCTCTGGAAGGTCGAGACGATCGTGAGAGCCGCGAATGCGCAGGCGGTCAACGCCTCCATCTCCACACCGGTCGGTCCCACTACCTCTGCCTCGCCTTCCACTTCCACGCCACCGTCGAAGATCGAGAAACGGACCTCTATGTTCGAGAGCGTCAGCGGGTGGCAAAGGGGCACGAGCTCCGCGGTGCGCTTGGCGGCTTGTATACCCGCCACCTGGGCGGCGACCAGGATCTCTCCCCAAGGACTCGAGGCGAAGGCGGGCGTAGGTCCGTCGCTCTTGCCCAGAGAGGCGACGGCCTGACCGTCGAAGTCGACGCGACAGCGGGCCAACGCTCTTCGGTGCGTCCAGGGCTTGCCGGTCACGTCGACCATGCGGGCGCGCCCCGCGGCGTCGAGGTGGCTGAGCGCCCCGCCGGTCGGGCTCAGCGCGATGTCCTCGCCGGCGTCGTCGCTACCCACCGCGCTCAGGATACCGGCGAGGCTCGAGACCGATGCCCAACGCCGGCCCCGTACATCGGGGGGAACGAGTAGCCGGCGGAGCCGGGGACACCCACGAGCCCACCCCCGGCGCCTGGCCCTATCTGCGAGCCGAAACGCAGCTGCGGCGCCGCGGGAGTCGCGCTCCCGTACGCGACGTTGAAGCCCGAGGACGTGAATGCCGAGGGGGTGGACAGCTGCTGGTTGTTCTGTATGAGCAGAACCTTCGTGAGAGTGGTCTCGCTGCCGATGACTGTCAGGTCGCTGAAGCTCACCTCGGGCGAGTACGGAGCGAGCGGGGACACGCTGTTGTTCTGCGTCGGGGCTTCGACTATCCACTCGGCGGAGGTCAAGGGGCCGTCGTAGGTCTGGTCGGTGACGAAGCTCTCGCCGTTGGTGTCGTCCTTCACGGTGATTGACCACTCCGAGGCGCTCAGTTGCTGGATCGTCACGGTCATCGAGTCGCCGACGCCTACGGTCATGCTCGTGATGTTGGTCTGGGGCGCGGGCAGTATCTCCCACCACGGCTGGACCGCGAAGTGGGTCGAGTCGACCGGGATCTCGTCCACTCCAGCTTGGATGAGCGAGTCGTTGCCCGACGGAAACCCGTCGATCCCTACCCACTCGGTTGTGGCCGAGTTCGGGACGTAGCTCGACAGCGAGGGGACAGTGAAGGTCCCGCTCACTTCGGTATAGGTGCCCGGCGTGACGATATAACCCGACCAATTCGGGGACTCGACTGTCTGGGTCTGCGGCGGCGGCGTCTGCTGCGCCGCGACCGTGATCGATAGCGCTGCCGTAGCCGTCCCGGGGACCGGCAACGTCGAGTCGGTCACGCGCACTGTGAAGCCGGCGGTGCCGCTCGTGGTGGGCGTGCCGGTGATGGCGCCGCTCGCGGAGAGGCTGAGGCCGCCGGGCAGCGAGCCGGCGGAAAGAGCCCAAGCGTAAGGCGGTGTGCCCCCCGAAGCCGAAAGGTTCGCCGAGTAGGAGGTGCCGACGGTCCCAGTAGGCAGTTGGGTGGTGGTCACCACCAACGGGGAGGGCGCCGACGCGACCGGGGGCGTGAAATAGGCGAACTCGTCCACCACGATGTTGGCCGGGCTGGCCGAGTCGTATACGTCGACCACGCCTCCATTGCCCACCGTTGCGTAGGCGGAGTTCGACAAGGTGGAGGAGGTGTCGCCCGGGACGTAGTTGACGCTCGCAGTCGTCGGAACCGCAGACCCGTTCGGGTAGGCGGTGAGGTAGTTCGGCCCTGCTGCGATGTCGGTGATGTCGAACACGCCGGCCGAGGCGTTCGAGGGGACTCCGGCCGATCCTGCGACGTTGACGACGAGCGAGGACCCGGGCGCCTCGGCGGTCGGCCGGGTGTCGACTAGGCGTACTGGGCTCGCGAGCGGTGTGAGGAGCGAACCGGACCCGCCTGCCCCTGTGTAGTAGCCCTCTGCGTCGGCGACCAGGTCGGCGTCGCCGGCCGCGTTCTCGCACGTGACCGATCCACTCGAGCCCACTGCGAGGATGACCTGCGTCGAAAGCGTCTCACCTGCGACCCAGTTCTCGTCGACGGTCGGCGTGGAGCCCGAAGGTGGCGAGCCCGTGGGGTAGCACTCGATGAAGCTCGAGGCGGTCGTGTCGGTGACGGCCACGTTCAAGACGACGGCACCGGCACCGATCGGCACGCCGCCGGCACCGGCAACGGGAACGCTCACGGTGCCTCCAGGCCCCAGCGGCCCACCTTGGGACCTGGTATCGAAGATGCGCGCCGGGGTGAGCGGTACATAGGCGTCGCCGGAGCTCGACGTCTGGGGTGCGTAGTAGCCGTAGAGGTCCAACGTGAAGTTCGTGCTACCCGAGGGGCCGTTGGACACAGTCACCGCCGGCGACCCGGTCGAGGGGTCTGTCCCCACGCCGACGGTCACGAGGTTGCCGACTGTCTGGCCGGAGGTGAAGACCACGTTCGCGGTCCCCGGGGCAGAGGAGCCCGCCGGGTAGGCCGAGAGGTACCCCGAAAGGGTCGGAGCTACGGCTGTCAGCTGCGCCACGATCGCACCGGTGCCGGACGGCACGCCGGGGACGTCGACCGTAAGCGAGGCGCCGGGTGCCAGCGTGCGCCCGGCGTAGGTCGACGGGTCGCTCGCACCCGAACGGGTGTCGGCGATCCTCGCCGGAGACCCGAGCGGCACGTAGCCGAGCCCGGTAGTCGTCGCCGCCACGGCGTCCGAAGACGCGAGAACGGTGCTCGCCAGCGAAACCCAGAGCGCCAAGGCGCCGGCGAGCGCGTACGTGGCCGCCTTGGCCGTGATCACTTGTCCACGCTACGCATCGGCGACCTCGTTCGCCAAGGGGCTTTCGGCCCGAAATGGTTCACGACTCACTTCCATCGGAAGTGAACGAACACTCTCCCGAAGTTGTGGGAGTCCTTCTCGACGCGGTCATAGATCTCCTTGATCTCCCTCTGGTCGAGGAATCGCAGCACCCGCTTCTTCAGCTGGCCGCTTCCCTTGCCGGGGATGATCTCCACCAGCCGGGCCTTCTTCTCAACGGCCTCGTCGATGACTGATCGGAGGGCGCGGTCGATGTCCTCGCCCCGGTTGTAGATCTCGTGCAGGTCCAGCTTGAGCTTCTTCATGCCCAACCCAGCTCCTCAAGACGAGGGTCGCTGATCCCGAAGTGGTGGGCAACCTCGTGGACAACGGTCTTGCGAACTTGCGCGACCACCTCAGCCTCGGACGAGCAAACCTGACAGATGGTCTCTCGGTACAAGGTGATGCGGTCGGGCATGACCCCGCTATAGGTACTCGGCCCCCGCTTGGTGAGAGGGATTCCCTCGTAGAGCCCGAAGAGCGACTGTCCGATGGCACGATCTTCGACGAGCACTACGACGTTCTCCATGGCAGCACCAAGCTCCGATGGCAGAGAGTCGAGTGCATCTGCGACGAGCTGCTCGAAGCGTTCGGGCCTCACGACGAACATGGCCCCCGCACCGTAGTGGCGAGGCGACCCGAGACCTCGGCAGCGTGCCGAGGTCGCCTAGTCTGTCAATGTTCAGCCTCCAGCACGGGGACGCGAAGCCGTTTGGGCTTGTAGCACAGTGCTGCGGGAAGAACTTGGGCCTGAACTTTGACACCCGAGGTCAGACTCGAAAACTCCGGGGAGTAGCGCAGCTCGGTTAGCGCACCTGCTTTGGGAGCAGGAGGTCGGGGGTTCAAATCCCCCCTCCCCGACTCGACAACGGGGCTCTCGCTGAAAGAGGTCCCGCGCCGAGTCATCGGTTTGCGTTCTCGCCAGTGCCCAGAACGCAACAGCCGTTGCCGTCTCTGCATTGGTCAGAACGCAACGGCCGTTGCCAGCGAGCACTGGAGTGCCGAGCGCACGTGCAACATCGACTTTCGTTGAAAGAAGTGTATTCTTGTGTCAGACGTAGTCCCACCTCGTCCTTGACCCTGATGTAGGTCTCACCACGTTTAGGAGCACCCGCGTGGCGTGCTCCGACGTGAGAGGCCGATATGGACACCGGTAGCTCAGATCCCAAAGTCACCGACGACAGGTGGAAGTCGCTGAAGCGAAGGTCTTGGTCGTTCAAGTCCTACCTAATTGGGCTCATGGTGCTGTTCGGCTACGCGGGAGCAGCCTGGCTGGCAAGCGCGCTCACCTTCCGCCTCTACTTTCCCGTCACCGACGAGCCACTCACGTCAGCACCGCTCGGCGCCGAAGCCTTCGAGAGGGGACTGGGGCACCACAAGCAGCGCGTGGTGAAAGGCCGTAAGCGTGACTGGCTCTGTTAGTGAAGGCGCTATCAAGGTCGTGGTGGTCGATGTCCGGCTTGAGGCTCGCCAACGCCGTAGGGCGACTCGCGGCGGACATGGGTGCTGTCGCAGAGGCCGAAGGCATCGAGACAGAAGCACAAGCTGCCTGCCTGCAATCGCTCGGCTGGGAGCTCGGCCAGGGCTATTACTTCTCGCGCCCGGTGGACGCGCATTCGATCGAAATCCTCCTCCAGCCATAGGGAATGGGTAAGCCCGAATGACTCCACCGGATGCCAACGGTTCCCGTGAGCTCTTCGCAGCGCTGAACGAGGTAGCCGAGCACTCCTCGGACCTCATAGTCATGGTGAACGAAGCCGGGATCGTGGTTTTCGCCAACCGTGCCGCCACGCTCACGTTCGGGGTCGCACCCGAAGGGGCCATCGGGACCAGTGTTTTCTCCTACATCCACCCTGATGACGTTTCCCGGGTGAGAGCCAAGTTTGCGACGCTCGTGTCGTCGCCGGGGTCATCTCTCACAGACACCATCCGGGGCATATCTGCCGACGGCAAGATCAGGGTCTTTCAAACGGTGTCCACGAACTGCCTCGACAAAGCGGCCGTTGCGGGCATCGTCATCAACGCCCGGGACGTCACCGAGATGAACGAATACGTCGCGAAGCTCCACGCCGCCATCGATGCCGTGGCCAACTCGGTCGCAAACATGGTCGAGGTGAGAGACCCCTACACCGGGGGGCACCAGCACCAGGTGGCCGAAATCGCAACCGCTATCGCCCAAGAGCTTTCCCTGGACGAGGACGACGTGAACGGGATCGAGGTGGCGTCGACCATCCACGACATCGGAAAGATCGCCGTTCCAATCGAGATCCTCATCCGTCCCGGTCGCCTCAGCCACGCCGAGTTCGAGATCATAAAGACCCACTCCCAGGTCGGACACGACATCGTCTCCGAGGTCAGCTTCCCCTGGCCAGTGGCAGAGATGATCCTCCAACACCACGAGCGCCTCGACGGTTCTGGCTATCCAAGAGGTTTGCGGGGCAAAGACATCCTCCTCGGAGCTCGGATCGTCGCTGTGGCGGACGTGGTCTCGGCGATGGCGGAACACAGGCCCTACCACCCGGCTCTGGGCGTCGATGCAGCGTTGGCCGAGATCGAGGCGAGAGGGGGCGAGCTGTTCGACTCCCAAGCCGTCGGTGCTTGCGTTCGTGTCTTTCGAGCCGGCCTCGTACAGCTGACGCCGTCGATCGCGACGGAATGACCGCTCGAGGACGGCGGATAGTCGCGTTCGACGAGTAGCCTCGACCTGCGTGCCTGATCCTGGCGCCATCCCCCACAGCGCCGGCCGAAGCCCTGAGGACCTGCGCCGGAGCGTGGCTATCGCCGCCATCTGGGCCAACCTGCTCGGGGCTGTAGTCGTCTACCTGTACCTGCAGTTCCTCTCCCAAGGGGTCATCGTCCGCCACGGGTCCCGGGCCGCCTTCGTTTGGGCGACGGTGGTCTTCGTCGTGTATCTCGGCTTGGCCATCCCGGTGAGCTTCTGGTGGATGCGCCCGGCCGTTCGGGCCGGCGCCTGGCTCGAGGAGGGCCGGCCGCCCACCTCCGAGGAGCGCCGCGTCATCCTCGAAGTCCCCCGCCGCCTCGTGACCTTCATCGGCGCTGCCTGGGCGGGAGCGGCCGTGATCTTCGGCGCCATGAACGCCGGCTTCGGCAACCCGGGAGCCCTGGTGGCCCACATCGTGTTCGGCGTCCTCCTGGGGGGGCTCGTGACGACGGTCATCACCTACCTGCTGGCCGAGCGCCGTCACCGTCCCGTCATGGTGCTCGCGTTGGGCGGTGAGCCCGAGGCCGGACGTGGGGCGGCCATTCGCGGCCGACTGCTTCTTGCCTGGGTGGTGGGATCGGCCGTCCCGTTGGTGGCGGTGGGTGTGACACCCCTCGTCCACTCCAGCGGCGGACTGGTCAGCGTGTCGCTATCGGTCGCCACCCTGGCTGCCATCGGGCTGGTGGCCGGCTTCTTCATCACCGCCACCAGCGCCACCTCGATCAGCGAGCCGCTGGCGAGCGTGCGGCGTGTGCTCACCGCAGTGCGCGGCGGCAACCTGTCGTCCGAGGTGGAGGTGGACGACCCCGGGGAGATCGGCCTGCTCCAGGCGGACGTCAACCGTATGGTGTCCGGCCTGCGCGAGCGCCGGCGGCTAGAGGATCTCTTCGGACGACACGTGGGAGAGGAGGTCGCGCGCCAGGCGTTGGCCGACGGAACGGTGCTCGGCGGCCAGCACCGGCGGGTCTCGGTGCTCTTCGTCGACCTCGTCGGATCCACCGCCCTGGCGGCTTCTCGGCCTCCCGACGAGGTGGTGGCCATGTTGAACCGGCTCTTCGGATGTGTGGTCGAGGCGGTCACTGCCGAAGGCGGGTGGGTCAACAAGTTCGAAGGCGACGCCGCCCTCTCGGTGTTCGGAGCACCGGTCGAGCAGGCGGAGCATGCCGCCGCCGCCCTGCGGGCGGCCCGACACTTGCGACAGCTGCTGGACACGGTGTCGGCCGAGATCCCCGCCCTCGATGCCGCCATAGCGGTGTCGACGGGCACGGCGGTGGCCGGCAATGTGGGGGCTGTCGACCGCTACGAGTACACGGTCATCGGCGACCCGGTGAACGAGGCCGCCCGGCTGTG
The DNA here is from genome assembly GCA_035509915.1 of Acidimicrobiales bacterium. Classification (GTDB taxonomy): domain Bacteria; phylum Actinomycetota; class Acidimicrobiia; order Acidimicrobiales; family UBA8190; genus Bog-564. The sequence continues at coordinate 154 of DATKIB010000114.1, read as the reverse complement.
CGAGCTGGCCAAGGGCCGAGCCGAGAGGGTGCTGGCCAGCGGCACGGCAGTCGCCGAGGCCGGCGACGAGGCCCGGCATTGGGAGCCGGACGGCGAGGTGGTCCTGAGGGGCCGGAACCGGCCCACGGTGCTTGCAGTCCCGGTGGACGAGCTG
>DATKIB010000113.1:0-6543 GCA_035509915.1 Acidimicrobiales bacterium | reverse complement strand
GACGCGAGGTAGACGACGGCCTCGGCCAGGTTGAGCTGCGCCTCGGGCAGCCCGACCTGCTCGACAGCCCGCGCCGCCGCCTCGGCCACGACGAGCGCCATCGGATCGGCCATCCCCACGTCCTCGCTGGCGAGGATGACCAGCCGCCGCGCGACGAACCGAGGGTCCTCGCCTCCCTCGAGCATCCTCGCCAGCCAGTAGAGCCCGGCGTCCACGTCCGAGCCGCGCACCGACTTGATCAACGCGCTCGCCTGGTCGTAGTGCGCGTCCACACCCTGGTGCAGCAGCCTGCCGGCACGTGCGCGCTCGACGTCGCCCGAGGTGATCTTCCTCCCCTCGGCCAGCACCATGGCGATCTCCAGGGTTCCTAGTGCAGCGCGCGCGTCGCCCTCTGCCACCGACACGAGCGCGTCGAGCGCCTCGGAGTCCGCTTCACAGCCCTCGCGGTCCAGGGCTCGCTCGAGCAACTCCCGCACCTCTGCGTCACCGAGAGGCTCGAGGCGCCACAAGGTAGCGCGACTGAGCAGCGGGGAGTTGACCGAAAAGTACGGGTTCTCGGTGGTGGCGCCGACGAGCACGACGAGTCCCTCCTCGACCGCCGGGAGAAGGGCATCCTGCTGGGTGCGGTTGAAGCGGTGCACCTCGTCGACAAACAGGATGGTGCCCTGGGAGTGCTCCCCGAGGCGCCTGCGGGCCTCCTCGATCGCCTGCCTGGCGTCGGCCACACCCGCGCTCACCGCCGAGAGCTGGACGAAGGCCTTGGAGGACCGTCGCGCGATGACCGAGGCGAGCGTCGTCTTGCCGGTACCCGGAGCGCCCCAGAGGATCGCCGAGGTGAGCCGGTCCTGCTCGATCAGCACCCGCAGCGGCGCGCCGGGCCCGAGCAGGTGGCGCTGGCCGACGATCTCGTCGAGGGTACCCGGGCGCATGCGCGTCGCAAGCGGCGCGCGCTGCTCGAGGCGCTCGGCGGCCGCGGCGTCGAAGAGGTCGGCTGCGCCCTCGCGCCGGGCCCGGGATCCTCGCGGCTGGGTCACCGCGCACGTCCCGCGCCTGCACTCACGCCGGCGCCGGTCCTCGCCCGTGGTTCGTGGAGATGCGGATCGACAACTCGCGCAGGGTCGCGTCTGCGAGGGCCTTGGGCGCGCCCGTCATCGGGTCGGTGCCCGACTGCGTCTTCGGGAAGGCGATCACCTCACGAATGTTCTCCTCGCCTGCCAGCAACGCCGCCAGGCGGTCGACGCCCACCGCGAACCCTCCATGGGGTGGCGCGCCGTAGCGGAAGGCCCCGAGGAGGAAACCGAAGCGCGCCTCGGCCTCCTCGCGCGAGATCCCCAGGGCGTCGAAGACCATGCTCTGGATGTCCTCGCGATGTATACGGATCGACCCGGACCCGAGCTCCCAGCCGTTGAGCACGAGGTCGTAGGCCTCCGAGCGCACCGACAGTGGATCGCTAGTGAGAAGGTGCAGGTCGTCGGCGTTGGGCATCGTGAAGGGGTGATGGGCGGCTACCGGGTGGCCCTCGTCGTCGAGGCCCTCGAACAGCGGGAAGTCGGTCACCCAGCAAAAGTGCAACGCGCCCGTGCCCGTCGGGGGACGGCCCAGCTCCAGGCGGAGCTGTCCGAGCACCTCGCAGCAGGTACGCCAGGTGTCGGCGACCACCAGCAGCAGGTCGCCTGCCTCCGCGCCGGTACGAGAGACGAGCCCCTGGCGCTCGTCGGGCGAGAGGAACCTCTCGAGCGGCGACTCGAGCCCGGGTCCCGACTCGGGCGCGGGCGCCGACACCTTGAACCATGCCAGTCCCTTGGCGCCGAGCTCCTTGGCCCTGTCGACGAGGGCGTCGAGCCGGCCCCGGCCCAGCCCCGCTCCCGCCGGCAGGCGGAGGGCCTTCACGCGCTCGGCCTGAAACGCGCGGACCTCGGTCGCGGCAAAGGTCTCGCCGACGTCGACGAGCTCCATGCCGAAGCGCAGGTCGGGCTTGTCCACGCCGAAGCGATCCATGGCTTCGTGCCAGCTGATGCGCTCTGGTTCGGTCGGACGAGTACCGACAGCCGCCTCCGCCGCGTCGTGTACCGCCTCGGTGACCACCTCCATCACGTCCCACTGCGTCACGAACGACGCCTCGAGGTCGAGCTGGCTGAACTCGAACTGCCGGTCGGCACGAAGGTCCTCGTCGCGAAGGCACCTTGCGATCTGGAAGTAGCGGTCCATCCCCCCCACCATGAGCAGCTGCTTCGCGATCTGCGGGCTCTGCGGGAGGACGTAGAAGGCACCTGGGTGCAGGCGCGAGGGCACCGCGAACTCGCGGGCGCCCTCGGGTGTGGGTGTCCACAGCAGCGGCGTCTCCAGCTCGCAGAAGCCCTGGCGCGCCATCGCCGCGCGCAGGGCCCCGAGCACCTGCGAGCGCAGGCGCATGTTGGATTGCATGCGCGGCCGGCGGAGGTCCACATAGCGGTACCGGAGCCGCACCGACTCGTCCGGCTCGGCGCGGTCGTCGACCGCGAAGGGCGGGGGCTCGGCTCGCGCGAGGACCTCCACCTCGCAGTCGGCCAGCTCGATCTCGCCGGTCGCGATCTCGGAGTTCTCGTTGCCGGCGGGGCGCCGGCGCACCGTACCCTCTACCTGCAGTACCCACTCCGTTCGCGCCTCTACCGAACCGTCGACGACACACTGGGTCACGCCGGTGTGGTCGCGCAGGTCCACGAAGGCCAGATGCTCCCCGTGCTCACGCCGCGTCGACACCCAACCGCAGAGCCGGGCGCGGTTGCCCGCGTCGGATGAGCGAAGCTCGCCGCAGACGTGGGTACGCATCGAAGTGGCGCTGTTCGATGTCATGGCGCCTCCCCGCGCAGCCACGCAACCAATTGCTCGCGAGGCACCGTCGTCTGCCGGCCCTCGCCGAGCGATCGAAGTGTCACCGTCCCCTCCTCGAGCTCGCGCGCCCCCACGATCACCGCGTAGCGCGCGCCCGAGCGATCAGCGAGCTTGAGCTGGGCCTTCAGCGACCGGTCGTCGAAGCCGCGCACCGCCGCCAGCCCAGCCGCCCTCAGCTCGGCGCTCAAGTCCCGCGCGGCCCCGCCGCCTGTGCCGTCGACGACGAAGACGTCCGGCACCGAGTGAGCCGCGTCGAAGCAGCCCTCTGCGTCGCAGGCGAGCAACAGGCGCTCGATGCCGATCCCGAAGCCGATCCCCGGTGTGGACGGCCCGCCGATCGCCTCGGCCAGGCCGTCGTAGCGGCCGCCGCCTCCCACCGCATTCTGGGCCGACTCGAGGGCCGACGCGGCGAACTCGAAGGTCGTACGGGTGTAGTAGTCCAGCCCGCGCACCAGCCGCGGCTCGAGCCTGTAGGGGATCCCGAGCGCGTCGAGGCCGCCCCTCACCGAGGCAAGGTGGCCGGCGCACTCCTCGTCCAGGTAGTCGACGATCTTGGGGGCCCCTTCTGTGACCGAACGGCACTGCGGGCGCTTGCAGTCGAGAACCCTGAGCGGGCTGAGGGTGAAGCTCTTGCGGTGCTCGTCGCACAGCTCGTCAGCGTGCGAGGCCAAGTAGTCGCGCAGGGCCGAGGTGTACCTGGCGCGGTCGGCCTGGCAGCCCATCGAGTTCACCGACAGGTCGATCCTGCGCAGCCCCAACCCGGCGTAGAAGCCGGCCGCGAGGGAGATCACCTCCACGTCCAGCCCGGGGTCGTCACTTCCGAGTGCCTCCACTCCGAGCTGATGGTGCTGGCGGTAGCGGCCGGCCTGCGGGCGCTCGTAGCGAAATGCGGGTGTGGCGTACCAGACCTTCCAGGGGAGCGACGGGCGGTGCTGGACGAAGGCGCGCACCACCGGCGCGGTCCCCTCGGGGCGAAGCGCCAGGGTCCTCCCGCCCCGATCGGTCAGCTCGTACATCTCCTTGCCGACCACCTCGCTCTCGTCGCCCACCGCGCGTCTGAACAGCCCCGTGTCCTCGAGGACCGGAGTGATCAGCAACCCGTACCCAGCGAGCCGCGCGTGGCGCGCGAAGAGCGCCACGAGGGTCTCCCAACGCTCGGACTCCGGCCACAGGACGTCGTGCATTCCCACCGGCGCCCGCAGCGTTCCCCCGGCGGGCGCCTCATCGCCCTCCCGGGGTGCGCGTCTGCGACCGCTTGGAGACTGCTCTTCGCCCACCGGGGCTTCAGCCCTTCCGGCCGGGCAGGGTGCGGAAGGCGTCGAACACGCCGTCGAGGTGCTTGAGCGAGCTGATCAACGAGTCGAGGTGGCCCGGGTCCGCCAGCTCGACCTCGAAGCTCATACGGCTCACGCGGTCGGGGGCGGTCTGGCTGGAGGAGGCCACGATGTTGAGGTGGTGCTCGGAGACCACGCGCGTCACGTCGGCGAGCAGGCGCGACCGGTCGAAGGCCAGCACCTCGATCGCCGCGACGAACACGGCCGCACCCTCGCGATCCCATTCGACCTCGATGAGCCGCTCGTGCTCACCCGTGGCCAGCACCGCAGCGTTGGCGCAGTCGGACCTGTGGACGCTCACTCCCCGGCCTCGGGTCACGAACCCGACTATCTGGTCTCCTGGCACCGGAGTACAGCAACGGCTCAGACGGACCATCACGTCGTCAAGCCCCTCGACAAAGACGCCAGCCGGCGACCTGCGCCTCGTCCTGGTCTTGAGCTCTGGGCTGACCGTGGTGGGCAGCTGTTCCTCGTAGTCCCCGCCGCGAAGCTCGCGCGCCAGGCGCTGTGCGACCGATCGGGCGGAGATGTGCCCGTCGCCGATGGCCGCGTGCAGAGCATCCAGGTCCGCGTACTTCATCTCCTGCGCCAGCTGGGCGAGGGCGTTCGACGCAGCAAGCTTCTGAAGCGGCAGTCCCTCGCGGCGAAGTGCCTTGGTCAGCTCGTCACGTCCGGTCTCGATCGCGTCCTCCCGGCGCTCACGGCTGAACCACTGCCGGATCTTGTTGCGAGCCCGTGGGGAGGCGACGATCTGCAACCAGTCCCGCGACGGCCCCGCCGAAGGCACCTTCGAGGTGACGATCTCCACCGTGTCCGCCGACTGAAGCTCGGTCTCGAGCGGCATCAGCCTGCCGTTCACCTTCGCCCCGATGCAACGGTGGCCGACCTCGGTGTGGATGGCGTACGCGAAATCGATGGGAGTCGACCCCGCCGCCAGCGCGATCACCCTGCCCTTCGGGGTGAACACGTACACCTCGTCCTGCTCGAGGTCGAGCTTCAGCGTCTCGAGAAACTCGAAGGGGTCGGTGGTCTCGGACTGCCAGTCGACGATCCTCTGCAGCCATTGCATCTCGGCGGTGGTGGCGGCGTCCTTACCCTTCTCCTTGTAGCCCCAGTGCGCCGCGATTCCGTACTCCGCCCGTCTGTGCATCTCCTGAGTGCGGATCTGTACCTCGATCGGCTTGCCCTCCAGGCCGACCACGGTGGTGTGCAGTGACTGGTACAGGTTGAACTTCGGGGAGTTGATGTAGTCCTTGAACCTGCCCTGGACGGGGCTCCAGATCGCGTGAATCGACCCGAGAGCCGCCCAACAGTCCTTCTCCGACTCCACGATCACCCGGATACCGACGAGGTCGTTGATCTCAGCGAATTCCTTCTCGCGCACGACCATCTTCTCGTAGATGCTCCACAGGTGCTTCGGCCGGCCCGTCACGTCCGCCACGATTCCCGATTCCGAGAGGCGCTCGCGCACCGCGACGAGCACACGCGCGAGATAGTCGTCGCGTGCGGGAGCCCTGGTGGCCACCATCTGCTCGATCTCGGCGAAGCGCTTGGGGTGCAACGTCGCGAAGGCCAGGTCCTCGAGCTGCCACTTGAGCTCCTGGATCCCGAGGCGGTGCGCCAGGGGGGCGTAGATGTCGAGGGTCTCCTGGGCGGTGCGGCGCTGCTTCCACTCCGGCATCACCGCCACGGTCCGCATGTTGTGGAGGCGGTCGGCGAGCTTGATGACGAGGACACGCCAGTCCGTCGCCATGGCGACGAGCATCTTGCGCACCGTGGCGGCCTGCTGGGCCTCTTTGGAGTCGAACTGGAGGCGGTCGAGCTTCGTGACGCCGTCGACGATGGCGCCGACCTCGGGGCCGAATTCCTCGGTGACGAGCTCGAGGGTGAGGCCGGTGTCCTCCACCGCGTCGTGGAGGAGCGCCGACGCCACCGACCGGGCGTCGAGGCCGAGGTCGGCCACGATGGTGGCCACGGCGACGGGGTGGGTGATGTAGGGCTCGCCCGTCTGGCGGAGCTGGCCCAGATGGGACTGCTCGGCGACCTTGCCGGCCCGGACGATCAGCTTGCGGTCGGCGGCGGTGGACCGGGGCCGCCGGGCGTCGTAGGCGGCCAGCACCCCGCCCACCAGGTCGTCGAGCATCGCCGGCCGGCGGAACGGAGCAGCCAGACGCTCGACGGTGACCACCTACTCACCGTACCTGGCCCACCGGCCCAGACGGCACCCTCCGGGCGCCACCGCGGCCCGACGCGACGGCCTTAGCGGCGCTTGCCGCCCTTGCGGGCACCGCCCTTGCCCTTGCGGGGGCGCGGTGGGGGCCGGCGCGGGGTGGTCGCC
>DATKIB010000112.1:0-2712 GCA_035509915.1 Acidimicrobiales bacterium | reverse complement strand
GCTTCACCGCCTTCGCCGTGGTCGGGCTCCTCGAGCGCTACTTCGGGGACCTGGTCGACTACGGGTTCACGGCCGCGATGGAGGACGACCTCGACGCCATCGCCCAGGGCGATGCGGAGGCCCTGCCCTGGCTGACGCGCTTCTACTTCGGAGAAGAGCCCACGGCCTCGAGCGACGGCAACGGCGAAAGGGCACCAGACGGGCGCGACGCCGGACTCAAGGCCGAGGTCGCATCCCACCTCGGAGTGATCGACGCGCGAGAGGTGAACTCGATCCCGATCGGCACCGACAGCGAAGGACGTGACGTGGTCGTGCGCGTCGGGCGGTACGGGCCGTACCTCCAGCGCGGCGACGAACGGGCCGGGGTTCCCGAAGACCTCGCCCCCGACGAGCTCACGATGCAGCGAGCCGAAGAGCTGCTGTCTGCACCGTCGGGGGACCGAAACCTCGGAGCGGACCCCGCTACGGGCCTCCCGGTGCTCGTGCGCAGCGGCCGGTTCGGCCCCTACGTGCAGCTCGGCGAGATGGACGGCGGGGAGCGCCCACGCACGTCCTCTCTCTTCAAGACGATGTCTCCCGACACGCTCACCTTCTCCGAGGCGCTGTCCTTGCTCAGCCTGCCGCGCCTCGTCGGTACCGACCCGGGTTCGGGCGAGGAGATCCAGGCGATGAACGGCCGGTTTGGCCCGTACCTCAAGAAGGGATCCGACACCCGCAGCCTCGAGTCGGAGGGGCAGCTGCTCACGGTCTCGCTCTCCGAGGCGCTCGACCTGTTCTCGCGGCCGAAGCAGCGACGCGGGCGTGCCCAGGCTGCTCCTCTTCGCGAGTTGGGTCCGGACCCCGACACCGGGCAGCAGATGGTCGTTCGCTCGGGGCGTTACGGGCCGTACGTGACCGACGGCACCACCAACGCATCGCTGCGAAAAGGCGACGAGCCCGAGACCATCACGGAGGAGCGTGCGGCCGAGCTCCTCGCGGAGCGCAGGGCTGCGGGGCCGCCCGCAGCGCGTGCCCGGCGCACGACCAAGGCCACCAAGGCTGCGAAGTCCAGCAAGGCCACAAAGGCTGCGAAGGCTGCGAAGTCCAGCAAGGCCACAAAGGCTGCGAAGGCGACCAAGGCCGCGAAGGCGACCAAGGCCGCGAGTGCCGCCGAGTCCACCGAGGCTGCGAGCTCCGCCGAGTCCACAGAGGCTGCGAACTCCGAGGACGCTTAGCCGCCGTGCGCGGCCGTCTGATCGCGCTCGAGGGCATCGACGGGTGCGGGAAGAGCACTCAGGCGAGGCTGCTCGCAAAGTGGATCGGTGACGCCTCCGTCCTCACTTCCGAGCCCGGAGCGACCGTGCTCGGGTCCAGCCTGAGACGACTGCTGCTCGACCCGGAACTGCCTTCGCTGTCGAATCGCGCGGAGGCGCTGGTGCTGGCCGCCGACAGAGCGGACCATGTGGCAGAGGTGATAGCGCCGCGCCTCGCCGAGGGCAGGTGGGTGGTGTGCGACCGTTACTCGGGCTCGACCTTCGCGTACCAGGGCTACGGGAGGGGTCTCGACCTCGACGCGCTTCGCCAGCTCGTCGACTTCGCCACTCAGGGCACTTATGCGGATCTGAACGTGCTGGTGGACGTGCCGTTCGAGGTCGCCAGAGCGCGCCTCTCGGGTTCTGCCGCAGACCGTTTCGAGGGTCTGGACGACGGCTTCCACAGACGGGTGCGCGACGGCTACATGGACATCGCTGCCTCCGACGACAGCTGGGTGGTGGTGGACGGCACCGGCACCGTCGACGATGTGTCCAGGCGGGTCTCGGCCGCCGTGAATGCGCGCCTCGCCCCGTTACCTGGCGGTGTGAATTGAAGCCTGACGTCGCGGGTGACGCGGGCGGCGCGCTTGCCCAGGCCATGCCCGCCGAGAGCGGGCTCCCTTCGCAGTCGCTGTTCGCCGGCGTCGTGGGGCAGGCGCGCGCCGTGGCACAGCTTCGTGCCGCATCCCGCAAACCCGTGCACGCCTACATGTTGGTGGGCCCGCCCGGGCGCAGCCAGACCGAGCTCGCGCGCGGTTTCGCCGCAGCCCTGCTCTGCCCGTCGGAAGGATGCGGGCACTGCGGGGTGTGCAGGCGCGCACTTGCGGGCAAGCACCCGGACCTCATCGAGGTCGAGCGGACCGGCGCCTCGATCACGGTCGACGAAGCGAGAGCGCTCGTGCGCCAAGCCCAGCGACGGCCCTTCGAGGGTCACCGGCAGGTGATCGTGGTATCGGACCTGCACTTGGCTCGACTCGCCGCGCCAGTGCTGCTCAAGACGCTCGAGGAGCCGGCGAGCTCGTCGGTGTTCGTGCTGATCGCAGATTCCGTCCCTGCGGAGCTCCAGACTGTGGCGAGCAGGTCCATCCGTATAGAGATGCTCCCCGTGCCCGCGCGCGAGCTCGCCGCTTGGCTGGTCTCGCAGGGCGTCGCCGGCGAGCGCGCTGAGGAGGTGGCCGAGGGGGCCGGCGGGAGCGTCGAGAGGGCGCTGCTGCTCGCGCACGACGAGGGCTTCGCGGCCCGACGTGAGCTGTGGCGGTCGGTCCCGGCCAGGCTCGACGGCACGGGCACATCCGCGGCCACCCTGGCGTCGGAGCTGTTGACCTCGTGCGAGGAGGCGACGGAACCGCTTCGCTCGCGTCACCGGGCCGAGCTCGACACCCTCGCGGGGGAGGCCGACGCGATGGGAGTGCGCGGCGTG
>DATKIB010000111.1:0-16986 GCA_035509915.1 Acidimicrobiales bacterium | reverse complement strand
AGCCCACCCGGCCGTCGGGCAGGAATATGCAGACGGTCATCTCTCCGGTGCCCTCGTTCGCTCGGTTGCCGAGACGGAAGAAGCCGCCGAGACGCTGCTCGGGATCGAAGGCGTTGAAGTACATCGACTCGTTGAAGTTGGGCTCGGGTCCCAGCTCGTGCATGTACTCGTCGCGCGGTTCGAGGCGGATGCGGATGTCGCCGAGCATACGGGAACCTCGTGCCCCCCTTAGGCTTTGCGCATGGACGCTGGCGTTCTCTCCGAACGGCTTCGGTCGGTCCTTGCGCCGGTCTTGGGCGGGGACGTGACGGTCGGAGGCCTCGAGCGCCTGCCGGGGGGAGCCTCGCGAGAGACGTGGGTGTTCGACGCGTCGCGGCCAGGCCGAGAGACAGTGAAGCTCGTGCTGCGCCGCGATCCCGAGGGCGCCCCTGCTTCGGGGCTGCGACTCGAGGCAGGCCTGCTCGAAGCGGCGGCGAGGGAGGGGGTCCCGGTGCCGAAGCTCGTGCTCTGCGGCGACGCCGGAACGGGACTCGGCTCGACCTTCATGGTGGTGGAGCACACCGAAGGGGAGACGATCCCGCGCAGGATCCTTCGCGACGAGACTCTCGCTGCTGCACGCGCGCACCTCGCCGAAGGTTGCGGCGAGGCTCTGGCCGCCATCCACCGCATACCGGTCGCCTCCGTGCCCGGGTTGCCGTCGGGTGACCCTCTCGAGCAGCTGCGACTCCTGATCGACCGGCTGGGGGAGCCGCATCCGGCGTTCGAGATCGCGTTTCGCTGGCTCGAGCACTCGCGACCCCCGTCCGGTGGAGAGGTGGTGGTGCACGGGGACTTCCGAAACGGCAACCTGATCGTCGGGGCCGAGGGGATCCGGGCGGTCCTCGACTGGGAGCTCGCCCACGTGGGCGACCCTCTCGAGGATCTCGGGTGGCTGTGTGTGAAGGCCTGGCGGTTCGGCTCGCCCCTGCCCGTAGGGGGGTTCGGAGAGGTCGAGCAGCTCACCTCTGCCTACGAGCGAGCAGGCGGGTTGCAGGTGGACCACGCGGCTCTCAGGTGGTGGGAGGTCCTCGGCACCCTGCGATGGGGTGTCATCTGCATCGTCCAGACCCTCACCCATGTGTCCGGGGCGGTGCGATCGGTCGAGCTCGCAGCAATAGGGCGCAGGGTCTGCGAGGTCGAGTGGGACCTTCTGGAGCTGCTCACATGAACGAGGCCGGACTGCCTTTCCCTCCGCCCGATGCGCAGTCCGGCGAGCACGTTTCGGACGGGGCCTCGTCCCACCAGGCTTCGGAAGCGGACCACCTCTACCGCCCTCACGACCTCCCGACTCTGACGCAGCTCGTCGACTCGGTGCGGACGTTCCTCGAGTCCGACGTGCTCCCGAACAGCGCGGGGCGAACCCGATTCCACGCCCGGGTGGCAGTCAACGTCCTCGGAATGGTGCTCCGCGAGCTCGAGCTCGGTCCGGGCCAGGCTGCCGATCACGCCGAGCGGCTGTCCTCACTGGGGGTGTCGAGCGAGGAGGAGCTGGCAGCGGCGATCCGCTCCGGTGCGCTAGACGATCGTGTCGCCGAGGTGGTCGAGGTGGTCCGGGCTACCGTCGCCGACAAGCTCGCAGTGGCGCATCCGGGCTACACCGAAGCGGGCCGCGCCGCGCCGCCGACTCCGGCTGATCCCACGTAGAGGCCCTGCGGATGAGCAGACCCGGTTCGCTGGCCGTGCCCGAGGACCGCAGGCTCAGCGTCCTTCGAAGCGCGGTCGTCGCCCCTCGAGCATTGCGGTCACCCCTTCGACGGCGTCCGCGGTGCCGGCCAGCTTGCTCTGTTCCTCGAGCTCGTGCCGCATAGCAGAGCGAGCCTGTTCGACGAGCCCGGCGCGCAAGGTGGCTCGCGTGGCGAGCACTGCGAGCGGCGCGCCCTCTGCTATCTCGCGAGCCACGTCTTGCGCGATAGAGACCTCCGAGCCTTCCGCGCCGACCCTGTCCGCGATTCCGATCCGCATCGCCTCCTGTGCGTCCACGCGCCGACCGGTGAGGAAGATCTCCGATGACCTCCCGGGCCCCACGAATCGCGGCAGCGTGAGGGACAGGGCGAATCCCGGATGGATCCCGAGCCTGACGAAGTTCGCCTGGAACCATCCACGCTCGCCCACGACTCTCGCATCGCAGGCGAGAGCCAGGCCGAAACCGGCCCCCACCGCGGCACCCTGCACCGCCGCCACGACCGGCACCGGTGAGTCGAACACCCTCGCCGCCTGGACGTAGAAAGCACCCGTGCGTTCGTCGAACCCTGCGCCGTCGGTCGGGTCGGGCGCTTCGGTGTCGCGGAAGTTGGCTCCCGCGCAGAACGAGCGTCCCTCGGAGCAGAGCACGGCCGTCCGTGCGCGCCCGGCGAGCCCCTCGAGCGCGTCCGCGATCGCACGGAGCAAGGGTTCGGTGAGCAAGTTGTGCGGCGGCTTGCAGATCGTGACGGTGGCCACGCCGTCCTCGACGGTGACCGTGACCTCGCCGTGCGAAGGTTCCGAAGGAGGCATCGTCCAATGCTGTCCTGGCTCTGTTGCTGACGCCAGCTCGTGCCGGCCCCTGTTCGGTACGGTGGGCTGATGCGCCTCGTGTCCTTCGTCTCCGGTGCCTCGCCTCCATCGAGCGCGAAGAGCATGTCGCACGACGAACCACCTCGAACCGGGGTGGTCGTGGACGACGAGATCGTCGACCTGACAGATCCAGCGGTCGGCTTGCCAGGAGGAATGTGCGACCTTCTCGCAGCCGGGCCCGAGGCCCTCGAGCGTGCCGGTGCCTCGATCGGGACCAGAGCCCGGCGCGTACCGATCGAAGCGGCTCGCCTGGTGGCGCCCGTGCCGCTCCCGGCCAAGGTGCTCGCGATCGGGCTGAACTACGCAACTCACGTGGCGGAGATGGGAGGGCGCCCGCCGGAGCACCAGGTGTGGTTCAACAAGCAGAGGACCTGCGTGGTAGGTCCGGGTGAGGCGATCGAGATCCCCAAGGTGTCCGAGCAGGTCGACTACGAGGGCGAGCTCGCCTTCGTCGTCGGCAGGCGTTGCAGGCACGTCGACAGGTCGAAGGCCCCGAGTGTCGTGGCCGGGTTCACCGTCATGAACGACGTGAGCGTGCGCGACTGGCAATGGCAGTCACCGACCTGGACCATGGGGAAGTCGTTCGATACCCACGGCCCGATGGGACCGTGGCTCGTGACCACCGACGAGATCGGTGATCCGCACCAGCTCCGCCTGAGGACGTACGTCGGCGACGAGCTGCGCCAGGAAGGTTCCACCGACGACCTGATCTTCTCGTGCTGGGAGATGGTCGAGCACCTGTCGACCGCGTTCACGTTGGAACCGGGCGATGTCGTATCCACCGGCACTCCGGCCGGGGTGGGCGCGGGCTTCGACCCGCCGAAGTGGTTGCGCGAGGGTGACGTCGTGCGCATCGAGATCGACGGCATCGGCACGCTCGAGAACCCCGTGGTGCGCGAGTCAGAGGTCGATTTACCCGAGCCCGATTGACCGAGCCCGATTGACCCGAGCCCGATTGACCCGAGCCCGATTGCCCCGAGCCCGATTGCCCCGAGCCCGATGAGCGATACCGCCGGGCCCCATCCCAAGATGTTGCACGTGACGCGCAATCTGGCCATTCCGTTGGACGAGCTTCGCTGGCGCTTCACCACGAGCGGCGGCCCGGGTGGCCAGCACGCCAACCGCTCGAGCACGAGGGTCGAGGTCCTCTTCGACGTCGAGAGGTCGGCTTCGCTCGGACCTCGTCAGCGCGCGAGGCTGCTCGAGCGTTTCGGTGCGACGGTGAAAGCGGCCTCGGGAGACCAACGCTCCCAGGCCAGAAACCGCGAGGTCGCGATGCAGCGCCTCGCCGAGAGGCTCTCCGGGGCGCTGCGCACGAGGCGAGGCCGCGTCGCCACCACACCTTCTGCGGGCGCGAGGGCCAGGCGTCTGGAGGACAAGCGCCGGCGCTCGCAGCTCAAGCGTCAACGCGCCGGGTCCCGTGAGCCCGACAGCTGATCCACCCCACGTGACCGGCGACAGCGTCGCACCTCGGGTGTGCCTGACACAGAAAGCCTCAACGTCACCACAAATGCCACGACAAGTTTCTCCGGGCGGTTCGTTCTCCATGGGTAGTGGGGTCTGCCGGCCCGGGTCGGGCAGGCCCGGAGAGGCGAGCCGTGGCGTCCATGCCTACTGCCACCGAAGAGGGTCAGGCCTCCCGCTTCGGCTCGCGCCCGAAGGCGTTGCGCGCAGCGGGTGTGGGCCTCGCCGCGTCGGTACTGGTGCTGGTCGTCTTGTTGCTCGTCTTCCTGCCGGGCGCGTCCCACGGGCACCATGCAGCGCGGCGCTCGGCGGCCATGCCATCCCGGTCGGGTGCGAAGACTCCCGCCTCGTCGGTCCCGGCGCCGTCGACGCCTTCGGCGGGCAGCAGCTCATCGGCCTCGTCGGGCGTGACCGGTTCCGACGAAGCAGGCGCCGGTGGGTCCGGGCCGTTCGGCGGCGGTCTGGTATCGCCCGCCACGGCCGCTTCAGGCGGGAGCGCCGGGTCCGCCGCCGGCGACACAGGCTCGCCGGGCTCGACGGATTCGACAGGTGCGGCTACCGCGCCCGGCTCCTCGGGTTCTCCTGCATCGCCAGCCCCTCAGGCCCCTTCCTCGCCACAGCCTTCCCCGCCGTCGCCGTCTCCCTCGCAACCGGCCCCCTCGTGCCCGATCCCGACGGCCTCCACGGCCGCTCTCGGTAGCTCCCTCTCCCAAGAGCTGGCCCAGTTGTGCCAGGCGCTCGAGGGAGCCGGGTCCAGCACCCCGGCCCTCTCTGCCGCGGGCACAGGGGCGCCGGCAGCGACCCCCTCACAGGCAGCGACGACGGCCAACACCTCGCCGGCAGCGCCCGCCTCGGCGGCAGGGCCCGTAGCGCCGGCGGAGCCCCTCGGTGGGGCCCTCGACCCGAAGGCCGCAGCGCTCTCCCTGCCCTGACCCTGGCCGCTTCCCCGACTAGCCGTCAAGCAGTTCGGGACCTTCGGCCCTTTCATTGCACAAGGGTGAAGCTGCATGCTGTTAGCACGTCGAGACGCGTAAGCAGATCTCGATTGGGATACGTCCGGAGTGCCGCCCACCTGGGACGTGTCTCTTAGGCCGCCTCCGGCGGGGTCACGGTCCTCCGGATCGTTATTCTGCGGAACCCGCCGGAGGTGGCCATCTTCTCCGGCCAGGCCCCCGCCCGACGCGGACCAAGCCACCAGGCCCACCTGGGCCACCTGGCCCTCCAGGCCCACCAGGCCGCCCGGACCGGGCGAGTCTCAGGAAGCGCAGTCGCGGCAGACGCGCGCCGACGAGTCCGCCAGCTGGGCCCTCTTTCGAACCAGGAAGCACGAGCTGCACACGAACTCGTCCTCCCGACAGGGCGACACCGCCGAGCCCAGCAAAGGCCCGAGGACGAGCGTCACGACCTCGGCCTGCTCCTCGTCCTCGTCTGCCCCGGCTTCATCGGAGTCCCCGGCGAGTCGCTCGGCGAGGATGTGGTCGAGGCTCTCCTCCACGTCCTCGAGGTCCGGGACCTCCAGGTCGTCCAGCTCGTCTAGCTCGTCATCCTCGAGGACGCCGGGGCGGGAACCGTCGCCGTCACGGGCACCCTCGGGCAGGTGCAGCGCAATGGTGAGCTCGACCCCGGCAGAGCCAGCACGGCCCCCCTCGGCACGGGCGTCTGTATCGGTGTCGTCGGCGCTGTGAACCAGGTCCTCGAGGGTGAACTCGAGCACGTCCTCGTCGACGTCCTCCTCCGCCACGTCGTCGTTGTCTAGGTCCTCCTCCAGCAACGTCTCGTCGTCGAGCTCCGCGACCGCCAGCTCCTCGGGTGGCTCCAGGTCGAGCTCACCCTCGGTGAAATGGTCCTCTGGCCTCTCGTTCTGCTCCATGAGGCGCATGCCCGGCCCCCTCTTGTCGGCGGCGACCCGGCCGGGAAGCCCGTCCTGGGCGCGCCACTTCCTGGTCACAGCATCTGACGGCGCAGGCGCAAAGGCAAGTGCCTTCTGAGATCCAGGGCTCGGATTGCACCTGACGCCCCGGTTCGGAGGTGCAGAATCCGATGGTGCACATCCCCGCCAAGGTCGACTACGGGATGCGGGCGGTGCTGGCCCTGGCCGAACGGGGTGAGCCGACAACGGCCGAGGAGCTCGCCCGCTCGCAGGGCCTGCCCCTCAAGTTCCTGGGAGCCATCTTGAACGACCTGCGGCGATCAGGGCTCGTGGCCAGCCGGCGGGGATCGGAGGGTGGCTACCGCCTGGCGAAGCCGGCGACAGAGATCACCGTCGCCGACGTGATGCGCGCCCTCGACGGGCCGCTCGCCGAGGTGCGGGGACTGCGGCCCGAGGCGACGAGCTACAGCGGGGCCGCGGAGCACCTCCAGGAGGTGTGGGTGGCTGTGCGGGCCGGCCTGCGCAGGGTGCTGGACACCGTGACCGTCGAGGACGTGGTCACCGGGCGCTTGCCGGTGCAGGTCGCGGAGCTGATCGAGGACCCCGACGCCTGGGTGCCGCGTCCGACATAGGCCGAGCTGCATAGAGGACCCCGACGCCTGGGTGCCGCGCCCGACTTGAGCAGCCGCGGCCCTATCCCGTTCAGGCCGGGTGTACTCCGCCGGGCGACGCAACCGAGCGCCTGAGGCTCGACGGGCTCCAGGCCTCGTCCAGAAAACTGGCGATCTCGGCGGTCAGCCGCTCTGGATTGAGACGCAGCTCCAGCAGCGAGTGCGCCTGAAGCAGGCGGGCGTCGGGCAGTTGGCGCGCCAGGTGGTCCGCATCGGTGAAGGGGTGGACGAAGTCCCTCTTGTGGCCGATCACGAGCGCGGGCGCTTCTATGGCCCGACGTTCCTCGTACGTCGGGGTGATCGGACCGACGAGCATCCCGTGGAGGACGGCCGCGGCCTCGTCGGGCGGGAGGGTGAGGGTCGTGACCACGCTGTCGAGGGCGCCTATGCGGGTGCGCGGAAGCCGTCGGGCCACCGATGCCACGGCGCGCCACAGCGGGGCTGCGTAGTGCACCCCCAGCAGAAGAGGGAGGAAGATCGTCGCAGCGAAGGGAACCGCGTACTCGAGCACGGGCATCTCGATCACGAGCCCCCGCACGCGCTCGGGCGCCTGCACGCCCACCTGGAGCGCGACGTTCGCGCCGAGCGACACTCCGCCCACCACCGCCTCGTCGATGTCCAGCTCGTCGAGCAGCGCCACGACATAGCGCGCGTACGAGTCCATGCGGTGCGCCGAGGCGTGGCGAGGCTTGTCCGAGCGACCGTGGCCGGGCAGGTCCAGGAGGACGACGCGGTTGCCTTGCTCGGCCAGGTCGTCTGCGAGTCGCCTGTTCATCTGCGCGTCGAGCAGGAGACCGTGCAGGAAGACCAGCACCCGGGGGCCGGTTCCGTGCTCCTCGTAGGAGAGACGGATGCCCTCGGCCTCGAACTGCCCGTCGGTGAGGGGCTTTGCGTCGAACATGCCGGAGATCCTTCGCGCCATCTTGAGGCCCGTGGTCTCAGTACTGGAAGTGGCCGGAGCACCGCGCCCGGCGCTGGAATTGGTCACGCCAGGAAGATAGTGGACGCGGCCCGCCCCCGGGGTTGGGGCATCGCCTGCGCCGGCGAGGCTGGGCGGGTCTCGGTGTCGGGCATCACCTGCGCCGGCGGGGCTGGGCGGGCTGGAACCGCCCGACGAGCACCCCGGCGGCCAGGACCACTGATCCTGCGCCCGCCGTGAGCGCGGCGGCCGCTCCAGTCGGGAAGTGCAGCCCGCCCAGGTGCGCCAACCAGAAGGCCGCGTCCACGCACGCGCACGTCACGAGCACCCACGCGGCGCCGCCGGCGAGTCGCTGGCTAGCGCAGAAGGCCATCTCCGCCGCGAGCAGGATCAGCGCGTACCCGATCCCGAAGAGGTGGCGCAGCTGTGGAAGCGCGGCCCCGCCGCTTCCGTGTGTCTTGGGCGCTCCCCAGACGAGGACCTGGACCGCGACCGCAAGCAGCACCATCGCGCCGAGCCAGGCTCGGGCCGAGGTGCGATTGCGGATGATCGATGTCAGCGCTTCCGCGGTGCGTGACGCGATTTGGAGAACTGTAGGGCTGGGGGGCGTCAGTCCAGGCCGAGCTCGCTCGCACAAGCCGGCCATTGCCCCCACCCGCTTCTCGCCTGCAGCTCCTGGGCTGCTTGGTCCTGCACCCCAGGCGAGGCGTCGGAGGGAAGGCCCGAGTAGCCGAGTGCCTCCCACGTCGACAGCGAGAACTGGTACGCGCCGTAGTAGCCGTTGCCCGTGTCGTCCGAGTAGTTGTCGTCCGATTCGCAGGAGCGCAGCTCTGCCCACGTGCCGGCGCTCGGCTGGGACGCGGCGGCAGTAGCAGGGGCTGGTGGCGGCGGTGGTGGTGCCGGCGCAGGTGTCGGTGGTGGTGCCGGCGCAGGTGCCGGTGGCGGCGGTGGCACCTGGAACACGGCGAGTGACACGATCAACGACGGGACTGCCTCGTCGCGCGGCCGAGCGCGTCGCCTCTCGGCGCGCACCCGGAGCACGCTGGCCCCTCGCACTCGGGCGGGGCCCGGATCGCGCTTCGAAAGCGCCGTTAGGGAGTTCTTCGGTGAGGTCTGGTTGGTGGATGTGGGGGCGGTGATCACGCCCGCGCCGAGAAGCATGGCGAGGGTGACACCGTAGAAGCGGTGCTTCCGCATCTTGCGCCTCCTTGAAGTCACGGGATCCCCGGAGGGCTCCAGATCGGCTTGGGAATGCGGGTGTCCGTCGTCTGCGCATTCGTCTCGCGGGCCGGCGCCGGGAAGGGCGGGCGGTCCTGGACTTGGGAGTCCGAACGAGGTGCGGACGGAGCGACCCTGGCTTTTGGCTAGGGACCTCCGTTCTCGTGCGGCCCTGGCAGCGCGCTGGGTGGGTGCGTGGTCATGGGTGAGGTGGAGCGGAGGACCGCATCCGTCCCGGGCGCGGTGCATCGCACGCCGCGGTGTGCCGGGTTGCGGTCCGGGCGTCGCGCTCGCTCGCGGGAGATGTCCTCCCACGGCCGCCTTGCGATCGCGTTAACGACGCCCGTCTGTCCTGTTGCGACCAGTATAACACTTGCAAGCGGATTGTGCGCGGATGCACAAGCCTCGCCGAGGCTCGAGCCAGGCTCAAAATCCGCTCCGCCGGCAGCGGCTTCTGACGTCTTGCCTGCTCAGAGGTCATATGTGTCGAGAATCCGGTTGCCGTTCGTGGGGTCCCGGCTCGAGCCCCTGGTCAGCGGGATTCTCGGGAAGATCCCGCCCAGCTAGCAGTGGGCGCCCTGCTCAGCCGGTCGCCAGGTCCTCCTCGGGCTCCCCGAGCTCGATCTCGGCTCCGGGTCCCACCCCTTCCAGGGCGTAGAGGGCGTCCATGGCGGCCGTCATCATGGACTCGGCCTCCTGGCCGGGCTCTCGTATCCCCACGAGGGAGGTGACCGATGCGAACCCGTGGGCGAGCAACCCCGCGTCCGTGTCCCCCGCGGGCTCCGGGGCCATGCCGGGAGCGGCGAGGTCCATGCGGAGGGTCCCGGAGGGAAACGGGGGGAGGCTCACGTGCGGCAGTGCGCCGGCGGAAGTCGCATGGACCGCCGATCGGATGGTGCCACCGCGGCCCAGGCGGCCCTGCCGGATCCCCCTGAGCACCCCGAGCTCCACGTTCGGGACGTTCAGGTTGAAGGTCGTGCCGGCCGGCGCGTCGACGAGCACGGGGATCAGCGCGGACGCGAGGGTCGCGGGAGTGCGCCACGGGATCGGGTCCTCCCCGTACTTGATGGAGACCGCGAGGCTGCGCAAGCCGAAGTTGGCCCCGGTGAGAGCCGCTCCGACCGTTCCCGAGTGCATGGTCGAACGACCGACGTTGACCCCGTGGTTGATGCCGGAGAGGACGATGTCGGGACGGGGCCCGAACGCTCCCACGCACGCGACGATCACAGCCAGAGCCGGTGGCCCGTCGATGCCGTACGTGGGCACGTCTTCGAGCCCTTCGATCGCGTGAGCCTCGTAGTCGACGCCGTCGCGCGAGTGCACAGGCCCCACTGCAGCGCCCGCACCGCTGTAGTCGACCATTGGTGCGACGACCACAACCTCGTGGCCGGAGTCGATCGCCACGGCCGCGAGAGCTGCGATACCCGGAGCGCGGACCCCGTCGTCGTTCGTGACCAGGATTCGCACCAGGACCTCCACGTACGGCGCCGGAATGGCCTACTGGAACTACCATACCGGGGCCAATGACCGCCTCCACCCACACCGCGCTCGCCCCCTCGGGCGAGCAGCACGAGATCGGCCACGGGCGCCAGCGAGCGGTCGTCACGGAGATCGGTGCGACGTTGCGCGTCTACACGGTGGACGGCTCGCCGGTGATCGACGGGTTCGGCGAGAGGGATATGTGCTCTGCTGGACGTGGGCAAGTGCTCGCACCATGGCCCAACCGGCTGGGAGACGGGAAGTACAGCATCGACGGTCGCCACGGCGAGGCCGCCCTCGATGAGCCCGAGCGTGGATGCGCGATACACGGCCTCGTACGCTGGCTTCCGTGGAGACTTGTGTCCCGCGCTCAGAACGTGCTGGTGCTCGGTTGCACCTTGAATCCCCAGCCCGGCTACCCGTGGAGGATCGAGCTGTGCATCGAGTACCGGCTCGGTCGCGCGGGGTTGGTGGTGTCGACGGAGGTCACGAACGCCGACCAGCACCCGGCACCCTTCGGGATCGGGTTCCATCCCTATGTGACGGTCGGCACGCCGGTGATCGACTTCGCTCGCTTCCAAGTGCCCGGGCGACGCAGACTGGTGACCGACGCACGAGGGCTGCCTACGGGAGAGACCATCGTCACCGGCACCGAGTACGATTTCACCGAGCCGAGAATGATCGGCACCACTCACCTCGACACTGCCTTCACTGACTTGGTGCGAGGCGCCGATGGAATGGCCCGCGTGGAGATCGACGATCCCACGTGCCACGTCGGAGCCACGGTCTGGATGGACGAGCGGTTCCGTTACGTAATGGTGTACACCGCTGACGACGTCGATCCTGGATCGCGCCGGCGAAGAGCGCTCGCCATAGAGCCGATGACGTGCCCGCCGGACGCGCTGCGATCGGGGGTGGACCTGGTGCGCCTGGAGCCCGAGGCCAAATTGCATTGCAGCTGGGGGATCACCCCGCGCACGCTACCCGGCACCGGCGGGCCAGGTAGTTGACCGTGTGCACGGCCGGGCCGAGGCACGATAGGGAGCTTCGATGACGGACCTGTCACAGTTCGACGCGACCGCTCAAGCAGAGCTCGTGAGTCGCGGGGAGATCAGCGCCGTCGAGCTCGTCGAGGACGCCATCGCACGAATAGAGAAGTACAACCCTTCGATCAACGCGGTGATCCACCGCATGTTCGACTCCGCGCGCAAGGCCGCCTCCGGCGACCTGCCCGACGGTCCATTTCGCGGAGTGCCGATGCTGCTCAAGGACTTGATGGCGCACAGTGCCGGGGACCCGCTCCACGAGGGAATGCGTGCGCTGCGGGACATCGGTTGGACCGAGAAGGAGGACACGTATCTCGTCCAGCGCTTGCGCAGAGGCGGTTTCGTCTTCGTGGGAAAGACCAACACGCCCGAGATGGGGCTGTTTCCCACCACCGAGCCCGCCGTCTACGGCCCGACCAAGAACCCGTGGGACCCCTCGAGGTCCGCGGGCGGCTCGAGCGGTGGGTCCGCCGCGGCCGTCGCAGCTCGGATGGTGCCGTTGGCGCACGCCAACGACGGGGGCGGCTCGATCCGGATCCCGGCGAGCGAGTGCGGACTTGTGGGCTTGAAGCCCACCCGGGCGCGCAATTCCTTGGGCCCGGAGTACGGGGAGGTGTGGGCGGGCCTCGCCATAGAGCATGTGGTGACACGCTCGGTGCGCGACTCCGGCGCGGTCCTCGACCTCACCAGCGGCCCGATGCCCGGCGACCCGTATTTCGCCCCTCCACCAACGCGGCCTTTCAGCGAGGAGGTGGGCGCCGATCCCGGTCGTCTCCGAGTCGGTGTCCTCGTGACCGACCTGACGGGTGCGGCGGAGGTGCACCCCGAGTGCCGAGCGGCGGTCTCCTCAGCGGTCGAGCTTCTCGAGGGCCTGGGTCACGACGTGACCGACCAGTACCCGCTATCGCTCGAGGACGAAGGGTTCGTGACGAGCTTCCTCGTCGTCTACGCCGCCTACGCCGATTGGTGCCTGGAGGACACCTTCCGCAAGACCGGACACAGGATCGACGAGGAGGGCTGCGAGCCGGCCACGTGGGCGCTGGCGGAGATGAGCCGCGGGACCACGACCGCGGAATACCTCATGGCGGTCCAGTACCTGCACTCCTGCGCCCGGCGGGTGAGGGCCTGGTGGGAGGTGGACGGCTACGACGTGCTCGTGACGCCGACGATCCCCGAGCTCCCGCTGAAGCTCGGCCAGTTCGAGTCCACCAGGGACAATCCACTCACCCCCGTCTTTCGCGCGGCGGGGGTCGTGCCCTTCGCGGCGCCGTTCAACGTGACCGGTCAGCCAGCGGTGTCCCTACCTCTCCACTGGAGCGACGAAGGCCTGCCCGTTGGCGTGCAGCTGGTGGGTGGTTACGGCCGCGAGGACCTCCTGCTGCGGCTGGCGAGCCAGCTCGAGGAGGCCCGGCCCTGGGCGCACCGCCGTCCGGTGGGCTTCGAGTAGGGCGGGCCCCGGTCAGCCGGCGCCGGACCGCGAGCTGAGTCAGCCGGCGGCGCCGGCCCTCGCGCTGAGGACGCGCTCGATGCCGTGGGTGGGCACCGGTCGGCCGAGAAGGTAGCCCTGACCGAGCTTGCAGCCGAGACCGAGTAGACGCTCGACCTGGTCCTCGGACTCCACGCCCTCGGCCACCACTTCGAGGTCGAAGGCACCCGCCACCTCGACCACGGCCCCGATGATCGCGTCGTTTCTGGTGCCGAGGGCGTCTGTGAAGGACTTGTCGATCTTCACCACGTCGATTGGGAGGCGCGACAGGGAGTTGAGCGACGAGAAGCCGGTGCCGAAGTCGTCGATGGCAATCCGCACTCCGAGTTGCTTGAGCGCGTTCAGTCGCCGTACAGCGGCGTGAAGGTCACGCATGAAGAAGCTCTCTGTCACCTCCACAACCAGATTGCGCGAGGGGAGTCCGGTCGATTCCAAGATGGAGGCGACCTCTGCGATGAGCCGGTCGTGCTCGAGCTGTCGGTTCGAGACGTTCACGCTCACCTCGAAGTCAGCCGGCACGAGGCCCTGGCGGACCCAGCGCGCGGCGTGCTGGCACGCCCGGGTGAGCACCCAGCGCCCGAGTTGAAGGATCAGGCCGGACTCCTCTGCGATGGGGATGAACACCGATGGCGGGATCGGTCCGCGTTCAGGGTGCTCCCACCGCAGGAGGGCTTCCGCACCGATCACCGATCGGCTCGAGAGCTCCGCGACCGGCTGGAACACGAGGGACAGCTGCTCCCCGAGCAGGGCCTGGTGGAGCGCGGACTCGATCTCTAGCCTTTCGCGGGCGCGGGCTGTGAGGGTGTCGTCGAACAGCTCGACTCTCGCCCGGCCCTTCTGTTTGGCCTGGTACATGGCGGCATCCGCATCGCGCAGTAGGTCGTTCGGGTTGTCGCCCCTCGCGCCGAAAGCGATGCCGACGCTCGCGGTGAGGTAGCACTCGACTCCCTCCAGCACGAACGGGCGGTCGAACGAGGCGAGCAGTCTCCATGCGTGGGCCACCGCGCCCTGGCGATCCGTCAGACCCTCGACGAGCACGGCGAACTCGTCCCCACCGAAACGCGCCACCAGGTCGCCTGCCCTGGCAGTCGATGCGATGCGGCGAGCGACCTCCGCTACGAGCTCGTCCCCAACCGTGTGACCGCGGCTGTCGTTCACGTACTTGAAGTGGTCGACGTCCAGGAAGCACACGCCGATCTGGGATGAGCCGACAGGCGTGCGCGCGAGAGCCTCGGCGAGCTTACCCACGAACTGCGCGCGGTTGGGGAGGCCCGTCAGGTGGTCGTGGGTCGCTTGGTGCGCCAGGCGCCGCTCGAATTCCTTGCGTTCTGTCACGTCGCGCACGGTGGCCGTGACGAGGAGCCCCTCGGGTGCCTCGATCGGGCCGAGCACGACCTCCATCGGAAACTCGCTTCCGTCCTTGCGAAGCCCCGTCAAGGTCTCGGTCTCGCCGACCACGAGGGTGCGGGGGTTCTCGGCGAAGGCCTCGCGGTAGAGCTCGGCGAAGTGTCCGAACGACCGCGGCACGAATTGCTCGATGGACATGCCTGTCAGCTCGTCGAGGTCGTAACCGAACAGGCGGCCGATCTGCCGGTTGGCCTCCAGGACATGACCTTCTATGTCCATGACCACCATGGCATCGGGAGCAGAAGTGATGAGAGAGCGGAAGTGCGCCGCATCGCGTCGCTGGTGCTCGACCTTGCGGGCGTTCTCGATGCCGCGTCCCGCGTGCGCAGCGAGCAACTCGATGGCGGCGATCTCCTCGGCCTTCACCGGTCGCTTGGTACGGGTTCCTCCAACGAGTGCCGCTGTCAGCTCGCCCTCCACCCAGACCGGCGTTGCGACCACGGTCCTGAAGCCGCTCGCCACCAGCAGCGGAACGCCGTCGGAGCGTTCGCTGTAGTCGGTCACGACGACCGTCTTGCGGTCCCCCTTCACGAAATGGGCCATGCCCCGCTCGGACGAGTGCACGCTCTGCGCATACTCGTCCGGCAGTCCCCGCGCGTGGGCCACGTGATACGACAGGAGGTCCTCGCTGTACATGCAGACGTTCGCCGCCTCGAAGCCGAGCTCGTAGACAGCGTCCACGGCCCAGGTCAACAGCTGCTCCTCGTCGAGCAGACCGATCTCGCGGCCCAGCCCTGCCACCCGGCTCCACATGCCCGCCCTTGCTTCGGAGTCGCGCGTCACCTGGTCACGGAAGTACAGCTCTCGGGTCAGCGCGATGGACGTGGCGTTGGCGCCCGCGGCCGTTATCACGATGATCCCCAATCGCAGGAGGATGGTGCCGGCGCCGATGTTCCAACCCAAGGCACCGAGAGTGATGACGTAAGAAGCCATCAACAGGAGGACGAGGGCGACACGCGTCGAGCGCGGGTAGGAGACCCCCGCCATAAATACGGTCATGGCCAGGTACAGCAGGTAGAGGTCGGAGTGACTACCACCGCTCACTGCGATGCCGGCCGATACGAGGGCGATGTCGGCGATCGACCAGCCGACGAGGATCTGTACGAACCAAGGATGGCGGATCAGCGATCGCCACGGGAGCCGGGCGCTCGCAAGGACCGCCAGGGCTCCTGTGCCGGTGAGCGCGAAGTACGGCGCGGGTGCCAGGGAATAGTGGCCCGGGATCAGCGCATAGACGACCAGCAGGACGATGACCGCGGCACTCGAGATAAGGCTCGCGAGGATGGCGCGCATCCGAACCTCGTCGAGCACGTCGGGTTGCACCGCGTCGGGGGAGCTCGGCCCGCTTGCGTCAGCCGCCATGGCCCCCGAATCCTACCCCGGGGCCCTCAGTTGTCTACGATGTCTCGCGACATCTGTCTCGGATGTCTCGCGACATCAAATCGTGCGGCTCAACATGGTGTGGCTCAACATGGTGCGCCTGAAAAGGTTCGGTTGATCTCCGACGAAACGTGTTCGGGAGATGCCCGACATCCCCTTTGGTTGTTTTAGTGCTTGACGTGGAGTTCCGCTCGTTTCTTCCTCACCACCCCCTTTGAGCTCCTGAGAACGGTCTTCAACAGGTCCATGCCGTCCCATGCCTCTAGGAGCTCCTCGGTCACCCGGACGTCGATGGTCGACCCGCCTCGGTGCTTGCCGACGGAGAAGACCTGGTTCGAGACCGACACGGTCCCGTTCAGCGACACCGTGCGAGAGATCCAGTCGTCGCCCGAGCGGTCCTGTTCGAGGGCTCGCAGGTCGAGAGGGGGCTCTGCAACGGCCTCTCTGCGCGTAAAGCGCTCGGAGGGGGTTTGCATCTTGAGGCTCTGATGGGGCCGGCAGGTGTTGTAGTCGACCACCCAGGCATCGAGCTCGGCCTGGGCCCTGTTGAGGCTCGGGAACATCCTCCCCGAGAGGAACTCGACGCGAAGCGTGCGGTGGAATCTCTCGATCTTGCCTGTTGTCGTGGGTGATCTAGGAGCCGTGAGACGGTGGACGATTCCGTTCTCCCTGCAGAGCTTGTCGAAGAGGACCTCGGTGGGCCTCAAGGCGAAGCGGTTGGTGAAGACCTTCGCGTTATCGGTCAAGACCTCCTCTGGCACCCCGTGGCGCTCGAGGGCCTCGGCGAAGAACCCGCAGACCGGACGGGCGGTGGCTCGCACCATGATCCCGGCGCACACACAGAAGCGGGAGTGGTCGTCGACGCCCGTCAGAACCTTGCACTCGGTTCCGTCGGCCAAGAGCACGCCTCCCACCACGTCCATCTGCCACAGCTCCATGGGCCTCCCGCGCTCCCAGCGCTTGTAGGTCGGCAGGCGCTTGCGCCGCTCTTGGCTCTCCACGAGGCCGTGGCGACGAAGTGCGCGGTAGATGCCCGAGACCGAGGGCAAAGGCGCCGCCTGCTCTCGCGCGAGCTGATGGCGGATGCTCATCGGGCCCCAGTGGGGCCGCCAGCGGCGCAGTTCGAGCACACGCGCTTCGATCGCCGCGGACATTTGCAAAGGCGAATTCCTCGGACGATGGGATCGATCGGCTAGCCCGGTCAACCCGCCTGCCTCGTAGCGGGCGAGCCAGACGTGCACGGTGTCCCGGTGCACCCCGAACTTCTCTGCGACCTCGACGACTCGCATGCCGTCTCGGATGACTGCCAGGACGGCGTTGTAGCGCTGTTCCACCTTGCTCAGCTCCTTGAGCATCGAGCCACCTCCCCTCGCCGGTGAGCGAAGGTTGGTGGGGCAAGGTGTCGGACATCAACCGAACACGTGTCGGGCGTCAGCCGAACACGTGTCGGGCGT
>DATKIB010000110.1:0-46645 GCA_035509915.1 Acidimicrobiales bacterium | reverse complement strand
CGATCGACGAACCTCGCGCACGAAGCGCCGACCATTCCCCCGGCGGCGACGAGAACCGCGAGGAACAGCAATGCTGCCCGCTGGCCGTGAGCGTCGCCGATGCTGCCCACTATCGGCGTGATGACGACCGCTCCCGCGCTGTAGAAGAGCAGCGACCACCCGAACGCCTGGGCACGAACTCGGGGCGGTGCGACGACCGATACAAGCGTCGTGTACGCGGGGAGGAAGCCGAACGCCCCGATGCTGAGCAACGCGACGGCGACCACCGAGAGAGCCAGGACGGGAAGCCCCGCCATGAGGATGATGCCTCCGGCGAACTCCACGATCATGAGACCGTTGATCAACGCCAGCTTCCGTGGCTGTCCGGTGCTCACCGCCCGCTGGCCGAGCCATCCCCCGAGCCCGATGCCGAGCAGCCCGCCAAGCCCGTAGACGGTCGCGATGACACCCCTTGCGGCATCTCCTTGGTGATAGACGTCCTTGAAGAACGTGCTCAGGAGCGTGGCGAACGGCAGGGTGCCCGCGCCGAAAAGGAATGCCGAGGTCCAGGTCCGTCGCAAGGTGCGAATGGCGCGTACGCGCCTGAAGCTCTCGCCGATCGTGCTCTCGCTCTCGCTCGCGACGGCGAGTCCCTGGGTGGCACCCCTCTCGGGCTCTTTCAACAGGACGCGGACGAACACCACCAAGGCGAATGTCGGCAGCGCCAAAAGCACGTAGGTGGCACGCCAGCCGATCGCCGAGCCGACGATACCGGCGAGGCCTGCTCCTACGGCGAGAGAAAGGCCGTACGAGCCGAAACGGTAGGTGCCGAACACGCTTCCGAGGATCTTCGGCGGGTAGTAGTCGGACAAGAGGCCCGGGGTGATCGTCTCGCTGGAAAGGAAGCCTGTCCCTCCGACGATTCGGGCGATCACGAGGATCGCGAGCGCCGGGGCGAGCCCGGTGAGCACGGCCATCGCGCCGAACACGATCGCCGCGTACGAGGTGAGCCTGACCCGGTTCGTCCGGTCGCCGATGTACCCGAGGAAGACCGAGAAGGCGACCGGAACCGCCGCTGTCAGCGATGCGATCGCGTCGATCCCTGCGTTAGAGAGGCCGAAGGTGTCTCGGATGTCGGGTGACAGGACGCCGAACGCGACCACGTCGACGTTCTGCACACCGGCGAGAGCCATGAGCACGAGCAGCGGCCATACCCCTACCGAACCGGTCTCCTTCACAAAGTTGCGAAGTCGTTGCGCGACGTCCATCCTGCTCTCTGCGACCTCACTGCTCGGCGTGCTCATGCGTGCCCCTCGCGGCCGATCCAGGTCACGGCCTCTTCTGTTTCAGGGGCCCTCCCGTTGGGCTCGTGAGGCTCGTCCGGTGCGTCCTGCTCGTCTGGGGGGTCAGCTCCGGGGACGGGGAGGGATCGAAGCCTCCGTGAGTCGAATGCGGCCACGGACAGGTCCAGCGACGGATCCGCATCAGCGCTCAGCCGGTCGGCAAGCAGGCTGGGCACGAGCAAGCCCCTGCGGTGAGCGAGTTGCCGGAGCGCCTGGTCGCGCACGCGGTAGAAGAGCTCCCCTAGGCCTCCAGGCAAGAAGAGCAGCAGCAGCACGATCCCTGCTCCGGTCGCCAGTTCCTGGAAGCCGGGTGCGAGCAGGTACTGAGCGCCGTACACGTAGACCGCCCCCAGTACCGCGCCCGGTATAGAGCCGAGGCCACCGATCACGACCATCGTGAAGAACACCAAGCCGGACTCGGCGGGGAAGGCGCCGAAGCTGTACGCCTGTTGCTGGACGACGAACAGCCCGCCGGCGAGCCCGGCGATCGCTCCCGACACCGCAAAGGCCACCAGGTTCAGCCTCACCGTGCTCATCCCGAAGGACTGGGTGGCGAGCCTGTTCTCCTTGGCGGCGATCATCGCCCTACCTGCGTGGGTCTTACGCAGCGTGCTCAGCGCGACGAGGATCGCGATGAGGAAGAAGAGGCAGAAGAAGTACATCTCGCGATCGCTCGCGATATGGATTCGTCCGAAGAGCGTGTGGGGTGGTATCGATTTTTGCGGGTCGAACCATGGAAAGAATCTCGGGATGAGGAAGTAATTCGCGGAGGTGAGTGCGAACGCGAGAGTCACCACTGCGAGGAACGGCCCGCTGATCCGAAGAGCGGGGATGCCGATCACCACCGCGACGACACCGGCCACCAGCGCTCCGCAAGCGAGTGCGACGAGTAGGTCGACTCCGTGATTGGTAACGAGGATCCCGGTCGTCGCGGCCCCGAATCCCATGAAAGCCACCTGGCCGAGCGAGATGTGACCAGCCCAGCCGGTCAGCACCACCAGGGACGCGCCAACCATCGCGTAGATGAGGACGAGCGTCGCGAGCTGGGTGCGCGCTGGTGGGATCAAGTAAGGAAGAGCCACTGCGAACACCAGCAGAGCGACAGGCAACGCGCGGCGGCCAAGGCGTACCTCCCGCAGATCAGCAAGCTCGGGGGGGACCGGCCTGACCTGTCCGATTGCACGCCACGTGCTGATCCCGGTGTCGGACGCTCTCGTCAACCGGTCCCGCTTGACGAGCAGCGCAACGAGGACGACGACGAGGAGCACTACGTCCACATAGGCGGAGTTCTGGAACGACCATGCGCCCTGTTGCTCGGCGATCCCCAGCCCGATCGCAGCCACGACGGTTACCGGCAAGCTGGTCATCCCGCCGATCACCGCGGCCGCCAGCGTCTGGACCAGGAGGTCGATGCTGCTGCTCGAAACGCTGTTGAAGGAGAGGAACCCGAGGATCGGCACGCGCAGGAGCACGGCGAGCGCGGAGAGAACTCCTGTCATTGCCCAGAGGACGGTCGACAGGCGCTGCACGGGCACTCCGAGCAGTTTCGCCCGGTCTCCGTTGTCTGCCATGGCTCTTATTGCGGTGCCGTAGTTCGTGTACTTGAAGAACCAGACGAGAAAGGCGAGCACCATGGGGACCACGACGATGGCGAGGACGTAGTTGGCGTTGAACAGCACTGGGAAGACCATGAAGTGGAGGTTCCACGGGGTGGTGAACGTGCCGCTGCTCGCACCGCCGGACCACTTGACCGGGATGATGATGCTCAGCGAGTTGAGCACCTGAGCCAGTCCGATCGTCACCACCATGACGATGAGGCGCGGCGCGTTGCCGAAGCGACGTATCACGAGGATCTCCAAGAGCGCTCCTAGCGCCGCAGAGATGACGAGCCCGGCGAGAATCGAGACGAAGAAGTTGAGCCCCAGCTTGATGTGGAACTCGATGGCCAGGACCGCGGCGACCGAACCGAATTCGGCGGCAGCGAAGTTGACCACCCGGTTCGCCTGGTATACGAGGACGATCGAGATCGCCACCAAGGCGTTGATCGCTCCGAAGACCGCTCCCGAAAGGATGATCCCGGCAGGCGCCCCGTGCGGAAGGACGGCGTTCAGCACGAGCCAGACGACAA
Source organism: Acidimicrobiales bacterium (assembly GCA_035509915.1). Classification (GTDB taxonomy): domain Bacteria; phylum Actinomycetota; class Acidimicrobiia; order Acidimicrobiales; family UBA8190; genus Bog-564. The sequence goes on along the minus strand of DATKIB010000110.1, from coordinate 43,195 downwards.
GCGCGATGGGCAGCACGGTGGCGCCCTTCACCAATTGGCGGTTGCGGACCAACGCGCTCATCGACGGCCGCTCCGGCGTGGACCGACTCGCACGTGGGTGCTCATGGGTAGTAGGGCGGCTGGCCGGTGGGGAACTGGCCGAGCCTGAACCGCTGCCCGCCGTAGATCGGAAGATACGTTCCCGGCTTGTTGTCGGCCGGAGATGTTTGCGAGCCGTTCCAGTAGACCTCACGGGAGTCGATGATGGCCGTGTGGGTGTTGCCGAAGTACCAGGTCCCGAGGGCTGCTGTGGAACCTCCTCCCTCTGGGAGGTGGGCCGTCCCGACAGCGATGTTGGCGGGTGTGAGATCCGGGCCCGCCGCCTGAAGCTGGTTGAACATCGACAACACCAGGTAGTACGAGGTCACCGAGGTGATGTTGATGGGCACCCCGATGGACTGCAGGACTCGGCCTGATTCGCTGTTGGGGTCCAGGATGGCTGCCGTGCTTCCCGCCTGGGACAATCCAAAGAGATGGCCATTGATCTCCTGCTGGTCCCAGAGCTGGGCCCAGTTGTCCCAGTCGGTCTGGGCCACTCCCTCCAGCATCCACTCGGGGTGATAGTTCTGTCCCAGGGCGTCCTGGGTCAGGAAGACCGGTGAGATGGGATCGCAGGCCAGGACCACGGTGGTGTCGTGGTCGGCGGAGAATTGAATGATCGCCCGCTGGGAGTCCTGGGGGAAGGTGGAGACGTCGAGGGCGTAGTTGTACTGGTCAAAGCGGTTGGACGCGACGTGATACTGGCTCTCTTCGATCTGTTGGAACTCCGCAGCGCACCCTTGGTAGCCGGCGTTGTTGGGGACGTACGTGGCGAACTTGCGTTGGGTGTTCTGCATGTTGAGTGCACCGTCCAACCCCGCCCACGCGGCGGGGTACGGCGCCATCTGCTTGCCGACGAACTCTGCCAACGAGGAGTCGACGAGGTTGCAGTTCGGCGTGACGTTCCACACATAGGGGTTCCACCCCTGGAAGAGGCTCTCGGAGTAATAGGGAGCTCCCAGGGGCACGTAAAGGTGGTAGCGAGCAGCGCAGTCGGAGAACGGTTGGGTCTCTTCCCCGTAGGTCTCGAAGTCGAGCACCCCGAATGCGTGCACGCTCGTGGCCAGAGCATCGGCGTCGGCGCACGCGGTGGCTTCGTCCTGCCCCAGCTCCTCGTTCGTGTAGTTACCCTGGCCGTTGAAGTCCACTAGCTTCACCTGCCTTCCATAGAGCTCGAAGGTCTTGTTGAAGTAGCCGACCAACGCGTCCATGTATTGCTCGTCCTGAGTGGCGGTAGCCCCGCCGGCAGCTTGGGACTCGGCATTGACCGTCTCGACGTTCGCCCCCTGGGAGTCGGAGGTGTGTCGAATGGCGACGGTGATGGTGTTTGCGGTCACCCCGTTGTAGACAGCCCCCCCGTTGTCCCCGGTGAACTTCGCTTCACAGGGAGCGGCGTACAGGGAGAACGGAATCTGGCGCACTCCAGGCGCGCAGGCGGTTCCACTGCGCGTCACGCCCGTGCCCGTCTGCACGGTTTGTGACACGGCAGAGGCAGTCCCCGCAGACGAGCCGGCCGATCCGCCGGCCCCGGGCGCGCTCGACCCGCCTGATCCGACCGCGCCCGAAGCCGCATTCGACGAGACGGGGTTGGTCCCCTGTGTGCTGTCACGACCTGTCCGACTGCCGAGTGCGCCGCCACTTCCGCCGCCACTCCCGCCTCCACTTCCGCTTCCCTGGGCGAGCGTGGGGAAGAGCGACAGAGCGAGGATGCCTAGCGCGCCGACCGCGTAGAGAAGGGCATGGCGACGAACGTGGTACGTCACACGCAAGACGTTGCGCGCGAACGGATCGGTGACCGCACCTATGTTCTCCTCACGGACCCGGGATGAGCTCGACACGATTCCCCTTTCTCGTCTTCTGCGCTTGCGTTGTTTGGACGATCTAGCTCGTCCGTCGTCGTGGCGGGTTCGGCCATATGCGTACAGGCGCGCCTTGCGTCAAGATGCTCATCGCGCCATCCGCAGGGAGCCGGCGTACCGGACGAGCCACGAGACGGGCATGGTGCTCCTGACCCTTACCCACTCGCCGTGACCCGCGTCGATCCTGATCTCGGCACCGTCGGAGCGGATTGCGCTTTGTGCGTGGACGAAACCGGGGAGCTCGGCAGCTTCGACTACCGTGCTCTCCCCCTGCCACGGCAAGGCTCCTCCGGCCATGCTTCCGGCTTCTACCGTGGTGACGTCTGGACCCTTGACGAACGCCCACACCACAGAACTCGCCTGAAGAAGCGAAGGATCCTGCTCGTTCGGAATTGCGAAGTCGTAAGCGCCCTCGGCCCGGAATCCCGGGGGCGCGGGAGGCGGAGCGAGGAAGCTCGTCGGAGAGCTTTCGGGTGTGACGCTCGGGGCCAGCGGCGAGCCCGCAGAAGTATCGCCGCTGAGCGAGGGGAGGGGCTCTTTGGTCAAGGTGACTTCGAGAGCCCGTCTCGAGTACACGAGATGGGCGTGGTATGTCCACGCCTCCGAGAGGATGATCCCGTTTGGCTCGAGGCACACATCGTCGTGGTCGCCAGAGCCGCCGAGCGGCTTGATAGCCCCAACGGGCGGCTCATAGAGCCGGTAGACGTGACACTGGTGACCGGCCACGTCGAGGTTCGACCCAGTGTCGACCGCGAGGCCTCGGGCCAGCATCTCGGGCATCTGGGTGACAAGGTCCTGGTCGCCGGCGGGAACGCCGGGTTGCTTGCCTGAAGCGAACTGCACCTCCCCTGCGTTGACGTCGTACAGCGCCTGCTCGGTGGACACGTAACCGGAGACCGGCATCTCGGAGGCGGAGGGGTACTGGCTGTATGTCACATCCGAGGAGTCGAAGGGTCGGTCGACCGTGAGCAGTTCCCACTGCGTGACGTCTTGGTTGTTTGACGTCGTGTCGGTTCGGTAGAGGACCTGGTAGCTCATGGGACGCTGCTGAGGACGTGCAGCAGGTGCAGGGCCGCCGCGGCGACCAAAGGCGATCCACAGGGAGACGGCTGCCAGCACAGTGACGCACAACGCGACCAGAACGTACCGACGGCGTCGAAACGGGGCCGGCTCGGTCTGGCTCGTGGCCGGCTCGTCCAGCCGGAACGAGGTTGTGCGTGAGCGTTCGCGCACCGCACCCTTTGTTCCGCCACCCAAGCCCATTGTCAGGGCCGCCCAGCGCCCTTCATGAGCGCCCTCCCCACAGTGAGAGCCACGCCTCTCGCCCCCCGGAGGTGACATCGTGTCACCGAAGCCCCCTGATCGCAAGTCCCGGAGCCGAGCGTGATCCGGACGGAGAGGGGCTGCTCCAGCGGGGGGCGGTGCCCGTCTATCAGGCGGTGCCCGTCTATCAGGCGGTGCCCGGCTCTGTGGCCGGCCGGTCGAATGGCTCCTGACGGTACTTGTCGCGCAGGAGCCGCCGGTAGAGCTTGCCGTTGTCCTGGCGGGGTAAGGCGTCGGTGAAGTCCACGGTGCGCGGGCATTTGTAGTGGGCCAGACGCTCTCGTGTGAACGAGATCAGCTGCTCGGCCAACGTGCTCGTCGCCTCGACGTGAGGCACGAGCGCGACGACCGCCTTGACCTCTTCGCCCCACTCGGCGTTCGGAACACCGATGGCGGCGGCGTCGGCCACGAGGGGGTGCTCCAAGAGCACCGCCTCGACCTCGGCCGGGTAGACGTTCACGCCACCCGAAATGATGAGATCGGCCGCTCGGTCCGTCAGGAAGAGATACCCGTCGGAGTCCATGTATCCCATGTCGCCGAGGCAGAAGTAATCTCCGCGATAGGTCGCAAGCGTCTTGCTCTCGTCGTGGTAGTACTCGAAACGTGAGCTCTTCGGCGCTCGGATCCAGACCAGCCCGATCTCTCCGCGTGGCAACTCATCTCCAGTGTCATCGGCGACCTTCACCTGCCCTTGGACCGCAGGTCTGCCAACGGTGCCGGGGCGCTCGAGCCACGTCTTCGAATCTACGAATGTGCCGACTCCTTCAGTGGCCGCGTAGTACTCCCACACGATCGGCCCTAGCCACTCGATCAGGCGCCTCTTCACATCGACCGGGCAAGGCGCGGCGCCGTGCAGCACATAGCGAAGCGAGGACACGTCGTACTTGGTTCTGATGTCCTCCGGCAACGACAGGAGACGGTGGAACATCGTAGGGACCATGTGCGTGTGAGTCACCCGGTAGGTGGCGATCAACCGCAGGGTCTCCTCTGCATCCCAATTGTCCATGAGCACTACCCCGCAGCCGAACGCGAGGGGAGCGCGCAGCGAGAAGGCCAGCGGCGCTGCGTGATAGAGAGGTCCCGTACAGAGGTGAACGTCACGGCCGTCCTCTCGATACCCGTAGATGTTGAGGGCGGCGAGCTCGTTGACGGCCTCCGGAGGCCGGCTCACCCCTTTGGGCCTCCCGGTGGTGCCTGAGGTGTAGAGCATCACAGAACCAGGCCCGGGATCCGAGATCGGTCCATCTGACTCGGCTGCGAGAGCCGCGTCGTACGACTCGGCTCCTTCACACTCTCCGCCGACCGTGAGATCGACCTCGGCTCCCCACACGGCCCCTGCTGCTGCACCCGATGCGCCGAGAAGAGGTGCTCGGATTATGGCCTTGGCCCCGCAATCGGTCGCGATGTAACGGGCTTCATCCTCGGTCAGGTGCCAGTTGATAGGGGTGAGACGAAGTCCGCCCCGGATGCAGGCGACAGTGACCTCCGCGAACTCAGGTCGGTTGTCACAGATGAGGGCCACCGAATCACCAGGCCTGATCCCCCGTCTTCGTAGCGCTCTGACGAGCTGGTTGGCCCGGCGATCGAGCTGAGCGAAGGTCCGCGTCCCGTTGCCGCTCACGATTGCCAACGCATCCGGCGTTTGCTCGGCCCACCAGGTGAGCACGAGTCCGCTGCCAGTGAGCTCCTTGCGCCTGTCGATGGGATCGCCCACGTCGTTCACGCTCGCGGGCGCCTCAGCGATCAGACGGCGCCCGTGCCGCGGAGGAGCTCGAGCATGTTGTGATGGAAGAACTGTTCTTGAGCTGCTTCACTCGTCTCCACCAGCGTCTCGTCGAACTTCTTGAGAGGATCTTTTCCTCCCTCGGGATGTGGGTAATCGGTGGAGAACATGAACAACTCGGGACCCGCCTCGTCGATCATCCATCCCACCGGCTCTCCGGGGTAAGGGGTGAACTTCAAGTGCCGGCGGACGTACTCGGAAGGCGCGAGCTCGAGGTTGCGAAGCGGCTCTTCGGTCCTGCGAAATGCCCTCAACCCGTAATCGAGATGGCGCATCCACGACACCACCCAGCCGGCCCCTTGCTCGATGCATCCACCACGCAGCTTTGGGAACCGGTCGAACAGCCCGTCGTAGATCAGCACTCCCAGGAAAAGCTCGGGCGAGTGATGGATCGCGAGGAAGTCCTTGGAGCGTACGTTCTCGCCGCCACCCAGATGATCGGTTACCGGCATGTTGTTGTTGTGAAACGCGGGGTCCAAGATCCGCCCGCCCCCGCCGACGTGGAGGACGAACGGAACATTGGCCTCGTTCAACACGTCCCAGAAGCCGTCCAGATCCGGGTGAGTCGGAGCTCGCTCCCCTGCAGTGGTCGAGGGAACCATCACCGCAGAACAGCCTTCTTCGATCGCTTCCGTCGCCAGCTTGGCCGCACGTGGAGGATCGACAAGGGGGACCAACGCCACGGGAAGAAGCCGCTTGTCGCCCGAGCAGAAGTTCACCATTGCCTTGTTCTGGGCCGCGCTCCCAGCGTAGAGCCGGTCCACGTCCTTACCGGCGAACAGGGACGTCGCGAACGTGGCAAACACGAGCTGCCCCTGCACTCCGAGCAAATCGATGACCCGGCTCCGCTCGGTCGCATCGAAGGCACCCATTGCGTGCCATCCTTTGTCCTCGAGCAGCCGCTCCTCCGCCAGGGCCCGCTCCTCGTCCCTCGAGCGGCGCTCGCCAACCTTCGCGATGGCGCTCTCGAACACCGGAGCGAACGCGTCCAAAGTTCTTCGGCGAAGCCGGTCCTTGAAATCGGGGTCGATGAACTCGTCGAGGAAATCTCCGAGCTCCATGACGTGGCTGTCCGCGTCCAGGACCTCCCGTTGGCCGACGTAGGTCATGCTGTCCTCCAGGCTCGGGCTATAGTGACATTCTGTCACTTATCTTGTGACAGAATGTCATGATGCGCAAGTCGGATGCAAGGGGCGCCGGGAGGCTCGAACCTGGACCGTTCCAAGCTGCGCGGTTGACTCGCTCCGAGCGGCGCGACGCCCTGCTCGACTCAGCCGTTGCACTGGTCACCTCGGGTGACATCCACGACGTCTCCATGGAGACAGTCGCAGAGATGGCCGGGGTGAGCCGTCCTCTCGTCTACAAGCACTTTGCAAACCGAGACGAGCTGCTGGCTGCCGTATACACGCGTGAAGCGACCTCGCTCCACGAAGAGCTCGCCGCTGAGGTCGCGGGTGCAGAGACCGTCGAGGAGATGTACAGGACGTTGATAAGAGGGTCTCTTCGCGCCGCAGCTGCACGCGGTCATGTCTTTGCAGCCCTTCGCGCTGCTGGTGGGTGGAGCCGCGAGGTACGTGAGGAACAACACTCGCGCGACCGCGAGACGGTACGGGCATTCTCGGCCCGCGCCGCACGTGAGTACCACCTCGACCGGCGCCTGGCCGCGGCAGTGTGCGCCGCTCTGCTCGGGGCGATCGACTCCCTGCTGGCCCAGTGGCGCGTTCGGCCAACGTCCGAGCACGCTCTTGTCCTGGAAGACGTCTACATGGGAATGGTGGCCGGGGGATTTGCGGCAGTCGGGGCCGAGTCGTCAGTGATGTCGAGCTCTTAGCCTCGATCGAGACCTAAACGCTCAGGCGGAAAGACCACCTGAGCTGGGAAGAAAGCAGTCGGGCTGGGCGGATTTGAACCGCCGACCTCCACGTCCCGAACGTGGCGCGCTAACCAAGCTGCGCTACAGCCCGTCTGGCTGGCCATGCTACCCAACCCACAAAAGACCCAGGCCGGCGAGAGGTTGAAGGTCGAGTCCCCTCAGAATGGATGGGTAATCCTTAGGCTCACTCTGCTGCCGTGCGATAACCGCGCGATAGGCGCGGACCTGTGCTGCCGTGCGGCTCAGGTCGTGGACCTGTAGGTGCCCCCCGAGACCCCATGGGTGACTCCTCCCCTCACCAGAGGTGGTGTCAACACGGGGGGCGCTTCGCCTCTTGTCCGATGACTCCGGGCAAGCGCGGTGAGGCTTGCTGGGATTATCGTTCGACACGGATCGTACGGGGAGGGCCAGCCGTGGGCAGTCGACGGGCGCCCAGGGTTTTCATGAGGCGAGCCGCCTGCGCGGTGGTCTTGTGCGTCACTCTCCCAATTGCGCTATCGGTATTGATCAGCGGCTCCGCTGCGGAAGCCAGCGTCGGCTGCGGCTCCGGCTGCACGACCGTCATCACGGCCACACTCTCGACGACGACTCAAAACTTCTTTACCGACCTCCCTCCAACCTACGTGCAGACCTACCAGACCGAAGTGAGCGCGGTCTTAGGCGCGACCGTGGTCTATGACCAGACCGTGGCGGATGCCTTCGGTTCGCCCGCCGGGAACACGGCGGTCGCACAGGCGCAGGCGGCGCTTGTGGCTGCTGGTGCCACGACGACCTCTGGACCCGTGCTGCTCGACTCCCACGCGACGACTTCGGGGCCGGGAGACCCCGGGACCACCACCGACAACGTCCTGGACCACGCGGTCACGAATGTCACGACGACCGACACCTTCGGCCCTGCGACGATCCTCGTCGGCCCCAACCAGAGCCAGTCCTTCTTCGTGCAGGCAGGCACGGAGAACATAAACCAGAACACCGGCACCTCCTTCTACATAAACGTCGAGACGCAGGAGACCGTGACCAACTTCGCGCACTACCAGTTGACCGGCCAGATCGCAGTCCCGGGCTTCAGCCTGACTTTGCCGACCCCCACCCAGACGACCACCACCTTGAGCTGCTCCCCCAATCCCGCGAGCGTCGGCCAGGAGGTCACCTGCACCGCGACGGTGTCCCCAACTCCCACCGGCGGCACCGTCTCTTTCACAGACGACGGCAACCCGAACCTGGGTTGCACCTCGGTGCCCGTCAACACCATTACCGGCCAAGCAGTCTGCGACCCGACCTATCCCTCTCCAGGCACGCACAGGATCACTGCCACCTACTCTGGCGCATTGTTCGCATTCGATTCCTCCACCTCGCATCCGGTCACCGCGACGGTGAACTCCGTTCCACCCACCTCGGTCTCCTTGGACTCCTCCGCGAACCCCTCCACGACCGGCCAGGAGGTGGTCTACGTCGCAGCTGTCTCGCCTGTGCCAGACGGTGGCACCATTAGCTTCTTCGACGGCCGGAGCGCCATAGCCGGGTGCAGTTCTGTCCCGGTGAGCACGACGACCGGTCGGGCTTCGTGCGACCCGACCTACCCGAGCGCCGCAACGCATTCGATCAGCGCCACCTACTCGGGGGACCAGGACTTCTCACCTTCTAGCTCCCCGCCTCTCTCGCAGGTCATAGACGTTCCTGGCTCAACGACCGTCCCACCGACGCCTGCTTCACCTGCGCCTCACCTACCTGCGACCGTCCCACCGACGCCTGCTTCAACTCCCCCTCACCCACCTTGGACTTCTGTCCTCGGGAACTAGCGGGACGGAGGTGGTCTCCGACATCCTCAACTCCCGGGAGTACGAGATCGACACCGTGGATAGGGCGAGGCAGGGACTGTCCAACTACCGTTTGCCTCCGTGGCCAGCTTCCGCCGCGCCGAGGGGATCCTGTCCGAGGTCCTGGACGGAAAAGCAGCGCTGGTGAATCCCGAGGGTACCGAGCTCGTCACCCTCAACCAGGTGGGGTCGGTGGTCTGGGAGGCCCTCGACGGTGAACGGGACCTTGACGCGCTGGTGAGAGCGGTCACGGCGGCATGCGAATCGGCCGAGCCCGACGTGGTCACAGCGGACGTGAGTCGATTTCTAGATGAGATGTGCGGTCTCGGCCTCGTCGTGAGAATGTGACCGCACGGCGCGAGGTGCTGTCGTTCCGGCACCCGCTCGGCGGTCGTCTCGGGATCGCGGACGTGACAGAAATAGCCGGGACGCTTCCCGCATCGAGCATCGAGCAGCATCTTGCAGCGCTGCCCCTTGTCCATCCGAGCGGGACGGTCAAGCGCCTCAGACTCCCGGTCTCCGATGTAATCGACGGGAGAGGTGGGTCTCCCTGGTGGGTGATGCTCGGCAGTCTGATGGAGCACGAAATTGGCGCTGATGCGTGGTCAGAAGCGCGACCGTGGACCGAGCCGACCGCCTCGTCGGAACGTGGCATCCGCGTGAGGTCCACGTCTCTGTTCGTGTCGAGCACCGGTTCCGTGGTGCCGGTGCACATCGACTTCCAGCACAACGTGCTGTTTCAGATCGATGGTGCGAAGGACGTGACTGTCTCGCGAGCTGCGCAGATGGAACGTGAGATCGAGAAGTGCATCGTCGCGGGCAGCCGCAACTTGGAGATCCTTCCGACCGAATCGACCACGATCCGAATCGAGCCAGGCGACGGCCTTTACATTCCCCCATTCACCCCTCACTGGGTGACTGGCCGCCAAGACATATCGATCTCGCTCTCGTGCTCGTGGACAACCGGACGCAGCGAGGACGAGCACCTCACTCGTTACTGGAATGCGATGCAGAGGCGCATAGGTGTGCGCCCGAGGGTGCCGAGCGCAGAGCGCAAGGTCGATCGTGCCAAAGCTTCGGCTGTGCGCCTCCGATCGCGGCTTCGAAGGCAAAAGCATTGACGGCGGGACCGCTCCTCAAGCACAGCGCTCTCCTCGTGCTGGGAAGAGCGCTCGCGGGGGAAGCCCTCGAGCTCGACGAACCGACGTGGCGAGCCCTCTCAGAGGTCGTCGTCGAGCATCACCTGGCTGCGGCACTGTGGATCTCTCTCGGTCCCAACGACCCCCCACCCTCTGTCCGTGAGGTGCTTTGCGCCGAATACCACCGGAACCTGGGTTCGACGATCCTCGTGCGTGAGCAGCTCCGAGAAGTGGTCCGCGCCCTCAACTCAGCCGGGATAACGCCAGCGCCTCTGAAGGGCGCTCTGCATCTGCTCGAAGGCACCTTCTCGCACCCGGCTGAGCGAGTCGTCGCGGACATAGACCTGCTCGTCGCGCCTCCCGACTTCACGACCGCGAAGGCCGCGCTCGAGGCGGACGGGTATGGCGCTTTGCGACCGAGGGGATTCGGGCAGCCACACGAGACCCAGATGGTCCTCGACCGACGTGGTGCGATGATCGAGCTCCACCATGAGCTCGGCGAGCCGGGTTTGAACGAGGTCCTGTCGACCTCGGAGTACCTGGCACGGAGTGCCACCGTCGATCTGGACGGACTCAGGTATCGCTCGCCCAGCGCCAGTCACGTCGTGCTCCACAACGTCCTTCACGCGCAAGTCTCCGACCACAACTACGCCGTGTTCGGACTACCTCTCCGCCAGCTCCACACGCTCACGGCCTTCGTCAGAAGGCGCGGAGAGGAGATCGACTGGGACGAGGTGACTCAAGTCATGGACGCACACCACAAGCTCCCAGTCCTAGCGGGCTACCTCGATCTCGCGGGCACGATCTTCGGTCTGTCAGAGCCGATCGAGCTGCCGTCGTCTCCTTGGCGCAGGAACGTGTGCATCCTCAATGCCGCGTTCGGGGGCCGAGTGGGGGACCTGGTCCGCAACATCGACAACGCGTTCGGGTCGGATTATCTGCGTGCCCGCTACGGAGAAGAGCCTCGCCCTCGGCTCTGGGCGAAGCACGCGTGGACGCTGTGGAACGAGCGGGGCACCTCGACGATCGCGGAGGCCTTCAGCCCGACGCACTGGCGGTAAGGGTCGCCAACGCCTGCGCTGTCGTCGAGAGCCGGCTCGCGGCCTTCGCTCCGAGGCTCATGCGCCAGGCCGGGAGCCGTGCGAGGCGCCCTGCAACCGGGAACCACCGCTCGAGCCTGGAGGGGATGGATGCCGGGATGTGCGCAGACCACAGCGACCGCATCGCTTCGATCGCATCGATCCTCTCTACTGTCGTATCCGGAGCATCGCCGTGCGCGAGGACGATGACAGCGCGAATTGGGAACCACCCACGAGCCAGAGCGGTCTTGATTTCCCTTCGTCCCCGGATGGCATCGACTGCCGCTGCGATCCCGCCCGAGCGCACCGTGCCGAGCTCCTCCGGGATCCACAGGGACTTGGGGATGCCCCTCGCTTCGGCACCGTTTTCGCCACAGCGGAGCACAACGAGATCGTCGGCCAGCACCGGCCAACCCGCGTGCAGAGCAGCGGCTGCAGTGGTGGACTTCCCCGCACCGGTATCACCCAAGGCCAGCACCGCTCCGACGTCGCTGCCGGGCACGAGCGCCGCCGCGTGGACGACCCACCGGCCGGCGCCCGCGAGGATCCACCCCAGAGAGGCAGGTAGCGCCGTGTCGAGGGCCAGGCGTGCCGACGTGGCGTGTCCGTCGACGATCACGGTCTCGGAATCCGCCATGCGGATGTGCACACCGCGTGCGATCAGATATGGAGCCGGTGCGGTCGTCCAGAGCCGGACGTCGTCGTCGAGGAGCTGCGCGGCACCCGGTGGAGGTGGCCCGGGATCGAAACCCAGACAGATCCTTCCTGCCGCCGGTCCGCCCTCCTCTTGTCGCCAAGCGAATGCCAGGGCAGAGGCCGCTCGTACCCATCTCGGGCCGAGGGCTTCGATCTCGACCGTGCAGGCGCCGACCCCGAGCCGAAACCGCTCACCCGAGGCCCTTGTTGTGGGCACATTGCGAGACTACGCTCGCGCACCGTGGAGTATGTACCTCCTCGTGTCGAGCACCGCCAACGGATCGACGACCCTCTTGTCCTCGGGGCCACGACCGGACCACTTCCCAGCGCGACCTGGAAGGACGAGCGGGAACCCGAGTCCTCTGGCTGACCGGAGCAATCGCGTGGAATACCGCCCACCTGCCGTAGAGCACCGCCAACGGATCGACGACCCTTTGGTCCTCGGGGCCAACACCCTGAAGAATGCCAGTCCTTCGTGGACCGACGAGGACGAGCAGGAACCCGAGCCCTCGGGCTGACCGGAGCAATCGCGTGGAATATCGCCCACCTGCCGTAGAGCACCGCCAGCGGATCGACGACCCTCTGGTCCTCGGGACCAACACCCTGAAGAGTGGCAGTCCTTCGTGGACCGACGAGGACGAGCAGGAACCCGAGCCCCCTGGCTGATCGGAGCAATCGCGTGGAATATCGCCCACCTGCCGTAGAGCACCGCCAGCGGATCGACGACCCTCTGGTCCTCGGGGTCACCACCGGGGGGACCAGTCCTTCGTGGACCGACGAGGACGAAGCGGAATCGAACGACTGAGCCGGTTCTGTACTGACCCGTCTCGCCAGAGCGTGTTCGGGGTCGTGCCCCTCCGGCACGATCTGTCCAATGTGTTTCCTTGGCGAATCGGTGCACTGCGCGACGTCGCAGAGAAGATGCCCCAGGGGTGGCTCGACGCGTACGACTCGGACGGATCCCGCCCAGCACCCAGCTGCACCCCGGTCGAGGCACTTGACCGTCTCGAAACGGTGGCCGGCGTCGTACGCCTCGCGCACCTCGAGCTTGTGCCCGGGTTCCGGCGTCCCATATTCGAGGTCGTGTCGGAAGGGGTCTCCATGTTCACGCCCGGAGAGCCTCTCTTGCAGCACAGCAGTGTGATCTACGTGGCGAACAGCGGGTCGGGCGCGCCCATGCATCTGGACCTGCACCACAACCTCTTCTTCCATCTCACGGGGACGAAGTACTTCAGGATCGGACAGATGCGCGACGAACGAATGCAGCACGAAGCTGTCGTCCGCAAGCTCGGCGGTGTGTCGGAGCCGTTACGAGTGCTCGACCAGGTGACTGAGCTCGAGCTCAATCCCGGAGACGCGCTCTACGTGCCACCGTTCACCTTCCACGCCGTCGAGAGCGACGGACCAACCGTGTCCGTCTCTTGCTCGTGGAGCACCCCTTCGTCCGAGCGGGCCGTGCCGTTGCAGCGCGTAAACGGTCGCTTGTCGCGATTCGGAGTACGCACGGCGCCGCCCGGGCGGCACCGTCTTGTCGACTTGGCAAAGGTCACGCTCGAGCGCGCATCCCACCTCGTTCGCTGACACCCCTGTCGGCTACAGCCCGTTTGAAGGCAGGTTGTCGCTTGGCGGGACGGGGGATTCTTCCCTCGCCTGGAGCACCACCTTGCCGACGCGGCGTCGGTCCATCTCGGCGACCCGCAGCTCCCAACCGTCGTGCACGAGCCGCTCGCCCTCCTCTGGTATGTGGCCGAAAGCGTCGAAGAGGAAGCCCCCGAGGGTCACGTACTCCCCCTCGGGGATCTCGAGACCGAGCTGTTCTCGTACGTCGTCGACGCTCGCGCTCCCGTCCACGAGCCAGCGGGTGCTGTCCACCCGAATGATGTCCGGCTCCTTGCCGTGGTCGAACTCGTCGCGCAGGTCTCCGACGAGAGCAGAGAGCAGATCCTTCACGGTGAGCACACCGGCCATACCCCCGTACTCGTCCACGACGACGGCGAACGAGCGCCGGTCACGGCGCATGTCGGCCAGCACGTCGAGCACTAGAAGTGACTCGGGGACCATGTACGGCTGGCGCAGTCTGCGCGAGATGTCGAGCGGGCTGGGCCTCACCGGGCCCCCGTTCGCCTCGCCGTTACTGCCATCGAGCTCCCACCCGGACTTGAACAGATCGTTGACGTAGAGGATCCCGACGAGACGGTCGGGATCCCCGTCGTAGACGGGAAACACGCTGTGGCCCGACTCCCGCACCGCCTTCGCCACGTCGGAGGAGTGCACCGGTATTTCCAGGCCCACCACGTCGACCCTCGGCGTCATGACCTCGCGCACCGTGGTGTCGCGCAACTCGTCCAAGGCAGAGAGGATGAACCTCTCCTGGTCGTCGCCCGTGCGCTCGGAATTGTGCTCGGAGCCCTGCGCGCCGGCGCGCGGCCGGTTCTGGGTCGACGACGAGCCGCGGCGCCTGAACATCCGTGGGCGAGCCGGCTAGGTCGGGACCGGCTGGAACGACCGGTCGTGGTACGTCCCGCCCTCGGCCACGGCGGTGGCCGCTTTGCGCAGGCGTAGAGAGTCGAGTGGTTTCACGATCCAGCCCTCGGCCCCCGCGCGCCTTGCCAGGAAGACGTCCGCACGCCGGTCGAGCAGCACGAGCACGGGTACTTCCGGAAGGTTCCCGTAGGAAGCCTCTAGCCGCAGGTGCATGCATACGGCTATGGCGCCCATGTTGCCCATCTGCATGTCCACGACGACGAGATCGGGCTCGTGATCATCGACCGCCGCCGCGACCTCGTAGCCGTCGCTCACCTCCACGAGCTCGGTCCCGGGTTCGTCCAGGGCCGCTGCGACCTCGGTTCGAACCGACGGGGCGTCGCTCGCGACGACGATCGTTCGCACTGGTCTCAGGCTAATGCGGCGTCGGTGGTTCGACCACCCGCCGACTCGGAGAACATGTGGTCCGCCACGATGGCCAGGCCCTCGGTGTCGGTCACGTCGAAGTCCAACAGCGGGACTCGTGCGACGGGCGACGGGGCGACCTGGACGACGAGCTCGGCCACCGCCACCGACTCGCGCTCGTTGACCGCTTCGTAACCGCGCAGGTTCTCGACCAGCACCTCGAGGGCGCTGCCCCCGGGAGCCTCCGGGAGGGCGCCCACGATGCCCGGCGTGCAGAACGAAGGGTGGACCCGGTTGACCACGAGTGCCTCCACTGCCAGCCCCGACTCGTTGAGCTTGTCGGCGAACCACCCCGCCTCGTCCACCGTGTCCGCTCGCGGCGAGGTGACGAGGAAGAAGGCGGTGGTCCTCTTCGCCAGGAGCCGCCGCATGTGCTCGGCGCGCCTGCGGAATCCTTCCTCCATCCCCTCGAACGCCTGGAAGAACCCGATCGCGTCATCGACGATCTCGGCTCCCGCGACCTTCGAGATCGTCTTCAAGAGGGCCTGCGTCGCGACCGACACCGCCCTCAGGTACGCCCGTGTGGGCATCAGAAGCAGCTGGAACAGCCGGTGCCCGAGGAACCGCGTGAGCCTTCTCGGCGCTTCGAGGAAGTCGATGGCGTTGCGAGTTGGGGGGGTGTCCACGACCACCACGTCGAAGTCGCCACTCTCGGAGAGCTCGTAGAGCTTCTCCATCGCCATGTACTCCTGTGTTCCCGAAAGAGCGTTGGTGAGGTTGCGGTACAGGCGGTTCGACAGGATGCTCTCTGCCTGTTCGGAAGAGGCCGCGTAGTGGCGTACCAGGTCGTCGAAGGTGCCCTTCGGGTCGAGCATCAGCGCCCATAGCTCTCCGGGCCAGCTCCCCTCCACCTTCCTCGGGGAGTTGGTGAGCGAGTCGAGCCCGAGCGCGTCCGCCAGCCGCCTGGCGGGATCGATGGTCACCACGCAGGCCCTACGCCCGCGCCGCGCCGCCTCGAGGGCGAAGGCCGCGGCCACGGTGGTCTTGCCTACACCTCCGGACCCGCAGCAGACGACGACCGATCGGTCCTGTGCGAGGTCGCCGATCGTGTGAGGGATCCGCGGCGGCAGCGGGTGCTCGATCTCGCTCACGCGTCTGGGCCTTCGGGCCGCGGATCGTCGAGGCAGCGCACTTCTGAGGCCAGCTCGTCGCCCAGGCGTGCGAGCTCCTCGGGTCCGATCCGGGGGCTGAAGAGGAAGGGGGCGACGAGCTGGGGCAACGGCAGCTCGCGCGCCAGGCGCGCCCTCTGCTCGTCCTGGAGCCGGTAGCGATGGAGACGAAACGCCGCAGCCTTGCCCAGCGCGGCGGCCGTCTCAGAGCCGACCTCTGCTCCCGCCTGTGCGGCCGCCTCCAAGGGGTCGACTTCGAGGAGCGGCTCCTCGCGAAGGCAGCCGTTGACGATCACGGGACCGAGGCTGATCCCTATGCGGTCCTCTAGCTGGTACGCGGTCTCCACCACCTCGTTGACCGGCATCTCCTCTGGGAGGGTGACGAGGGCCACCTGACATCGCTTGGGGTCCGAGAGGAGCTCCACCACTTCCACCGCTTGCGCCCTCACCGGGCCCGAGCGCGCTGCGTCCATCAACCCCCGGGCCGAGGACAAGAAGGTCATCGCGTGTCCGGTGGCAGGGGCGTCCACGAGGATCAGGTCCGCGGCATCGTCGCGCTCGAGTTGCTTGACCTTGCCGAGGACGAGGATGTCCCTGATCCCGGGGATGGCGGTGGCGACCACGTCCAGGGCGCCGGAGGACACGAGGCGCTTGGAGATCCTCTTCATCCCGTGGTCACCCAGGTACTCGACCAGGGCCTCGTCAGGCGTGATCCTCCTCGCTCGGACCATGCCGTCAGGGGAGAGCGCCATGTCGACGTAATCCAGGGTCCCCTCGTGCCCGAAGGCCGCCGGCACCCCCGGCTTGCCTTCCAGCTCGACCACCAGGACCTTGAGTCCCGCTGAGGACGCCATCCTGGCCAGGGCTGCGGTGACCGTGGTCTTGCCGACCCCACCCTTGCCGGCGACGACCAGGACGCGGCTCTGGCGACAGAAGGCGGCGACGTCCACTCGGGCCGAGCGTATCCGCGAGCCGTGGTCGGGCCGCCGATGGGGAAGGTGAATTCCAGCAGAAATCCTGCTCAGACCTCTTGTAGCTCCGTCGAGGGCGCGGATAGCGTCGACAACGACTGGAGGTCGAGTGGCGACAAGGTCCATCGGCGAGGCATGGCAGGCGAGAGCTGCATGCAGGGGACCGCAGGCGGCGGTGTTCTTCCCGCCGACCCACGCCGAGCGCAAGGAGGAGAAGCTCGCTCGCGAGACCCGGGCGAAGGCGATCTGCGCCACCTGCGTGGCGCGACGGGACTGCCTCGAGTACGCCATCCGGATCCGTGAGCCCCACGGCATCTGGGGTGGGCTGAACGAGGTCGAGCGCAAGCAGGTTCTCGAGCGCAGAGCCGGCTGAGCCCTCCTCAGCCCGCGCCCAGCTGGGCCGTGCCAGCGCGGACCCCTGCGCTGTCGCAGACCCGTTGCGGTCGGTCGCCGGTGGCGGAGCAGATGGCCGCTGTGAGCTCGTTGGCGGTTCCCAGGATTGCTTGGCTCACGGGGTTGGCCGGGTCGGACAGAGCGCCCGCGATCTGGCTCATCGACTTACCCTCGATGAGGCCCGGCGAGTAACCCACCGCAGCCCCGACGACAAGGAGCCGGTCGGCGACGTCCACGAACGGGAGCACACCACCGACGCTGGAGAACGGCGGTGAGTCGTAACGCTTGAGAAGCGCTTCGATCGGCGTGGGGACCTTGTCGAGCTCAGGGAAGCCTGCCGGCGCGTCCGATGACGGCTCGGGGCCGTACATCTCGACGGGAGAGAAGGTCGCATAGCTGCTGCGGTAGCTCGAGCCGTCGAAGCTGAACGTAGCGGTTCCGCCGAACGCCTCGTACTTGGAGGAAGAGGTGGAGCCCAGGTGGGAGAAGGTGCCGAAGCGACCCAGGGCGACCACGAGCGCCCAGCGTTCGGCGGCGCAGTAGGGGCAGAATTCGCCACCCACGAACACCACCTCTGGGTGTCCCCCGGCTTCTAGCGAGGGCTGGCCCGACAGCACTGTCGGAGACGGCGACTCCCCAACCGGGGCTCCAACGGCGTCGAATGCCGAGGCGGGCACCGAGGTCGCCTCCTGCACAGCGGTGTGACCGGCCTGGGTGACCGGAGGCGCCTGGACCGTGGTTGAGCCCCTGGTGACCTTGAGGATCAGCAGCACCACCACGACGAGGAGCACGAGCACGACGAAGGCGGAGGTGACGAGCGCCATCGGGGCGCGCCACCTCGGCACCGGCATCGCGGGGGTGACGGCCTGCTCGCCTTCGCCGCTCGCAGGGGGTTCGTCGATCATTCGGATTGTCATTCTGGTACCACCGTGCCGTTACCACTGAGGCCGCTTCGATATCCACCAGGAGGGCGCAGCCGGACAATAGATTCCACGTTCAACCCGACGGGTGGGCCGGCGACGAGCCGGCGCGATCGGGCCGGCACGATTCAGCTCGTTCAGAAGGAAAGAAAGGACGGGTCGGGGTTGGGGAGGATCCGGTTCGAGCGCGTCGAGGTCGCCGGGGCTCCGGCCGACCACGGCAGGGGTGGCGAAGGCCCTTCCCTGCTGTTCCTCCACGGCTGGGGGGTCGGGCCGCGCTCGTATGCGGGCTCTCTGAGCAGGCTTGCGGGCATCGGCCTCGAGGTGGCGGCCCCCGCTCTGCCGGGCTTCGGCGGCACTCCCGCGCTCGAGGGTGCCAGCTGCGACTTTTCCGGGTACGCGAGGTGGCTGTCGAGCTACCTCGACACGCTGGGGACGACGGAGCCCGTGGTCGTGGTGGGCCATTCCTTCGGGGGTGGGGTCGCCATCCAGCTCGCCCACGACATACCCGAGCGCGTGCGCGCCGTAGTGGTGTGCAACGCGGTAGGCGGAGCCACGAGGCTGGGGCCGGCGGACCGGCCGTGGTGGGAATGGGGCCGCTACTTGGGTTCCGACCTGCTGGCGCTCGAGTCGGTGGTGCGGGTCCTGCCCGCCGTCCTGGGCGAGGCGGTGCCGAACTTCGTACAGAACCCGCTCGCGATGTGGCGTGTCGGCGAGTTCGTGCGCAGAGCCGATCTACGGCGCGAGGTCCATGTGCTCACCGACCGCTGCACGCCGTTCACGGTCGTGTGGTCCGACCGCGACCGCCTCGTGCCCCACGGGAGCTTCGCCACGCTGTGCTCGGCGGCCGGAGTCGACGGGGTGGTCGTGCCCGGGCACCACAGTTGGCTCATCGCCGACCCCGGTCGCTTCGCGGACGTCGTGCTGCGCGCGCTGGCGGAGGCAGGGGTGGTGGAGGAGGCGCTCGGGCTGACCGCCTGAGGCCGGTTGCCCTCATCGAGCCTGCCCACCCGGTGGACCTCTGGGCTTAGCATCCACGGGCGTGACCGACTCGGTCCCAGTCGAAGCCAGGGACGCGGCGACGATCATGCTCGTGCGCGACGCCGAGGAATCGCGCACCCTCGAGGTGTGCATGGTGCGTCGCCACCTCGACTCCGGGTTCGTGGGCGGTGCTTACGTGTTCCCCGGCGGCAAGGTCGATGACGAGGATCTCGGCCCGGCGGCAGCTCAAGTCTGCACCGGGCGGACGGACGCGCAGGCGAGCGAGATCCTCGGCCTCGCGTCGGGAGGGCTGGGGTTCTGGGTGGCAGCGCTGCGTGAGTGCTTCGAGGAGGCGGGGGTGCTCCTCGCTTACCGTGGCGGTGGGGAGAGGCATCGACCGGGCGAAGAGGCGTCTTCACCAAAGGACCAAGAAGCACCTTCACCAATCGGAGAGGAACTGGTCGATGTCGCCGATCCGGCCGTACGCAAACGGCTAGAGGTGATGCGCATCAGGCTCAACGCGGGTGAGGTCGAGTTTCCCGGTGCTTGTAGGGCTGAGGGCCTTTCGCTCGCCGTCGACCGCGTGCACTACTTCAGCCATTGGATCACCCCCGAGCCGGCACCGAGGCGCTTCGACACGAGGTTCTTCGTCGCCGCTCTTCCACCGGACCAGGTACCGGTGCACGACGACCACGAGACCGTGGACACGGTGTGGCTGCGCCCGACCGAGGCGCTCGAACGCGCACGTGCCGGCGAGCTGGACGTCATGTTCCCGACGATCAAGAACCTTCAGGCGATCGGGCGCTTCGACACGAGCTTCGAGCTCCTCAGCGCCGCGGCGGCGATCGAGCGGGTCCCGACCGTCCTCCCCAGGGTGGTGGCGGACGACCGGGGCTTCCGGATCCTGCTACCCGGTGACGAGGGATACGAAGAGGCGACCGGAGAACGCCGCCTCAGCTGAAGGCCGGGGTCACTTCCCGAGCGAGGCGTCGAGGGCCTGCTCCACGCGGTCGAGCAAGCGGGCGGTGCACCCCGAGACCTCCAACACTGGTGCTATCTCCTGCGCGATCCGCTCGGCCAGCGCGGCGAACGTGGACGCCAGGGGCCCGTCGTCGAGCGCGACCGGCCGGCCCGAGTCACCGGCTGCGGCGATGTCGGGGTGGATGGGCACGCTGCCCACGAGCGGGACCCCGATCTCGTCGGCGAGACGCCTGCCGCCGCCCTCTCCGAACAGGGGGTAGGACTTCCCGTGCTCGCAAGTGAAACCAGCCATGTTCTCGATGACGCCCGCCACGCGGAGGTGGCCCTTGCGCGCCATGTCGGCTGCCCTCGCTGCCACCTTCTGGGCCGCTAGGGGCGGCGTGGTCACCACCAGCACCTCCGTGCGCGGCAGCATCCGCGCGAGCCCCATCTGGATGTCGCCGGTGCCGGGTGGCATGTCGATGAGCAGGTAGTCGACCTCCCCCCAGCGCACGTCCTCGAGGAACTGCTGCACCGCGCGGTTGAGCACCAGCCCTCGCCACATGATCGCCGTGTCCTCGTCGGCGAGGAACCCCATCGACACGACTTTGAGCAGGCCGCCGTCCACCGCGAGCTCCATAGGCACGATCTTGCGGCCCTTGGCCTGGAGGTCGCCGCTCATCCCGAGCAGGCGCGGGACCGAGAACCCCCAGATGTCGGCGTCCAGCAGACCGACTGTGTGGCCCCTGCGGGCCAGGGCCACCGCCAGGTTCACCGTGATCGAGGACTTGCCCACCCCGCCCTTGCCCGACGAGACCGCCAGCACCCTTGCGGCGACCGGCAGGTCGGTCGATATCGCGTTGGACTCCTGCGCCTTGCGCCGTGCCCTGTCCATCGCAGCGCTCTTGCCGGCAGCGTCCATCTCGCCGAAGCGCACTCTCACCTCGCGAACCCCGCCCATGGACGAGACGCGGTTCTCTATGTCGGTGCGCAGCTGGGTGCGAAGCGGGCACCCCGAGATCGTGAGGTCCACGTGCACCTCCACGATCCCGTCGGGCTGCACCACCACGTCGCGGAGCATGCCGAGGTCGACGATGTCCGACCCGAGCTCGGGGTCGATAACCCCAGCTAGGACCTCGCGCACCTGGGCGTCGCGTGGCGGCGAGAAGTCGTCGGACACGTCGCGATGCTACCGGCCACCAGGCATCGGACTGCCTGAGGCGGCCCGACCACACCCGGGTCTCGGGTAACATCTGCGGTGGACGAAGGTAGCGTCGGGTAGCTAGCGGCCGGGCTGCGGTCGAGGCCACCTGGAACGAGGACCGGAGGAGATTTCGCTGTGAGCACGATGACCGGCGTCAAGATCGGCAAGAGGCCCCAGCCAGTGACGTTGTCGGACAGCGCTGCGAAGAAGGTCGCTGACCTGATCGCCGAGGAGACCGAGCCGGGCCTGGCGCTGCGCGTCGCGGTCCGCGCCGGTGGTTGCTCCGGCTACAGCTACGAGATGTTCTTCGACTCCGAGATCACACCCGAGGACATCGTCGGGGAGCAGGCGGGAGTCAGGGTCGTGGTGGACGCCGAGAGCGCACAGCTCCTGAAGGGTTCGACGCTCGACTACACCGACGGCCTCCAGGATGCGGGGTTCCACGTGACGAACCCCAACGCGACGCGCACCTGCGGCTGCGGGTCCTCCTTCAGCTGAGCGGCACCTCCTCCTCTACTTCGAGCTCCGTCTCCTCCACAGTCTCCTTCGTCGTCGACGGCGAGCCCGTCTCTGTAGCCGACGAAGGGCGCAGCTTGCTCGACGTGCTGCGCGAGCAGCTCGGGCGCCGCTCGGTGAAGGACGGCTGTAGTCCCCAAGGGCAGTGCGGCTGTTGCACGGTCTGGGTGGACGGTGCCGCGCGGGTGGCGTGTGTCACGCCGGTTCGCCGGGTCGCCGGGCGGGAGGTCACGACCCTCGAGGGGCTCGACCCCGACGTGCGTGACGGATGGGCGCGTGCGTTCTGCGACACGGGTGCGAGCCAGTGCGGATTCTGCACTCCCGGGATAGTCATGCGCCTGGCGGCCCTGCAGACCAGGCGACCCGAGCTCGACGAGAGCTCCGTGAAGACAGCGCTCGGCGCTCATCTCTGTCGGTGCACGGGTTGGAGGACGATCATCGAGGCGGCGCGTCTCGTGGCCGAGGGCACCGAGGTCCGTGGTGCAGAGGGACGTGACCTCGAGGCCGCCGCGGCACGTGCCCGGCTCGAAGGTGGGTGCCCACAGGCCGTGGGCCCGCAGGTGGCCCTCGGCGGTGGGGGGTTCGCAGATGACACGGCGCCAGCCGACGCGCTCGTCGCGGTGCCCGATGGTCGCGGTGGTTTCTGCGTCGCCGAGTCGCTCGCCGAGGCGCGTGCGATGTCGGGGAAGATCCAGGGCCGCAACACGACCGTGGCGCTGCACCACCCCCTCGAGATCCCGCCGGGGGACTGGGCGCTGTCTTTGCGAACCACCTTCGTGGAGCCCGCCTACCTCGAGCTCGACGCCTCGTGGTGCGAGCCGGGCGGCGCGCCGGCCACCCCTCTCGCCAACGGCGGCGCCTTCGGCGGCAAGCTCGGCTCACCCGCTTGCGAGGCGGCCCGGTCGCTCGCAGATGCACACGGGAGAGCGGTTCGGGTGCTGTTCGCGCGCGAGGACGCGGTGCGAAGGGGGCCGAAGCGGCCCCCGATCGCCGCCGGACTACGCGAGGACAGAAGCGGAGTGGTGCGCGTGGCGAGGACCCCGGGCTCGATCGATCTGTCGGTGTGGGCGGAGAGGTTCCGGTCGGTCCTGCCCGACATGGAGGTCATCGAGGTCGATATGGACGGCCCTCCTGTGTCTGCTGACTTGCGGGCGGCCGGTTGGGCCGAGGCCGCTGTGCTCTCCGCCGTGCTCGGCGCGCTCGGGGAGGGCTCACAGATGCCCGTGACGGTCGTCTCCCCCGACGGAGCACGCGCCAGCGCGTCGGTCGCAAGCGGCGCGGTGCAGGTGCGGGTGCGGGTGTCCGCAGGCGAGGTGCTCGACGAGGTGGTACTTCGCTCCTACGTGATAGGCGCCGTGCACCAGGCTCTCGGCTGGGTCCGAAGCGAGGGCGTGGCCGTCGGCGAGGATGGCGAGGTGCTCGACCTCACGATCCGCTCCTTCGGGATCATCCCCGCAAGGGACATGCCCGAGGTCGAGGTCGGGATCGAGAGGGGCCGGGGCCCCGCGGTGCGCGCGAGCGACGCCGTGTTCGCAGCTGTAGCGGCAGCGGCGTGGATGGCCGGCGGTCTCGCCCCGCAGTGGCCGCTCATGAGGTCCTGAGGTCCTGCGCCGCCTCGGGCTACGGGATCCAGCTGCCGTGCCCGAACCGGTAGCCCACCGATCGCACCGTCTCGATCAGGTGCGCGTGCTCTTCACCGAGCTTCGCCCTGAGTCTTCGGACGTGGACGTCGACCGTTCGCGCCCCGCCGTAGTACTCGTACCCCCACACCCTGCTGAGCAGCGTCTCGCGAGTGAAGACCTTGCCCGGGCGCGCGGCCAGAAAGCGCAGCAGCTCGTACTCCATGAACGTGAGGGCCAGGGCCCGGCCCGCCACAGCCGCCTGATAGGTCTCGAGGTTGAGCACGAGCGGGCCGTGCTCGATGAGCTCGGGGCGCAGCCCGCGCCCCGTGCGCCAGAAGAGATGGGCGAGGCGCGCGGTCACCTCCTCCGAGCTGGCCGGTAGGACGCAGAAGTCGTCGAACTGGTCTTCGCGAAGCGCCAGGTCGGTGACCTGGTCCGCCCCGACCACCAGCAGCAAGGGCCGCAGCGGCACCTCGCGTGCGCGCATGAGCCGGCAGAGGGCGAACGCTCCCTGGGGGTCGGCGCCCGCGCACACCAAGGCGCCCGCCCAGCCGTCCTCGGGCTCGTCGGATACGGCGTGCTCGGGGCGCGACAGCGCCTTCCAGGGGTAGCCGGCTAGCTCCAGGGCGAGCGCAAGTTCGGCGGGGAAGGGATCCGGGAAGCAGAGCAAGGGCTCCATCGCGTGTCGGCCCTTCTCTACAAGAGCGCCAGGTAGCGGTCCAGCTCGAACTGGCTGACATGGGTCTTGTAGGCGGCCCACTCCGCCCGCTTGTTACGTACGAACCACTCGAACACGTGCTCGCCGAGGGTCTCCGCCACGAGCTCCGAACGCTCCATCTCCGCGACGGCCGCATCGAGGCTCCCCGGCAGGGTTCGGATCTGCTCGGCGGCCAGCTCCTCGGGGGTCATCGCGAACAGGTTCGTGGCCGCCTCGCGCGGCAGCTCGTAACCCTCCTCAACCCCTTTCAACCCCGCCGCGAGGATCACTGCGAAGGCGAGATAGGGATTGCAGGCCGAGTCCGGCGCCCGGTACTCGACGCGAGTGGACTCGAGCTTGTTGTGCTTCACGACGGGCACCCGCACCAGGGCGGACCGGTTGTTTCGCGCCCACGACACGTGGATGGGAGCCTCGTACCCCGTCACCAGTCGCTTGTAGGAGTTGACCCACTGGTTAGTCACGGCGGTGATCTCATGTGCGTGCCGCAGGAGCCCGGCCGTGAAGCGCTTGGCGATGTCGGAAAGTCCGTAGGGGTCGTCCTTGTCGCTGAACGCGTTGGTATCGCCCTCGAAGAGGCTCAGGTGCGTGTGCATGCCCGAGCCCTGCACCCCGGCGAGGGGCTTGGGCATGAAGCTGGCGTGCACACCCCCCCGGCGAGCCGTCTCCTTCACCACCAGCCGCACGGTCATGACGGTGTCGGCCATCGTGAGGGCGTCGGTGTAGCGCAGGTCGATCTCGTGCTGGCTCGGGGCGTCCTCGTGCTGGGCGTGCTCGACGGGGATGCCCATCTCCTCGAGGGTGAGCACGCTTCGCTTTCGCAGGTCGGTCGGGGTGTCGGAGGTGGTGAGCTCGAAGTAGGAGCCCTTGTCGAGCACCGCAGGGGGGCGCGAGGGGTCTGCGTCCGCGAAGTAGAAGTACTCGATCTCCGGCGCCGCGTAGAAGGTGAAGCCTTGCTCTCGGGCTTTGTCCAGGGTGCGGCGAAGCGCATGGCGGGGACACCCTTCGAAGGGTGTGCCGTCGAGGTTGAAGATGTCGCAGAACACGCGCGCCACAGCGACGTCGCCGGGGTGCCAGGGCAGGAGCTGGAAGGTCTTGGGATCGGGCCTGGCGAGCACGTCGCTCTCCTGCACCCGCGAGAAGCCGTCGATCGCCGAGCCGTCGAAGGTCATACCCTCTTCGAGGGCGTTCTCGAGCTCGGCAGGGGTGATCGAGAAGGTCTTGGCGGTGCCGAGCACGTCGGTGAACCAGAGCTGGACGAAGCGAATGGCGCGCTCCTCCACGGTCCTGAGCACGTACTCCGTCTGGCTTCGCATGTGGCCTCCATGCTGGGCCGGGAAGGGCGCCGGCGCCCATCCGACCCGGCTCTCTCCTATGTCCCCTCCGCTCCTCCGCGGCCACGTCGGCCGAACCCCGGGGAGCACCGAACAGTGTCGCAGGCTGCCGAGTGGGCCCGTGACCGGTTAACGCTCCGTTCACGCGGGGGCAACTCCGGGGAAACCCCCGCCTGGGAGCATGTGCCCGGGTGAACGAGGGGCCGGCCGCGCCGCGCGTGCGTCGCCGCGGACTTGTGACCCGGTGGGCCAGCCACCACGATGGTGCCCGGTCTGCTCGAGAAGGACCCCAGGGGAGGGGACCACCCCCCCAGGGTGTGCAGCCCGAGGGACCACCCCGAGGGACGAGAAGGAGGATCCGTGCAGCAACGCAGCCCCGCGGAAGTGCTCCGCCTGGTACAGGACGAGGGGATCGAGATAGTCGACGTGCGCTTCGTCGACCTTCCCGGCCTGATGCAGCACTTCTCCGTGCCGGCTCACGCGCTCACCGAGGACGTGTTCGAGGAGGGTTTCGGTTTCGACGGCTCGTCGATCCGGGGGTTCCAGGAGATCCAGGAGTCGGACATGTTGCTCATGCCCGACCCCAACACGGCCGTGATCGACCCCTTCACAGAGCACAAGACCCTGGATGTGAATTGCTTCGTTCGCGACCCGGTGACCCTCGAGTCCTACTCACGAGACCCCCGTTACGTGGCGCAGAAGGCCGAGGCATACCTCGGCACCACTGGCTTGGCGGACACCTGCTACTTCGGTCCAGAAGCGGAGTTCTTCATTTTCAGTGATGTGCGGTTCTCCCAGGACCAGCACTCGGGCTTCTACTCGGTCGACTCGATCGAGGGGATCTGGAACTCGGCGAGGGACGAAGGGCCCAACCTCGGCTTCAAGCCCCGCTACAAGGAGGGCTACTTCCCGGTCCCCCCTATGGACCACTTCCAGGACCTTCGCTCGGAGATGATCCTCACGATGGAGCGCATGGGCGTCGAGATCGAGGTGCACCATCACGAGGTCGGTACTGGGGGGCAGGCCGAGATCGACATGCGGTTCGACACGCTGCTCGTGATGGCCGACAAGCTCATGCTCTACAAGTACGTGGTGAAGAACGTGGCGCGGGCTGCCGGCTATACCGCGACTTTCATGCCGAAGCCGCTGTTCCAGGACAACGGGTCGGGCATGCACTGTCACCAGTCGCTGTGGAAGGGGGGCGAGCCTCTCTTCTTCGGCGAAGGCTACGGAGGCATCTCGGACCTGGCCCGGTGGTACATCGGTGGGCTGCTGCGTCACGCGCCGGCGATACTCGCCTTCGCCGCCCCCACCACCAACTCCTACAAGCGCCTGGTGCCCGGCTACGAGGCGCCGGTGAACCTCGTGTACTCCCAGCGCAATCGCTCCGCTGCGTGCCGCATACCGCTGTACTCGCAGAGCCCGAAGGCAAAGCGCGTCGAGTTCCGCTGCCCGGACCCGTCGTGCAACCCGTACCTCGCGTTCTCGGCCATGCTCATGGCGGGGCTCGACGGCGTCCAGAACCGGATCGAGCCGCCCGACCCGGTCGACAAGGACCTATACGACCTCCCGCCCGAGGCCCTGGCCCAGGTGCCTCAGGTCCCGGCCTCGCTCGAGGCCGCCCTCGACGCCCTCGAGGCCGACCACGACTTCCTGAAGGCGGGCGGGGTCTTCACCGACGACCTCGTCGAGACCTGGATCGAGTACAAGCGCCTCAACGAGGTCGACGCCATCCGGCTGCGCCCGCATCCCTGGGAGTTCATGCTCTACTACGACATCTGAGTGTCGAGGTTCGCCACCGTCCGCGACGCTGATTTAGACTGAGAACACCTTGGCGGGGGGCGAAGGCGGAGCTTCACGTGGCTGGTGGCGGTCAGGCCTCACTTCTCAAAAGACGCGGCGCGTCGTGCGCACTGCGGATGGCGCGAGTACTTGTGGTCCCCTTCCTCCTCGCCATGTCGGCTCTGTGGCTCGTACCGGCGGGCAGTCAGCTCGCGCGCGCCACTGAGAAGTCCGCCTGGACCAACCACGACGACGACAACTGGGGCGGGTGGTCGGATCCCTCCAATCCCGGCTTCGCGTCCAACCCGGACGGCTGTGACCCCATCGACCCGGCCCAGTGCATGCTGCCGTACCCCAACGACTGGTTCACGCGAAACGACCAGACGAGCGCCACCGGACGGCGCCTCGACCTGAACCTCTTGGCCATGCCCCGCAACGTGGCGGGCAAGCCAATCAACCCTGCTGACTACAACAGCAGCGACGGGTTCAGCGCCGGCAGCACCATGCTGACCGTCGTCCCCGGCGTGACCCAGAACGCCGACCTCGCCGAGTCGGGGCTACCCACTGATCTGAACATGGCCTTGAACGACAGCTACACCACCGACCCGGCGAAGCTGGGCGTGGTCCTGCTCGACGCCACCACCGGGCAGGTCTGGCCGGTGTGGGTGGAGATCGACCAGTACACGACCTCCGCCGGCGTGCTCCCGGCGGGCACGGTGGGCCAGGTCCAACAGGACCTCATGATCCACCCGGCCAAGAACCTGCTGGACGGGCATCGCTACATCGTGGCCCTGCGGGACCTGCACACCGACGACGGCACCCTGGCCCGGCCCAGCTCTGCCTTCGAGTCCTACGTCGGCGCCTACCTCCACCCGCCGGCCCTCTCCGCCGGCACGCTGGGCCTGCCGGCCGCAGCACCGAGCGACCCGCGCACCGCCCACATGGACCGGATCTTCGAGGACCTGAACGAGGCAGGGTGGGCTGTGTCGTCGGAACCCTCCCAGCTCTTCCTGGCGTGGGACTTCACCACCGCCTCCACCCAGAACGTGACCGGGCGGATGGTCGCCATCCGCGACGACGCCTTCGAGCAGCTCGGGGAGACCAAGGCCCAGATCGACGCAGGCGTGAACGCCGGGGCGGCACCGAAGTTCACCGTCAGCACGGTGACCAACTTCACCGCAGCGCAGAACCCCCTCGTCGCTCGGGAGATCCAGGGCAGTTTCTCCGTCCCCTGTTACATCGCCCCCACCTGCTCGCCCCCTGTGAAGTGCAAGGACGTCTCGAGCTCTAGCCCCTTCGACGACTGTCCCTCGCCGGGGAGCTTCTTCTACACCGATCCCAGCAACCCCGACGACGATCCCAGCCAAGTGCCGGGGCAGACCTACACGGCCGGCTTCATCTGCGTGGCCGGGCGATCCGCCTTCGAGAGACAGCAGCGGGTCAGACCGGTGGAGTACGGCCATGGTCTGTTCGGCAGCGACACCGAGGTGACCGCCTCGCCCCAGGAGGAGATGGCGAACCGGGAATCGATGCTGTACTGCGCCACCGACTGGTTTGGCTGGGCCGACTCGGACATCCCCAACGCAGTCGGGGCTCTCGCCGACCTGTCCAACTTCTCGTGGCTCGCCGACCGTGGCCAGCAGGGTGAGCTCGACTTCCTCTACCTGCAGCGCCTCATGATCAACCGGGGGGGCTTCGCCTCGAACCCCGCGTTCCAGTACGCGAAGGGAGATCCGATCATCGACCTGTCGGACGGCGTCTACTACGACGGCAACAGCCAGGGAGGCATCTTCGGGGGAACGGTGTGCGCTGTGTCGATCGACGCGCGGCGATGTGCCCTTGGGGTCAACGGTATGGACTACTCCACGCTGCTCCCCCGCTCGGTCGACTACGTGGCCTCCTCGACCCTGCCCGAATTCCTCGAGCAGAACGTCGACCAGTTCGCGGCGGACCCGACCGGCTATGACCCCACCAACCTCACCGGCGTGGGTTACTCCAACGCGTTCGACCTCTTCTACCCCGACCAGTCCCAGCGCCAGCTCACCCTCGACATCATCGAGAGCCTGTGGGACCGGGCCGATCCCAACGGATATGCAGGCCACATGACAGCCTCGGCCGAAGAAGGCCTGCTCCCCGACTGCACCGGCGAGGGGGCGGTGAAGGCGGATGCGGAGGCGGCCAAGTGCCCGACCGCCGTTCCCGACCACCACGTGCTCATGCAGATCGCGTGGGGCGACCACCAGGTGGCCAACGTCACCGCCCTAGACGAGGCCCGCACCATCGGGGCGCAGTCAGTTGGCAGGGCGGCCACCTCCGACACCTTCGGCGCGGGCGAGGCCCTCTTGAACAGCCGGCTTTGCAACACAGACGCCAAGGGCCACGTCACCACCAACGACCCGGTCGACGGCGCCTACTGCTACGAGCCCGACTCGCCGCTATGGGGCATCACGCCGATATCGGCCTACCCCTACGGCGGCTCGGCCATCGCCATCTTCGACGCCGGGCCCGACGGCGACGGCACCGCCTACGCCACCGACCCGCCACCCCCGTCCGACGTGCCCTCACCCGACACCTCGGCCAACATCGATCCCCACGAGGCGCCCCGGCGGACGTGCGCCGCCCAGGACATGAAGGGCGCCTTCTTCGACACCTACGGTCAGGTCACCGGCATGAAGGGATACGTGACCGACCCCCCTCAGCTGTTGATCGGCTTCGTGGGCAAATACGCCGGGCAGCCGCTCGAGAGTTCGTCCACGTTGGCCGGGCCGCCCTACTTCTCGGGGGGCTGGCAAGGCACCTGCGCCCTGCCCTGAGTTGCCCGCCCTAACGAGGTAGCGGGACGCGCCATTCGATCCGCGTCCCACGGCCGTCCGCGGGCCCGATCGACATCGAACCGTCTCGGCTCTCGGCTCGTGCGCGCATGTTGGCGAGCCCGCTGGAGCGGGTGGCGCCTTCGGGTCCGACCCCGTCGTCGGTGACCGTGAGCACGAGGTCGTGGTGGACCTCCACCCGCACCTCCACCGTCGACGCGGAGGCGTGGCGTGTGGTGTTCGAAAGCGCCTCACGCACGACCGCGAGCAGGTCGGGCACCATCTCCTCGGGAACCCGCGTGTCGACCGGGCCGTCGAATTGCAGTCGGGGCTGGAAACCGAGCCCGTCCGAGGCCATCGACGCTATGTCGAGGATCCTCGACCGGGTGCTCGTCTCCACCCTCTCCGTGGCGCGCAGCTCGAGGGAAAAGATGGTGGACCTCACGTCGCGAATGGTGGCGTCGAGCTCCTCTACCGAGTCGCTGATGCGCTCGAGGGCCCGGCTGTCGGTGATGGAGTGCGCCGCGGCTTGGAGTGACATACCGACGGCGAAGAGCCTCTGGATCACGTGGTCGTGGAGATCGCGTGCGATGCGCTCGCGGTCGGCGATGAGAGCAAGCTGCTCTCGATCGCCCTGGGCTCGCGCTATCTCGAGCGCCAGGCTCGCCTGCTGGGCGAAGCTCTCCACCATCCGCAGGTCCTCGGTGTCGAACTCGGCGCGCCCCGCCGCCCTCGACACCACGAGCACAGCGCCGGCTCCGTGGGTGGTGGTGACCGGGGCGACGACCAGCGGCCCCGACGAGGCGGGGGAGCCCGCCGGTACCCCCGCGCCGGGCGAGGTCCACGTAGCGCCCGAGGAGAGCACCGAGGAGAAGATCGGCTCCTGCACACTGGCCGGCTCGTCGAGCAGGCCGTCGACCCGTCCCCCGCCCTCAGCGGCGAGGCTCATCTGCCCGGGATTCTCGGAGGCGACCAGGATCGCCGCGTGCTCCGAGTCGGCGAGCGCGCACACTTGACCGGCGATCATCTCGAGCCACTCTTCGAGGCTCCCGCCACCCAGAAGACTGAGCCGGATCTCGGAGATGGCTTCGAGCCAACGCTCACGGCGCTGGGTCTCGATGAGCAGCCTTCGCAGCTCCTCGTCGGAGGCGCGCTGGTGCTGCGCCCTCCGGCGCTCCACCGGCGGCCTCGCACCGGGAATGGTCGTCACGGGTTCCCCCGAGCGTTGCAGGCCTGGCCGCCCACGAGCCCTCTCCCCTCGTCCGGATGCCGCTCCGGATGCGCGGCGAGCACGTCCTGTCCGACAGGGCGTCCGCGTCCCCCACCCTCGCTGCAAAATGCTACATCGGGCGGTCGTCGACCCCGGAGGCTCAATCCGCCCCGTCGATCCCGTAGAAGAGCCGCTCCACCACCCTCCTGGCTCGGCGCGTGACCTTCCGGTACTCGTCGCGCAGCTCGGCGGGAGTGGTGCCGAGACTTCGCGCGAGTCTCGAGAGCTGATGGGCCTGGGCAGGCAGCGAATCTCCGGGCGAACCGCCGCCGGGTTGAGCGCCTACGAGATACCAGCGGTTTCTCGTCCTCTCGCAGAAGCGGTACGAGTCGCGAAGGGCGCCGACATCGGCGGGACCGATCACGCCTTTTGCGGCCAGCTCGTCGAGCGTCGCCATGGTCCCGGTGCCGGGGACTCGGTGCAGCAGCTGCGAGAGCTGCACGGTCCACTCGACGTCGGAGAGCGACCCGCGGCCGAGCTTCAAGTGGAATTGCGGGTCCTCGCGCGCCGGGATGCGCTCACGCTCGATGCGAGCTTTCATCCGCCTGATCGAAGCTACCTCCGCTTCGGTGAGCGTGCGGTCGAAGACGAACCCCGCAGCCATCGACAAGAAGCGCTCTGCGAGCTCCCTGTTGCCGGCCACCATGCGCGAGCGGATCATGGCCTGGCGCTCCCAGGTCTCGGCCCATCGGGCGAAGTAGGCGGCGTAGCCGCGAAGGTCGCGAGCGAGGCGCCCCTGTGACCCTTCGGGGCGAAGACCGAGATCGAGCTTGGCCACCCTCTGGGAGGGGGTCGGGCCCTCCATGAAGTGCAGCAGCGCCTCCGCCACCGCCTCACCTGCCGCGGCCCCGGCACGCTCGCCGTCACCTGCTTCGTACACGAAGAGCACGTCGAGGTCGCTCGCGTAGGACATCTCGCCGCCACCGAGATGTCCCATTCCGATGACGCAGAACTCGAGCTGCTCCTGCGCCGGGCTCCCGGCACGCACCGCCCCGAGCGCTTCGGCGAGAGCCGCCTCGATGAGAGCCTCCGACATCGAAGTGAGCGACGCACCGGTCGAGCCGACATCGTCGATGCCGAGCAGGTCGCGCGCCGCGATTCGCACCAGCTGCTCCTGGCGGAGCCGGATCAGCTGTGCGCGCCGACGCGACTCGCCCAGACGCTGGCCCATGCGCGCAGTCGCCTCCTCGACGAGCGCGTCTCGCGAGGTGGGGGCCAGCGCGCTGTCGTCGCCCAACGAGCTGATCAGCTCGGGGTTGCGCTCCACGTTCTCTGCCAATGCCCGGCTCGAGCCGAGCACGAGGCACAGCCGCCTCGCGGCCTCGGGCGACTCCCTGAAGGTCTCCACCATCCGCGCCCGCGAATGGGCCCGGACGACAAGGTTGCGCAGCCCGAGCAGGCCGAGGTCGGGGTCAGGGGTGAGCGAGAGCCAATCGAGCAACAGGGGCAGCAGCTGTGCCATGAGCCGGGAGCTACGAGTGAGGCCTCCCGCGAGCTCGGTCACAGCGGCTCGTGTCCGCTCGACGTCGGCGAAGCCGAAGGCAGCGAGGCGCTGGGCGACCGCCTCGGGCTCCATGATGCCGGCTCGGGGACCTGCGCCCGAACGCTCGTCCAGCGCGCCGAAGCTCTCGAGCAGGGGGCGGAAGAAGAGCCTTTCGTGCACCGCGCGCACGGTGCGTTGACACGAGCGCAGGGCCTCGTCGAACTTCTCGGTGGCGGTCGAGGAGAAGTCGTCACCGTAGCCGAGCACTTTCGCAAGTCGCCCTCTCGCCACGCTGTCCGCGGGCACCTCGTGTGTCTGCTCCTCCTCCACGAGCTGGAGCCGGTGCTCCACCGCGCGCAGGAATCGGTAGGCGTCCGCGAACGACGTCGCGTCCTCGCGACCGATGTAGCCGGCTGCTGAGAGCTCACAGAGCGCGCCGAGCGTGGACGGGTCGCGGATCTGCGGGTCGTGGCGGCCGTGGACGAGCTGGAGGAGCTGCACAGCGAACTCCACGTCACGGATCCCGCCGGGCCCGCGCTTGATCTCGCGCCCCGAGGAGCGCGTCACCATCTGCTCCGCCCGCGCCTTCATCCTTCGTACCTCGGCGAGCTCGTCGGCACCGAAGGTCCGGCTCCAGAGCTCCGCTGCCGCGGCGTCGGCGAATTGCCGGCCGAGCGCGCTGTCTCCCGCCACACCTCTGGCCTTGATCAGCGCCTGGAGCTCCCAAGTGACTGCGCGAAGACGCCAATAACCTCGATATGCGTCCATGGAGCGGGTGAGGGGACCGGAGCGTCCGTCGGGTCGCAAGTCGGCGTCCACGCGAAAGCACCTGCGCGCCACCTCGAGCACACGCCTCGCACCTCGGTCGTCGGAACCCTCGGACGTGACGAAGAGGACGTCGACGTCGCTCGCGTAGTTGAGCTCGCGCCCTCCGAGCTTGCCCATCGCGATGACCGCCAGATCTGCACCCGCGCCGTCGGCGAGCCGAATCGAGCCCTCGAGGACCCGGTCGGCCATGTCCGAGAGCGCCGTTCCCACGTCTTCGAGCTGCATCGTCCCGAGCAGGTCGAGGGTGGCGATGCGAAGCAGCTCGAGGTGCTTGGAGCGCACGAGCGCCTGTGTGTCGGAGTGGTCGACGGTGACGGGCCGCTCCGCCGACTGGAGCACGTCGAGAGCCGTCGGGTCGGCGAGGCAGAGCCTTCCGAGGGACCGGCTCGCTGCGAGCACCGCTACGAGCCGCCTCCCGAGCGCCGACACCTCCGACCCGTCGAGGAGGCGATCGAGCTCGTCCGGCCGTTCCTCGACGAGCCTCTCGAGGGCTACTGACACCGCTTCTGGTGCAGCGGAGCGCTCGGACTCACGCGCGAGAGCCGCAGGTAGCTCGTTCCCCACGAGTCAACCTTGGCACTTCGGGGCGCGCGCGGCGCACCGGTAGGCTCGTCATGTGGCCCGCGTGCGCACGGCCCTCTACCAGATGGACACCGTCGTGGGTGACATCGCGGGCAACACCGAGCGAGTGCTCGACGGCCTCGAACGCGCAGAGGCCGAGCGTGCGGACCTCGTGGCGTTTCCCGAGTTGGCCGTCACCGGCTATCCCCCCGAAGATCTGCTGCTCAAGCCGGCCTTCGTGGCGGACAATCTGGAGGCCATCTCGCGGATCGCCAAGGCCACCTCCGACACGGCGGCGTTGGTCGGGTTCGTGGACGTGGTCGGGCCCGAAGACCTCGCGGCCGCGGTGGCCGCCGCAGACGGTGCCGGCGCGCTCAGCCGTGAGGCGGCGGTGCGCGGGGCCCCGAGGCGGCTGCGCAATGCGCTGGCAGTCTGCGCAGGAGGGAGGGTGGTCGGCGTCTACCACAAGAGGCTGCTGCCCAACTACGGAGTGTTCGACGAGGAGCGCTGGTTCGGGCCCGGCGAGGGCGAGCCCGGCCTCTACGAGATCGCTGGGGTGACCGTTGGCGTCTCGATCTGCGAGGACATGTGGTTCGCGAGCGGTCCGATCCCGCGCGAGGCCGAGGGGGGCGCGAGCCTGGTCGTGAACGTGAACGCCTCGCCGTACTCGGTCGGAAGGTTCGCCGAGCGCCTCCAAGTGGTGCGCCAGCGAGTGGCGGAAGCCGGCTGCGCCATCGCGTACGTCAACCAGGTGGGCGGCCAGGACGAGCTGGTCTTCGACGGTGGGTCGATGGTGGTCGACGCGCGCGGTGAGCTCGTCGCCGCGGCAGCGCAGTTCGAGGAGCAGATGCTCGTCGTCGACGTGGACGTGCCGGCCGGCGCCGAGTCGGTGACGAGCCGGAGTGGGCGGGGGCCGCTCGAGGTGGCACTCGTGAGCGGCGAGCCCCTCGACGCCGCGAGGCGAGCTCGTGGGAAAGTACCGGCAGCGCTGAGCGTGGAACAAGAGGTCTACGCGGCTCTCGTGCTCGGCACGCGCGACTACCTCGCCAAGAACGGCTTCACCGACGCGGTCGTAGGGCTTTCCGGCGGCATCGATTCCTCGCTGGTGGCGGTGGTGGCGGCCGACGCGCTCGGTGCCGACCACGTCCACGCGCTCTCGATGCCGTCGCGTTACTCGAGCGAGGGCTCGAGCACGGACGCGGCCCTCCTGGCACGAAACCTCGGCATCGACCTGAGCACCGTCGCGATCGAGGAGGCGCACTCCACCCTCTCGGGGTTGCTCTCCCCGGTGCTCCGATCGCCGCCGGAAGGTCTGTGGGACGAGAACCTCCAGTCGCGCATCCGGGGGTTGCTGCTCATGGCCGTGTCGAACGCCAACGGGTGGATCGTCCTCACCACGGGCAACAAGAGTGAGCTCGCGACCGGCTACTCCACCCTCTACGGCGACTCGGCGGGCGGGTTCGCCGTCATAAAGGACGTCCCGAAGACTCTCGTGTACCGGTTGTGCCGCCATCGCAACTCGGTGGCGGGCTTCGACCTCGTGCCCGACTCGGTGCTCGCCAAGGCGCCCTCAGCGGAGCTTCGGCCGGACCAGCGCGACGACGAGAGCCTCCCGCCCTACGACGTCCTCGACCCTGTGCTCGACGCCCTCGTCTCTCAGGACAGATCGATCGCCGATGTGGTGGCGAGCGGCTTCGACGCCGAGGTGGTCACGCGTGTGGCGCGGCTCGTCGACGCTGCGGAGTACAAGCGAAGGCAGTCGCCTCCCGGGGTGCGCATCAGCGCCAAGGCGTTCGGCAAGGACCGCCGCATGCCCATCACCAACCGCTATCGCGACAGGGAGGTGAGCAGTGGCTGACCGGCACCTGGCGCGAGAGCACGAGGACACCGCCGGCAGTGGCGGCGGCGTCGGGACCAGCCACACCCAGCTCGAAGCGCTCGAGCTGGCGATGACCGGCTCCGACGGCACGACGGGCGACGTTGGGGGCCCCTCTCCGGCACAGAGGACGGCGCTCGGGCTGGCGGAGCAGGCGAGGCTGGTGGGCGCCTACGAGTGGGTGGAGCAGCGGCTTTTCGAGGTGCTCGGCTCGTGGGTGGGCACGGAGGTCTCGGAGCCGGCTCGCGTCCTGTTCGACCTGCACTCCCAGCAGCACGCCTGGCACGCTGAGCTGTTCGCCGAGCGCCTGCCCGTGCTGAGCGGGGTCGACCGGGATTCCCTGTGCGCTGCGCCCGGCCCCGAGCTCGAGACGGCGCTGGAGCTGGTCGGGGCCGCCGGGGGCACGCTGCTGCGGGTGGGCGGGGTCGGCCGGCTCGTGCTGCCACGCCTGGTGGCGACCTACGGCCTCCACCTGCAGAGGGCCGTCCAGGTCGCCGACGCCCCCCTGGCAAGGGCCCTGCGGCTGGTCCTTCGCGACGAGATCGAGGCGTGGCGGTCCACCGAGCTCATGGTGGAGGGCCTGATCCGCTCGGAGAAGGACGTGGCCGACGTCGCCGGGCACCTCCGGGCGCTCGAGGAGCCCCTCATCTGGGCAGGCCCCGGCCTCGTCCCCTGGCCGTAGTCGGGGGCCGCCTGTCCTGAGCTTTTGGCCCTTCAGGGGCAATTTGGTGAGAGGTGGGCTTGACTCCGCCGTTACACTGAAATCCACAGGCGGGCAGCGCTCATAACCGGGGCAATCGATGCGCTGAGCAAACGTCCAGGCTGTGAGCAGGAGGAAAGGGTTCGTCCCACCGGCAGGACGCCGGCCTGGGCCCGACGAGGGGTTGGAGAGCAGTGGCGAAGGAGCGCGTCGAGCGCGACGAGGAAGATCTCGTACGTCTTTACCTGACCGATATCGGCCAGTACCCGTTGCTCACGAAGGACGACGAGGTACGGCTGGCTCAGGCGATAGAGGGTGGACGTGACGCCGAGCAGGAGATCTTCTCGAAGCCGAAGGACCTGACCGCGGCCAAGCGCCGGGAGCTCAAGCGCAAGCTCTCGACCGGCGAGCAGGCACAGCAGACCTTCGTGCAGTCCAACCTGAGGCTGGTGGTATCGATCGCCAAGAAGTACCAGGCCTCGGGCCTGCCGCTGCTCGACCTGATCCAGGAAGGCAACCTCGGGCTCATGCACGCCGTCGAGAAGTTCGACTGGCGCAAGGGCTTCAAGTTCTCGACGTACGCCACCTGGTGGATCCGCCAGGCCATCACCCGAGGCATCGCCAACACCGGGCGTACCATCCGCCTTCCGGTCCACGCCGGTGACACCCTGGCCAGGGTGCAGAAGGCCCAGGCCCGGCTCGAGCTCAAGCTGGGCAGGCCGGCGACCCTCGCCGAGCTGGGCACCGAGGTCGAGATGCCCGAGGACAAGCTCATCGAGGCGCTGCGCTTCCGGGCCGAACCGCTCTCGCTGTCCGAGCCGCTGCGCGAGGACGGCGACGCAGAGCTGGGCGACGTGGTGGAGGACCGCTCGGCCGAGTCCCCCTTCGAGGTCGCCTCCACGGCCCTCCTGCCCGATGAGATCAACCGGCTGCTCTCCCCGCTCGACGAGCGCGAGCGCGAGATCCTGAGGCTGCGCTTCGGCCTCGACCGCGGAGAGCCCCGCACGCTCGAGGAGGTGGGAGAGCACTTCAACCTCACCCGCGAGCGCATCCGGCAGATCGAGGCTCGCGCGATGTCGAAGCTGCGCCACCCCTCCTCGGACACCGGCGCTCGCGACCTGCTGACTGTCTGAGCGAGCGCGGCCGAGCCCTCGCCCGGCGCGCTAGCGACTTGCTAGCGGTCTGAGCGAGCGCAGCTCGTCGAAGAAGGGTGGGCCGAGCCCTGGGCAACCCGGCGGAGGCAGGGTTAGGATCCCGGCCGTGAAGAAGATCCTCATCCTCGCCGTACTGATCGCCCTCGGGGTCGTCGCAGCCCGTCGTCTTCGCGAGGCCTGACAGCCCCTAGGCCGATCGGACTAGTCGGGACCTCCGCCAGGTGTCGAGCAGCTGGCGGATTCCTCGACTCGCCGATCGCCCAGGTGCACGCCGATTGCGCTCGCGCCGTTAGCCCGAGCGCAGTCGCTGGCCGAAACGCCAGGCGAGAGCCGCCGCCCCCGCCGCGGCGACCGCCGCCCCGCCCACGGCCGCGGCCGTCGTCAGGTTCGGTACAGGCACGCGGTCGCGCAGCCTCACGGGCCTCGTGAACTGCACCACCTCCCACCCGCGCTCGCGCGCCAAGCGGGCGAGCACGCGATCGGGGTTCACCACCACAGGGTGGCCGACGGCCTCGAGCATCGGCATGTCGGTGTACGAGTCGCTGTACGCGTAGGACTCGGCGAGGTCGATGCCCTCGAACACCGCCAGGTCCCGCATCGACTGGGCCTTGTAGGGCCCGTACGCGTAGAAGGCCATCTCGCCGGTGTAGCGGCCGTCGAGGTCTATGACCGCCCTGCTGGCGATCGCGCCGTCCACACCCAGGTACTGCGCCAGCGGCTGGACGATCTCCTCCGGCGACGCGGAGACGATGTAGGTCTTGCGCCCCGCCGCGTGGTGCTTCTCGATCAGCTCGAGGGCCTCGGCGTAGATGATCGGCTCCACGACGTCGTCGAGCGCCTCACGCACAAGGCGCGCCACCTCCTGCTGGTCCCAGCCTCGGGTGAGCGAGAGGACCGATTCGCGGATCCGGGCCAGTTTCTGCTCGCTCGCCCCGAGGTGCAGGTAGACGAGCTGGGAAGCCAAGGCCCGGAGCACCGTGGCGCGGGAGATCAAGCCTCCTCGATAGAAGGTATGGCCGAAGGCTGCGATCGAGGCCCTGGCGATGACCGTCTTGTCGAGGTCGAAGAATGCCGCCTCCACGCCGGGGGAGTCTAAGGGTCTGTGAGCTGCGCGCCGAGGGCCCTGGTGGCGGGCGGAAGTACCGTCCTTGCCCCCCGTCGAGCCGAGTCGGTATCGTCTGCCCCCGTTCTTTCGGGACGGCGCGCCCTCTGCCGCCCTCGTCCCGGTCCGAACGAGCAAGTCGAAAGTCCCCGTACCCAATTACGGGCCGGGCCGAGCTGATCAGGGAGCCTTCTAGATGACCCACCTCCTCGCCGCCGAAGGGGGTTACCAGGGCTTCGTGCTCACGAGTACCGAGCGGGTGTGGCTGGTGGTGGCCCTCGCCACTGCAGTCTTTGGCATCGGTATGGGCTTTGCCCTAATGCGGGGGGTGCTGCGCGCTGACACCGGAACCTCCAAGATGCGCGAGATCGCAGCTGCCATCCAGGAGGGGGCAGTCGCCTTCCTGCGACGTCAGTTCCGTGCCATCGGGATCATCGTCGTGCCGCTGGCGGTGCTCATCTTCTTCACCGCCACCAAGGTCTCGCGGCCCGACGGGTCGATCGCCCTCTCCTTCGGGGCCGCGGGGGGGTTCAGGGTGCTGTGTTTCGTGTTCGGCGCCGTCTGCTCCGGGCTCACCGGCTTCATCGGGATGAGCCTGGCCGTGCGCGGCAACGTGCGCACCGCAGCGGCGGCCAGAGGCGGGAAGCTCCCGGGGGCTCTGAAGGTGGCCTTCCGCACCGGGGCCATCACCGGAATGCTCTGCGTGGGGCTGGGCCTCCTCGGCGCGACGATCATCGTGTTCACGTTCCAGAACACCGCAACGGCGGTGCTGGTCGGTTTCGGGTTCGGCGCCTCGTTGCTCGCCCTGTTCATGCGTGTCGGCGGGGGGATCTTCACCAAGGCGGCCGATGTCGGCGCAGACCTCGTAGGCAAGATCGAGGCCGGGATACCCGAGGACGATCCCCGCAACGCGGCGACCATCGCCGACAACGTGGGTGACAACGTGGGCGACTGCGCGGGCATGGCCGCCGACCTCTTCGAGTCCTACGTCATCACGATCATCGCCTCGATAATCCTCGGCTTCGCCGCCTTCACGTCGCTCGGGGGCTCCTTCGCCGCTCACTCGGCGCGCGCCGTCGTCTTCCCGCTGATCGTGCCGGCGTTCGGGATCGTGGCGTCGGCGATCGGCGTCCTCGTGGTTCGGGCCCGGGCCAGCGATCGCACCGCGATGGTCCCCATCAACCGGGGCTTCTGGACGGCGGCCGCACTGACGGTCCTGGCAGCAGGGCTCGTCGCCGGCTTCTACCTGCACTACATGAAGGCCTTCTACGCCGTGCTCACCGGTGT
This sequence comes from Acidimicrobiales bacterium, assembly GCA_035509915.1. GTDB lineage: Bacteria > Actinomycetota > Acidimicrobiia > Acidimicrobiales > UBA8190 > Bog-564. The sequence continues at coordinate 3,021 of DATKIB010000110.1, read as the reverse complement.
GGTGCTCGTGCTGGTCGTGAGCCAGATCACCGAGCACTTCACCTCCACCGAGCGCAACCCTGTGCGTGAGATCGCCGAGTCTGCTCGCACCGGACCGGCAACCACAGTCCTGACGGGCGTCTCGTTCGGGCTCGAGTCGACCGTGTGGGCGATCATCGCCATCGCAGTGGCCGTCGCGGTGTCGGTCGGGCTGGGTCACGGCAACATCGAGCTGACGCTCTACCTGGTGTCGCTCACCGGCATCGGCATGCTCTCGACGGCGGGGATGGTCGTATCAGAGGACAGCTTCGGTCCGGTTTCGGACAACGCTGCAGGGGTGGCCGAGATGTCCGGCGAGTTCTCCGGCGAGGCCGAGCGGGTGATGGTCAGCCTCGACGCCGTCGGCAACACCACCAAGGCGATCACAAAGGGAGTAGCCATAGGCTCGGCTGTCATAGCGTCGGTGTCGCTGTTCGGCTCCTTCGTCGAGACCATCGCCTCCCAGCTCAACATCCACGCCACCGGTTCGGCGCTGTTTCATCTGCCGCAGACGCAGATAAACGTGTCGAACCCGACGATCTTCATCGGACTGTTGATCGGCGGTTCGGTCGCGTTCTTGTTCTCGTCGTTGGCGATCCGTGCCGTGGGGCGCTCGGCGGGGACGGTGGTCCAGGAGGTGCGCCGCCAGTTCCGTGAGCACCCGGGGATCATGGACTACACCGAGAAGCCCGAGTACGGACGAGTGATCGGCATCTGCACGGCAGCCGCGCAGCGCGAGCTCGTCACTCCGGCTCTGTTGGCGATCCTCACCCCGGTCATCGTGGGCTTCGGGATCAACTACCTGGCCCTCGGGGCGTTTCTGGCCGCCGCCATACTGACTGGCCAGCTCATGGCCAACTTCCTGTCGAACTCCGGTGGTGCGTGGGACAACGCCAAGAAGTACATCGAGGACGGCCACGAGGGGGGCAAGGGCTCCGAGGCCCACAAGGCAGCCGTCATCGGCGACACGGTGGGGGACCCTTTCAAGGACACCGCCGGCCCGGCTCTCAACCCGCTGATCAAGGTGATGAACCTCGTATCGCTGCTCATCCTCCCCGTCGTGATCACCCTCCGTCACAACACCGGCGCCCGGTACGGCATCTCGGCGGCCGCCCTGGTGGTGCTGCTCAGCGCCGTCGCTTTCTCCAAGCGCAAGACGGCCGGCCTCGGGGCCGGAGAGTCCCCGGAGTCCCCGGAGCTGCCCACGCAGAGTGAGCCGCCGGCTCCTGCCGCCGCCATAGGGGGTTGAGGCCGGCGCGACGGTCCCTCCCCGGGGCAGGCATACTCACTTGACCATGCCCACGACCACCCGATCCCCCGCCACCGGCGCAAAGGGCTCCGCGAAACCCCTGGTCATCGTGGAGTCGCCGGCGAAAGCGCGCACGATCGGCGCGCTCTTGGGACCGGAGTTCGTCGTGGAGTCCTCGGTCGGCCACATCCGGGACCTGCCTCGCAGGGCAGGCGAGGTCCCCGCCGCGTACAAGGGCGAGGGCTGGGCGCGGCTCGGGGTGGACGTGGACAACGGTTTCAAGCCTCTCTACGTCGTGGCCGCCGAGAAGAAGCAGGTGGTCTCGCGGCTCAAGTCGCTGTTGAAGGAGGCGAGCGAGCTCTACCTGGCGACGGACGAGGACCGCGAGGGGGAGTCCATCGCCTGGCACCTCACGGAGGTGCTATCCCCGACCGTTCCGGTGAAGCGCATGGTCTTCCACGAGATCACCCCCGCTGCCATCGCTCACGCCGTGGAGGACTGGCGCGAGCTCGACCGCCGGCTGGTGGACGCGCAGGAAGCGCGCCGCATCCTCGACCGCCTCTACGGCTACGAGGTCTCGCCGGTGCTGTGGAAGAAGGTCATGCCCCGCCTCTCGGCCGGGCGTGTCCAGAGCGTCGCGACGCGCATGATCGTCGAGCGCGAACGAGCGCGTATGCGCTTTCGCGCAGCGAGCTGGTGCGACATCGAGGGAGTCTTCGAGGCGGCCGGCGAGAGCGAGGGCGCGGACAGGCGCTTCAACGCCACTCTCGTGAGCGTGGACGGGAAGGCCCTCGCCACCGGGCGCGACTTCAACGAGACCGGGCAGCTCTCCTCCTCCGGGCTGCTGCTGCTGGACGAGGCCAAGGCCGGCGACCTGGCACGCGGTCTCGAGGGCCGGCCGTTCCGGGTGAGCTCCGTGAGCGAGAAGCCCTATCGGCGCTCGCCCTCCGCTCCGTTCATGACCTCGACCCTCCAGCAGGAGGCGAGCCGCAAGCTCCGCTTCGGCGCCCAGCGCGCCATGCAGGTGGCCCAGGGTCTCTACGAGCAGGGCTGGATCACGTACATGCGCACCGACTCCACGACCCTCTCCGACGAGGCGCTCGCAGCAGCGCGCTCACAGGCCGTCGAGCTCTACGGACCGGAGTACGTGCCCGAGCGTCCCCGGCGCTACGAGCGCAAGGTGAAGAACGCGCAGGAGGCCCACGAGGCGATCCGCCCCGCGGGCGAGAACTTTCGCACCCCGGACCAGGCCGCCTCGAGCCTCCACGGCGACGCGCTGAAGCTCTACGACCTGATCTGGAAGCGCACGGTGGCCTCGCAGATGGCCGACGCCACCGGCACGAGCGCGCAGGTGCGCCTGGTGGGGACCCCGGAGGGGGTCGCGGGGATCTCCGGCGAGGCCGAGTTCGCCGCCTCGGGGACGGTGATCACCTTCCCCGGGTTCCTGCGGGCTTATGTCGAGGGATCGGACGAACCGGATGCGGAGGTCGCCCAGCGCGACGTGCGCCTCCCGGCGATGAGGGAGGGGGACCCGCTGGAAGAGCGCGGCCTCGAGCCCAAGTCGCATTCCACGCAGCCCCCTGCGCGCTTTACCGAGGCCTCGCTCGTGAAGGCGCTCGAGGAGCTCGGGGTCGGGCGTCCCTCCACCTACGCGTCGATCATCTCCACCATCCAGCAGCGCGGTTACGTGTGGAAGAAGGGGACGGCCCTCGTTCCGAGCTTCACCGCCTTCGCCGTGGTGGGGCTGCTCGAGC
>DATKIB010000109.1:0-9975 GCA_035509915.1 Acidimicrobiales bacterium | reverse complement strand
GGGCCCCGTGCCTTCGTAGTGCGCCTTCGGGTTGGCGTGGTTGGAGTACTGGTGGAGGAACACCCACTCCGGGTGCTCGCCGTGGATCCTCTCCGCCATGCGAACGGCGCCGTTGGAGCCTTCGCTGCCGGGGGACTCGATGATCTGAGCGCCCCAGAGCTCGAGCAGCTGCCGCCTCTCCGGCGAGACGTTGGAGGGGAGCACGACCTTCAGGTGGTACCCCTTCACGCGCGAGACGAGAGCAAGCCCGATGCCGGTGTTGCCGGAGGTCGGCTCGAGCAGCGTCGCACCGGGGACGAGCACCCCTTCCTTCTCGGCCTCCTCGATCATCGACAGTGCGATCCTGTCCTTGACCGAGCCACCGGGGTTCTGGCCCTCGAGCTTGACGACTATGCGCACCTCGGGGTTCGGGCTCAGCTGCGTGACGTCGACGAGCGGGGTGTTGCCGATGAGGTCGAGGACGCTCGATGCGAGCACCATGTGCCAGGTCCTGTCCGAGTCGACCAGACCCCGGCGGTTCAGCCGCCTGCCACTGCGGGCAGGATCGACACCGAGTCTCCGTCGGTGACCTTGGTGTCCAGCCGGTCGAGGTAGCGGACGTCGTCGTCGTTGACGTACACGTTCACGAACCGGTGCAGGTCGCCCTCGTCGGTGAGCAGCTGGCCGGACATCCCCGGGTAGCTGCGCGTCAGGTCCGCCAGGACCTCGCCGATCGTTGACCCGTTCGCCGAGACACTCGCCTGCCCGCCCGCGTGGGACCGCAGGACCGTGGGCAATCGCACTTCGACGGGCACGACGTGCTCCCTTCGACCGCTCCCCCACCGGTGTCCGGGCAAGCCCCGGGCTCGAGGGGCGAATGTTGATCAATCCGGTCAGTATTCTAACCGGCAACGTGGGACTCCACGACCACCGACTCCTCGTCGATCTGCCCGTCCACGATCCGATACGAGCGAAGAGTCGGATGAGTGTCTCTCAACGACACGAGCACGTAATGCCACTGCGGGTTGCTCAGGGGCGTGCTCGCCTGCTCTACGTCAGTGGGCGAGGGATAGGCGTCGGTATGGGTGTGTGAGTGGAAGACGCCGATGATCTCCAGGCCCAGGCTCTCTGCGTCTCGCTCGGCGCGCAGGTGCTCGAGCGGGTCGACGGTGTAGAGCTTGGCCGACGCCGCCGCGTTGGTGGTGGGGTAGCAGACCGATACCTGGCCCTCGCCGTCTCCCGCGATCAGCCCGCAGGCCTCGTCCGGAAGGCCGCCAAGGCAGTGCCCGAGGATCTGCGTGTAGATCGCGGCCGGCAGCTTCAGCACGAACTTCCAGCGTACCGGCACAACAGCGCGACAACGCGGAGGGTGGCTCGGCGGCCTCCATTACCCTCCGCTGCGATGGCAGCCGCGAAGGGTCCGGGGCGCAGGGGCAGCCGATCCCCGCGTGTGCCCGAGGACGATCGCCGGCGCACCGTGGCCCGCAACCGGCGCGCCCGGCACGACTACGACATCCTCGAGACCTTCGAGTGCGGGATCGCCCTCCAGGGGAGCGAGGTCAAGTCGCTGCGAGCGGGGAAGGTCACCCTCGCCGACGCCTACGCCCGCGTCGAGGAGGGCGAGGCGTGGCTCCTCGGCGTGCACGTACCTCCGTACGAGCACGCAGCCGGTTTCGGCGCGCACGACCCGGACCGGCGGCGGAAGCTGCTGCTGCACAGGAGCCAGATCGACGAGCTGCTCGGTCGCACCCAGCAGCAGTCGCTCACGCTCGTGCCCCTGTCCATCTACTTCAAGGACGGCCGCGCGAAGGTGGAGCTGGCGCTGGCTCGTGGCCGGCGCCTCTACGACAAGCGACACGCCATCGCCACCAGGGACGCCGAGCGCGAAGCGGCACGCGATGCCGCACGCGCCGCTGGCAAGGGAGTCGCCCGAGGGAGCCGGCGTGAGCTCGACTGACGTCCCGGCGGTAGACTGCTCGTTTCACGAAGGGGGTGATCGGTTTCGACTCCGGTCGTCGATTCGGGAGAAGCGAGCCGTGGTTCCCGGAGCCACGTTAAAGAGCCGGGACAAAAAAAATAAACGCGAACTCTCAGTTTGCGCTGGCTGCTTAATAAGTAGCCCGTCCGTCCGGCCCCAGTCCTACGGGTCGGGTACGGGCGTCATCTCGTAGGACTCACCCGGTGGGCACCGTCGCCCGGCCCCCGGGGACAACAAAGGGTGACTGGGGTCCCGGGCAAAGGCCGGTGGCGGCTCGGGACCCGAGACACAGCCGCCGGCTGCGCTCGGAGAAGGCCCGTTGAGAAGCTGGAGGACGCGGGTTCGATTCCCGCCACCTCCACTTACTTACTGGCTGGGCCGTAGGCCCGGCGGTCTTGTGTTGGGCGAGGAGGTCTTGTCCTCAGGAGGACGCGACGGACGTTTTGTCCGGTCCCGTCGGGAAGCCGTCGCCCGGTAACTCAGCGTTCACACAAGCTCCGCCACCCCGGCGCCGACATCTAGTACGTGGAGTCAGTTGCAGATCTGGACCACGAGGCACACGCGCTGGTGGACCGTGCCACGCGTCCCGGAGGACTGCAGCCGGTCTTCCAGCCCATCGTCCGGCTGGCCGACGGCGCCGTGGTCGGCTACGAGGCGCTGTCCCGATTCCCGTTCGCTGGCTCCGGACCGGAAGAGTGCTTCGCGCGGGCAATGGAGGTGGGGCGGGCGGTTGAGCTCGAGGAAGCCGCACTTCGCGCCATCGGGAGGGCCGGGTCTCCTCCAGCGGGGGAACTGCTCTTCGTGAACGTGTCGCCGGCGGCGCTTGCCGATCCTCGCGTCCAGCAGCTCCGCGGCGACCTGCCAGACCGACTGGTCTTGGAGGTGACAGAGCGGGACGCCGTCGATGATTACGACGAGCTTCGGGCCCACCTCGGGTGCTGGACGTCAAATGGTGTGCGCTTGGCCGTCGATGACACCGGGTCCGGGTACGCCAGTATGCGTCACGCCATCCAGCTGCTGCCAGAGTTCCTGAAGCTCGACCGCACGCTGATCAACGGCGTCGACCGAGACCGGATGCGCCAAGCACTGGTGCGCAGTCTCGTGACCTTCGCGCGGGAGGTGGGTGCCACCGTGATCGCGGAAGGGGTCGAGACGGCTAGGCAGTTGCGCTGGCTGAGAGAGTCCGATGTCACCCTCGCCCAGGGTTACCTCTTTGCTCGGCCTGGTCCGCCTTGGCCGGCGGCATGGACGGGGCGAGTTGGAAGACGGGTTGGCGCCGCCCGACCAGCGGCCGCGCGACTACGCCAGCGCCTAGAGCACGCACATGATGCCCGAGCCGCAGCCAACGCGGTGGTTGACCACTTGTTCCGCAGGGGCGACGTCATGCCCAGCGTGTACCTCGAGGAGGATGGCCGGCTCCGGTGCTACGCGCAGCGAGGCCTATGGCAGGTTCTCGACGGAATGAGCCCCGAGGCAGGCATCACCGGCCTTGCCTTCCTCACAGGCGAGTGCCAGGTGGTGCCCGACGTCCGGCGGTCCGCTGAGTATCTACAGGCGATCCCGGGGGTGAAAGCCGAGGTCTGCGTGCCGATTCTCGTGGACGACATCGTGGTGGGCGCCTTGAACGCCGATTGCACGAGCCGCCTGGCGAACGATCTCACCGACGATCTCCAGACTGTGGCCGAACTACTCGGGGCGAGGCTGGCCAAGCTCGGGCCTCGCGCCCGCCGGGTTCCCCTCCGCGCCCTGATGCCGACTCTCACCCCCCTTGTCTCCAGCACGAGTCGAGACGACACGTTGACCGCGCTCTTGGCCGGGACCCGGGAGGCGTGCGGCTTCGACTCGGTGATGATTGCCCTGATCGGCCAGAACGGCCTTGCGCCAGTAGCGGCGGCGGGGCCTCTGGCGGCCACCTTGCGTGACACCCGGTGCGGTGAGCTGGACAAGCTCGCCGACCTCCTCACCCTGCTGACGTCGTGCTACTCCACCGGGGAGTCCGCCGGTCGGGCGCTGGTCGGCACCGAGGCCTTGCGCCAGTCCGGCGCCCGGGCGATGGCGGCGGTGCCTCTCTTCGACGGCGAACGACGGTTAGGCATGATCATCGTGGCCAACACGGATCCACATCCGCTGTCCCCCGATGAGCTCGAGGGACTCGAGCTCATCGGGATGATCGCGGGCTCGTCCTTGGCTTCGGTGGACGAGGCCGAGGCCCTGCGCTCCATGGTCACCAGCGACGCCCTGACCGGAATCGGTAACCAGGGGGCGTTCTACCAGCTACTCGAGCAGCCATCGGATTCTGCCCGGGCTCTGATCCTGCTGGACATCGATCGTTTCAAAGACGTCAACGACAGCCGCGGTCACCCATTCGGAGACCAGGTGCTGCGCGAGGTCGGCCTGGCCATATCAGACGTGACGCGCCGCCGCGACCTGGTCTTCCGGATCGGGGGGGATGAGTTCGCCGTCGTGTTCGACGACCTCGACGATGACCTCGACCTTGCCCGCCCAGTCTCTCGGGTGGACTGGGCCGTCAAGAAGGTGCTCGACCCATTCGACGTCACGGCATCATTGGGCGCAGCGTGGATACCTTGCCACGAAGCAGGCAGCGGCGCCTTCGAGCATGCAGACACGGCCCTGTACGAGGCCAAGAGGGCCGCACGATGCGCGTCGCGGTCAGGGGCACCGGCTGTCGCTTGTTGATTGAACGGTGTGATGGTGTCTCTCGTTGTGATGAATTGGGTGTGTGGACTACCGACTGCCGCGGGGAGGAGGTCCGAGAACACTCGGAGTAGCACCGGGGTTGCGTGCGAATGGTGCCTACGGTCCGGCCCGGTGCAGCGTCTATAACGCGATCGCAGTGTCGCGGGCCGCCACGACCGCAGGTGGATGTTCGAGCGTGAGCTTGAGTCCTTCTGCCTCGACGCTGCCCACCACGAGAAATGTATCGTTAGCAATGCCGTTGCGCGTGCGCGCTTGAAGCGTCTCTATGTTGACGTCGTGCACTTGAAAGTACCTGCATATGGTGGCAAGAAGGCCCTGCTCGTCTGGAGCGATCACTTTCACCATCGACCGGTCACCTTTCCCATGTACGGTGACGCTGACCGGGCTGAGCGGTCGGAGAGTCGGCAAAGGTGCAGTACCGGTAGCCACCATGCTCCGCAATCGCTCCCCCAGCGCGTCCCACGCTGTGCTATCGAAATGAGCGCCACCCCCGACAATGAATGAATGAAGAGCCAAACTTTGCCGCTTCCATGTCGTCGCTGAGGCATTTGAGATTGACAGGCCGCTGGCGTTCAACACCGCCGCGCTGTCGGCAAGCAGACCTTGTCGATCTTGGGCAGCGATTGTGATCCGGACCAACGTTGAGTCCTCGATGTTGCGGGCCAAGGCTCTGATCTCGGCCTTTTGCAGCCTGGGTCGACACAGCACCAGGTCGCTGGCCAGGGCGGGTGCTGAATCGCTGAGGAACCACAGGGGAGCCGCCGATCCAAGGAGGGACCGCACATCTCGCTTCGAGAGGTGGGTCCCTTTCAGCAAGTGCTCAATCTCGCTTCTAAGACTCGCCGCTCTTGTCGCCTTGTGCTCCGCCACTTGAACATCGATCGTCGAGGCAAGCACCTCTCCAAACGAGTCTGGATCGACTAGTAACCACGCATGACCACCGCTGACGACCCGATGATCGGCGCCCACAGTGTCGCACAAAGCTTCAAATGCGGATCGGGGTATCACCCTGTCCCCTTCGCTGGTTAGGGCGAGAACCGGGACCTCTGCCTTCTTTAGCTCTGCCAACTCGGCACGCAGATCAGCGCTCTGAGCAATCAACGCCGCTCGGGCTAGACCGAGAGGATTGCGCAGAAAATTGGGCAAGAGGTCTGCACGCATCGCCTGCATCATCGCCACGGTCGCGGATACCGGCCAGAATTCTTGGCCGAACCCTATGGCCCACTCCCACATGGAACGTGCATCCACGCTTCCGATCGCATTGAGCAAAACGAGATACCGGACGAGCGTCGGATGGTTTCGCGCCAACTTGATCGCGACGCCACCGCCAAACGAGTGGCCGATCACGAGAGCGGGCTCGTCGATGCCGACCTCGGTCATGAACGACGCCACCCAGTGGGAGTATCCATCGAGGTTCATCGATCCGCTGGGGAGGTCTGCTGTTCCGCCGAACGAGGGCAGAGCCGGCGCGTACACGCGGCATCCGCGGGTGGTCAGGCGTCGAATCGCGCGCCTGTAGGCTCTGCTTCCGAGCGCCCACCCATGGAGGAAGACAACTGGTGGCCCATCGGCACCCCCCATGCCGTAGACGGCGCGACGACCCGCAACGGTTGCTGCGTGCCAGGTCAAGTAGTTGTCTGAATCCAACCGCCTAGACAACGATCGGCTCGCACCCGTCCCCACTATTAGAGGGTATGACGCCGAGAAGACGATCCTGGTTACGGCTAGATGAAATGAGGGGTAATCCCTGAGAAATTCTCCCCGGGACACTCGGATTGGATCGCAGATCAGAATCGGTGTGGAGACTCCCCTCCCGAACCTGTGGAGCCCCAGTTCATCGCACCCTGCTGCCGCAGGCCAGGGCGCGCTCCCGGACATGCAGTCGTCACTCGAGAACGTCGTTCTGCTCGCCTTGGCGCGAGATCACGGTCGAGACAACAGCGCTCGAGACTGTTGTTATGCAGCTACCTTCGGCTTCGGGTTGCACCCATCGACTTCCGGGACACGCGATCAAAGTCGGCGTCGGTGTAGTCAGTTCTTCACGTGCCTTTGTCCGCGAGCCGTGCGAGCTTTCGCGTGAGATCCTCGAATGATGCCGCGCCGAGCTCCGCTGCAAATTCTCTTTCCGTGGTCCGCACGGCCTGCTCGATCACGGCCACTGCCTTGCGACCCTTGGCGGTGAGACGCAGCGTAGTCCTGCGCCGATCGACCGAATCAATCTCCCGGTCTACCAAGCCGGACGCTACGAGGACGTCGACCAACTTCGAGATCGCTTGTTTGGTGATCCCCATCTGACTCACGAGCTCACTCGCATCGCCGGCATCACCGGCAAGGGCTGTGAGTGCCCAGTACCCGCGTTGGGGCAAGTCTCCGAACCCCGCCGCGGCCAGCCGACTCGCCGTAGCGCTTCGATAGCGCTGGCTGACTCGGCGAAGCAGCCAGGGCATCGTAGAGACCTGCCGGGCTTTACCCCGGCTTGCCGTCCGAGCTGGAGACATGCTAGTCACCTTGGTTGACAGTCTATCAGGGAGACCATCTGGGTGGCGGCAAGTAAGAATGCAGGTCAGGGGCGATCCCGAGGAGCTCAGCCATGACCCCTCGCCGCCCGCCATTCGCCGGCAAGGCGGCGTCGAAGACGGCGGCATCTTTGTGCGCGACCGCTGTCTTGTCTCTGGTGCTCAGCTCGTGCGGCGGATCGGCCGTCGAACGCGTCGAGGGTGGTCGGACCGGCAGCTACGTGGTCCCGGCCGGGATCCACAAGATCAAGCACATCGTTGTGATCATGCAGGAGAACCGCTCGTTCGACAACTACTTCGGCACCTACCCGGGGGCCGACGGCATCCCGATGGAGGACGGCAAGCCCACGGTGTGCGTCCCAGACCTTGCCACCGGGGCATGCGTGGCCCCATATCCCGACCACGCCGATGTCAACGGCGGAGGACCCCACAACTACACGAACGCGACCAGCGACATCAACGGCGGCAAGATGGACGGCTTCATTGGCCAGGCCGAGCAAGGCAAGCAAGAGTGCACTGATCCCGACGACCCTGCCTGCACCAACTCGGCTACACCGGACGTGATGGGTTACCACACCGAGAGCGACATCCCCAACTACTGGGCCTACGCCAAGGACTTCGTTCTCCAAGACCACATGTTCGAACCAAACGCCTCGTGGAGCCTGCCCGCCCACTTGTTCTTGGTATCGGAGTGGGCCGCCTACTGTACCGAGGAGGACAACCCCTCCAGCTGCGTCAACGGAACGAAGGCGAATCCTCCGGCAAAGCCCCCGGCATCCCCTGCCGTCTACGGCGGCGAGGCGGGCCCAAAGAAGAACAAATACGGCCAGACCACCTCGAACCATCAGCCCATCTACGCCTGGACCGACCTGACCTATCTCCTTCACAAGGACGACGTGAGCTGGGGCTATTACGTCGTGAGCGGGACCGAGCCGGACTGCGAGGACCCTGCCGATGAAACCTGCGGTCCGATACGGCAGAACGCCAACACCCCCGGGATTTGGAACCCGCTTCCCTGGTTCAACACTGTGCAGGCCGATCACCAGCTCGGGAACATTCAAGACGTCACCAAATTCTACGCAGCTACCAAATCGGGAAATCTGCCAGCAGTCTCTTGGGTCACTCCGTCGAATGCAGTTAGCGAGCACCCTCCCAGCCCAGTGAGTTTCGGACAGAGCTACGTGACCAGTCTCATCAACGCAGTGATGCGAAGCCCGGACTGGGACTCGATTGCGATCTTTCTGGCCTGGGACGACTGGGGAGGCTTCTACGACAACGTCGTCCCGCCAACCGTCGATGTGAACGGCTACGGGCTTCGCGTTCCCGGCATCGTGATCAGCCCCTATGCCAAGTCGGGCTACATCGACCACCAGACCTTGAGCTTCGACGCATACGACAAGTTCATCGAGGACGATTTCTTGGGGGGCCAACGCATCGACCCGAGGTCCGACGGCCGGCCAGACCGGAGGCCGGACGTCCGGGAGGACGAAAAGATCCTCGGCAACCTCGAAAACGACTTCAACTTCAACCAGAGTCCCAGGGCGCCGCTGGTACTTCCAGTCCACCCCACGACCACCCTCACGGGCACGCCTACGGCCTCCGCTTCGTTGCCAGGCGCGTCAAGCAGGTCGCAACTGAGCAACGCCATCGCGTGCTTCAACGCCCACGGAGTAACTCTTCCTACTGGCGCAACCACCAAACAGGTCAAAGCGGCCATGAGAGCGTTGTCCGCCTCGAAGCGACAGGCCGTCCTTTCGGTTTGCGCCACGGACCTGCCCGCAAAGCTGCGTGTGAAGCTTCAACTCTGAGAATGTTGCCTGGGACGGTGATTTTCTTGAGACCCGGAATAAGCATCCGAGTCGACCGCGCCACGTGCCCATGCGTCAGGGGTCCAGAACGACGAGAACGGAGTTCATTCCCTCATCAGCGTGGCAATCCCTACCCGTCGATCTGGCGCGGCTGCGCCCAAGGCGAGCCCACCCGATGGCCACGCAGAGGAGAAACTATTGATGCTCGCTAGGTACCTACGACTGATCGGCACATTCGGTGAGTCCGGTTCGCCACCTAGAGGAGGTCGGTGCTATCTCCGCAGACGCTAAGCGAAGCTGAGAGACGCCTTGTCGCCGCCTGGGCCGCCGATTGCGCAGAGCGGGTTCTAAGCCTGTTTGAGGCTGAGGCTCCAGATGATGGTCGTCCTCGGGCTCTCATCGCCCGGACCCGTGCGTTCGCCCGCGGAGAGCTGGACACCGCCGAGGAGATTCGCCGTCGGTTTACAGGTGGCGTCGGCGTGGGTGATGTAAAGGATCCCGCGGCAGTGGCGGCTGCCCGAGCCGCTGGCCAGGCGGTTGCCGTCTGCCACATGGGCGCCCACGCACTGGGTGCCGCCGCTTATGCAGCAAGGGCCGCTGGCCTTGCAGACCCGGACCGGCCAGAGGTCGTCGCGGGTGAGATCCGCTGGCAGCTTGACCACATGTCGGCAGTGGTTCGCGCCGCCCTGCGGGCCCTCCCACCGGTCGGTGAAGACTCGTCGGGCCCCCTTGGACCCGGGCTCCTCGCTTCAGGTCAACTCGGCAAAATCATCCGTGACCTGCAAGCCGGTCTCACCCCGACTGATTCGGGACGCCCAGCTGAGTCGTAATCTGGGCTTCGGTCAGCCCTCCTAGGTGAAAATGGCAAGCGAGTTGCTCAGGGCATCGGAAGGCGCCCGCCGCCTGGGCGTTCCAACCAGGGAGCTTCTTCGCATCATTCACGACCGGCAGATTCGTTACGTCATGGTCAAGGGGA
>DATKIB010000108.1:0-56476 GCA_035509915.1 Acidimicrobiales bacterium | reverse complement strand
CAGGCCCAGCAGATCAGGCCCAGCAGATCAGGCCCAAGGGTGCTCGAAACCGGGGGCCGTCACGGGCGCACCCCTCAAGTTGCGTCTGGCCGGGTCCTCCGTGCACACACCGACTCTGACCGGCTCCTCGAGGCCGGCGGCGGCGAACGCGTCGAGCAAGCGCCGTGCGAACGGCACGGCCACCACGAGCGCGTAGTCCTCGCCGCCGCCGAGTGCCTCTTGCGCGGTGGCACCCTCTGCCACCGGCAGGTCGTCGAGCTCGAACCCGATACCCGAGGCTGCGGCCAGGTGGCCGAGATCGGCGGCCAGCCCGTCCGACACGTCGATCATGGCCGTCGCTCCCGCGCGCCGTGCGGCACCGCCCTCTGCGAGCAGCGCACGCGGGCGAAGGTGTGCCTGGAGGAGCGAGGCAGCCGGGTCCGCGCCACTCGGCGCACGGCGGCCTTCGCGCAGCACCCTGAGCCCGGCCGCCGACGCACCGAGCTTCCCCACGACGAAAATCGAGTCGCCTGGGCTGGCCCCCGAGCGGAGCACCGGCGCAGGAGGCTCGTCGACGCTTCCGGTGACGGCCACCGACACCACGAGCTGCGTCCCGGTCGACAGGTCGCCACCCACCACCGGGCAGCCGTGGGACGCTGCGGCGGCACCGATCCCCTCGTAGAGCACGTCGAGGTCGGTCGCCGGAGGGCCTGCAACTCCGACGACTGCGCCGGTCGGATCCCCGCCCATGGCGGCGATGTCGCTCAGCGCCGCCACCATGGCCTTCCAGCCGAAGTCGTCGATGCCGACCACCTCGAGGTCGCCGTGGACGCCGGCCACCGACACGTCCGTCGTCAGCAGGAGACGGCCGTGCACCTCTCCCAGGACCGCCGAGTCGTCGCCCATCCAGACGTCGGAGGGCGGAGGGTCGCCGAGCCTGCCCCTGAGCGCCTGACGAATCCGCTCGATGGCGGCGAATTCGCCGCGCGCGACCGGTGCGCTCGCGCCGGCCGTGTGCTCGGAATTGGGGCCGGGAATGACCAATGCCTACCATTGAGCCTGGCGCATCGGCGCCGAGGCGGCCCGATCGTCCCCTTTGGGGACCCGGTCGAGCGCCATCGGGCCCGATGGGACCACACAGAGCCGCAGACCACCCGAACGGGCCCAAAGAGAGGATCGCCCCGACCCATGTCCCGAAGAGCCGACCGACCCGTGACCGCCAACCGAAAGCTCCTCGCTTGGGTGGACGAGGTAGCGGCGCTCACCACTCCCGAACGCGTCGAATGGTGCGACGGATCCGCCGAAGAGTACGAACGCCTCTGCTCCCTGCTGGTCGATGCAGGCACGCTCATGGCGCTCTCGGAGAGCAAGAGGCCGGGGAGCTACCTCGGTAGGTCGGACCCCGCAGACGTGGCGAGAGTCGAGGACCGCACGTTCGTGTGCTCGAGGCTCGAAGGAGACGCCGGCCCCACAAACAACTGGCGGGACCCAGACGAGATGCGTGCCACGCTCACCGAGCTCTTCCGGGGCTCGATGAAGGGGCGTGTCATGTACGTGGTCCCATTCTCGATGGGCCCGCTCGGATCGCCGCTCAGCCAGATCGGCGTCGAGATCACCGACTCGCCGTACGTGGCTGTGTCGATGCGGATCATGACCCGGATGGGCAACCCGGCGCTCGAGGTGCTCGGCGAGGACGGGTGGTTCGCGCCCTGCCTGCACTCGGTCGGCGCGCCGCTCGATCCCGGGCAGGCCGACGTGCCCTGGCCGTGCAACTCGGAGAACAAGTACATAGTCCAGTTTCCCGAGACCCGGGAGATATGGTCGTACGGCTCCGGTTACGGCGGCAATGCCCTCTTGGGGAAGAAGTGCCTGGCCCTGCGCATCGCGTCGGTGATGGCGCGTGACGAGCTGTGGCTCGCGGAGCACATGCTCATCCTCAAGCTCACCTCGCCCGCCGGCGAAGTGAGGTACGTGGCCGGTGCGTTCCCGTCGGCTTGTGGGAAGACCAACCTCGCGATGCTGGTGCCGACCCTCGAGGGTTGGAAGGTCGAGACGATCGGCGACGACATCTGTTGGATGAAATTCGGCTCCGACGGGCGCCTGTACGCGATCAACCCCGAGGCAGGGTTCTTCGGTGTCGCCCCCGGCACCAGCACCGAGACGAACCCGAATGCGATGAAGACGCTGCGGTCCAACTGCATCTTCACCAACACGGCTCTGACCGACGACGGCGACGTGTGGTGGGAAGGCATGGAGCGCACGCCCCCTGCGCATCTGATCGACTGGAAGGGCGAGGACTGGACGCCGCAGAGAGGGACCGCCGCCGCACATCCCAACGCGCGCTTCACGGTGCCGGCCTCGCAGAACCCGGTGTGCGCGCCCGAGTGGGAGGACCCCGACGGCGTGCCGATCTCGGCGATCATGTTCGGCGGGCGCAGGAGATCCGTCGTCCCGCTCGTGGTCGAGTCGCTCGACTGGGAGCACGGCGTGTTCCTCGGGTCGATCATGGCGTCCGAGACGACCGCCGCCGCCACAGGTGCGGTCGGGACGCTGCGGCGCGACCCGTTCGCGATGCTCCCGTTCTGCGGCTACAACATGGCGGACTACTTCGCGCACTGGCTCACCATCGGCAAGTCCACCGACGCCTCTAACCTTCCCCGGCTGTTCCTCGTGAACTGGTTCCGCAAGGACGCCGAGGGAAGGTTCCTCTGGCCCGGCTACGGAGAGAACTCGCGCGTGCTCGCATGGATCTTCGAGCGTTCGGCAGGTCGCGGCGAGGCGGTCGACACCCCCGCAGGTCGGGTGCCCGCGCCGGGCGCTCTGGACATAAGTGATCTCGACGTCTCCAAGGAGCAGTTGACCGAGTTGCTCGAGGTCGATCGTTCCGAATGGCGCGCCGAGGTCCCTCTCATCCGCGAGCACTACGCCAAATTCGGCGACCGCCTGCCTTCCGAACTCGCCGCCCAGGTCGACTCCCTCGAGCACCGTCTCGACTCGTAAGAGGTTATGTAGGCTGGCGGCCTGTAGGTAGCCTGGCCGCGTACAGGCGGACACGCCGAGGCCTCCTGCGATGCGCTACGAGGCAGGCAACGAGGAGGCGACGATGGCAGTCAACGCGTACGTGCTCATACAGACCGAGGTCGGCAAGGCAGCCAACGTCGCCCAGCAAGTCGGCGCGATAGACGGCGTCATATCGGCCGAGGACGTCACCGGCCCCTACGACGTCATCGTGCGGGCACAGGCCGGGTCGGTGGACGACCTCGGCCGGATGGTGGTGAGCCACATCCAGCTCATCGAGGGGATCACCCGCACCGTGACCTGCCCGGTCGTGAACCTTTAGTCGATCGCTCCGACCTCGCGCAGGCGCTCGATGCGCCCGGGCTCGATCCCCCAGGCCCGCAGCACTTCGTCGGTGTCCTGACCCGCCACGGGTGGCGGGCGCTGGATCTGCGAGGGGGTACGGCTGAAACGAGGCGCTGGTCCCGGCTGGACCACTCCACCCACCTCTACGAAGGTCCGGCGATGCGCGTTGTGCGGGTGCGTATGCGCCTCCCAAGGGGAGAGCACGGGCGCTCCGCAGGCGTCGGTGCCTTCGAACAGCTCGGCCCATTCAGCGCGTGTCCTGGTGCGAAACACCTCCGCGAATCGCTTCTTCATCTCGGGCCACATGTCGCGGTCCATCTGGGCGGGGAGATCCTCCGCATCCAGACCGGTCACCTTCAGCAACTCCGCATAGAAACGTGGCTCGATCGCACCCACCGCGAACCACTTCGAGTCGGCGGTCTCGTACACCTCGTAGAAGGGCGCTCCAGTATCGAGGATGTTGACCCCTCTCTCCTCGTGCCACCAGCCGAGTTGGTGGAAGGCGTAGGTCATTGTCATCAAGGAGGCGGCGCCGTCCACCATGGCGGCGTCGACTACCTGGCCCTTCCCGCTCGCTCTCGCCTCGAGCAGCGCGGCGGTGAGCCCGAAGGCGAGAAGCAGCCCACCGCCTCCGAAGTCCCCGACGAGATTGAGCGGAGGGACGGGGGGCTCCGAGCTTCGGCCCACCGCCCACAGAGCCCCCGAGAGCGCGATGTAGTCGATGTCGTGCCCGGCGGTGCTGGCGAGCGGCCCGTCCTGGCCCCAGCCGGTCATCCGGCCGTAGACGAGGCGCGGGTTTCGCTCGAAGCACACCTCGGGGCCCACGCCCAGTCGCTCCGCCACTCCTGGGCGCCAGCCCTCCACCAGGGCGTCTGCACCCGCTACGAGGTCGAGCACCAGCGCCACGCCCTGCGGGTTCTGCAGGTCCACCGCGGCAGAGCGCCGGCTGCGGTTGAGCAGGTCCCAGTGCGGCTCCTCGCCGGGACGGGCCGGAGTGCCCGTCGCCCGGTCGATGCGCAAAACGTCTGCGCCCGCGTCCGCGAGCAACATGCACGTGTAGGGCCCCGGCCCGATGCCCGCAAGCTCTACGACGCGCACTCCGTCGAGGGGACCGCTCACTCGTCAGATCCCGTAGGCAGTTCCACGCCCGGATCGTGACCGGCACAGGGGCCACAGGTCAAACCGACCTGACGTGGGATGCTCGCAGGACCATGCCTTCGGAACCTCCGGAAGTCCCGCGCCTCAGAAGGACCCCGGCACCTCCGACAGTGCGGGCCTACAGCCCCGGCAGGGTGAACCTGATAGGCGACCACACCGACTACAACGAGGGGCTGGCCCTTCCCATGGCGGTCGACCTCGGCACGACCGTGACCATTGCCGTGCAACGCGGCAGTCGCCTGGTGCTGAGCTCCGACGCAGAGCCCGCCAAGGCCGACGTGGACGTCTACTCGCGCTTCGACGAGCTGCTGCTGCGCTCGGTCGAACCTCACTGGGCGAGGTACGTCGCCGCCGTAGCCGCCTTAGTTCGGCCCCTGCGCGGGGGGCAGGGGCACGTCGAGACCACCCTGCCGATCGGGGCGGGCCTTTCCTCAAGCGCATCGCTCGAGGTGGCGCTCGCGCTCGCGCTCGGGCTGGACGAGGACCCGCTCACCACCGCGACGCTCTGCCAGCGCGCCGAGCAGGCCGCCACAGGAGTGCCCAGCGGTCTCATGGATCAACTGGTGGTGTGCGCGGCGAAGGAGGGATGCGCCTCGCTGATCGACTTCTCCGACTGTTCGGTGCGTCAGCTCCGCCTCCCCGAAGGCGCTGAGGTGGTCGTGGTCCACTCGGGCCAGCCCCGCACGCTCGACTCATCTCCGTACGCCGCGCGTCGCGCCGAGTGCGAAGCTGCCGCCTACGGCATGGGCCCGCTCGGCCACTTGTCGGAGAGGGACCTCGTGGGGATCTCCGATCCCCTGCTCCGTAGGCGTGCGCGCCACGTGGTGAGCGAGTGCGACCGTGTCAGGCAGTTCTGCTCCGCGCTCGTGAGCGACGACCTGGCCGAAGCGGGCGCGCTGATGAACGCGAGCCACAGGAGCCTGGCAGTGGACTTCGACGTGTCGACAGCCGCGCTCGACGCTCTGGTGGAGCATCTCTCGTCGTTGCGCGGGGTCTTCGGTGCGCGCCTCACCGGTGCAGGGTTCGGAGGGTGCGCAGTGGCGCTCACCGAGCCGGGAGCGCTGGACCTAGACGCGTTCGGTACGCCGGCCTGGCGAGTGCGGCCGTGCTACGGGGCGCGTCTGCTGCCGCCCGGATAGAACGGGGGCTGACAAATACGAGGTCACAGCTCGCCGAGCAGCTGCGCCCTCTTGGACTCGTATTCGGCGTCCGACACGATGCCGCGCCGGCGCAGCTCGTCGAGTTGCACGAGGCGCTCTGCGGCGCTCGGGGCCGGCGACCCTCCCGATCCGAGTCGCGTCCCTGCCGGCGGAGTGTCCGGCGCGCGAGGGGGTCCCGGTGCCTGACGTGCGGAGCGGTGCCAGGCGCTCACCTGCTCCGATATGACGCTCTGTAGCTCTTCGGGGTGCGGGATGCGGTCGAGGACGACCACACCGGTCTCGCCGCCGACCTCGACGAGCACCTGGCCCTCGTGCAGCAGCCTGCCACCGATCGTCTGGTGGTACGAAAGCTCGTTTATCCGCTCGAGGCGGATCTCGAGGGTCCTCCTCGAGAGCACGCCCGAGCGGCGCACGAGGCGCGCAGAGGTCACGAAGACGGTGGTGGTGGCCCGCCGCAGGTAGCGACCCGCCAGCCACAACAACGAGGCTGCCAGCAACGCCAGCATCAGGTAGAGCACGGCCACGGGGGCGTTGGGGAACGAGACCACCACCCCTCCGTTGGCCGCGGCGCAGGCCACCACTGCGACGAGCGGCCAGCCGAGGAACACCCAGTGCGGGTGGAGCTCCGCCACCACCACCTCGCCTTCGCCGAGGAGCCTTTCGGGGAACGGCATCTCTCAATCTCTCAGGTGGTCTCGCCCCAGGACCTGGTTCAGCCCAGCTTCGAGGCGATGCCTCCGGCGCTTCGCAGGACCGTCCCGTCCGCGCCCTGCGCGCTGTGGCGCGGAGCCGGGCGCTCCATCGCCTCGCGTATTAGCGAATCGAGCAGCTCTGCGAACGCCACCGGCGGCGACACCCACAGATAGCGCGCCAACGATCCTGGAACCGTGTTGATCTCGTTCACGTAGAGCTCCTCGCCGTCGGAGAGGAAGTCGATCCGCGTGACCCCGCGCAGTTCGCATCTTCTTGCGAGCTCGTGCGCGGCTTCGCGGATCGACTTGGTCACAGATTCGGACACCAACGCCGGGAGCTCACGCGGTGCGCTGGACATGCCCTCGCCGCCCACGTACTTGTCGGAGTAGCCGAGGATCTCGGCCGAGCTGTCCGAGCGAAGCGGTCGCTCGATTGCCGACAGCGTGAGCTCGGGCCAAGTGCGTACGGCGACGTTGAGGTCGAAGAGGTCGGGGCGGTAGGGCTCGACGACCGCGCCCCTTCGCAGGTGGGGGTTGGCTCCGAGCCTCGCGACAGCGGTCGCCAAGTCCTCCACCACGTCGATGCCGATCGACGAGCCCCCATAGCGCGGCTTGACGATGTAGGGACCGCCGAACGAGATCTCTCCCCCGCCGGGATCGAGGGGCACGCGAGGTAGCACCGGCAGACCCGCTTCCGAAGCGACCGCTGCGAAGGAGAGCTTGTCCATCCCGAGCGCAGCGCCCGCCATCGAGGGCCCGGTATAGGAGATCCCCGCCAGGTCGAGCGCCCCCTGGAGCGTGCCGTCCTCTCCCGGGCCCCCGTGGCAGCAGTTGACCACCACGTCGATCGCGAGCGGTCGGCTGCGGCCAATGCGCGAAGTCGCCACCACGAACCCGCCCCCGCTCCCCGCCACGAGCCGCAGCTCGTCGGCATCCCGGGGCACCCCCTCGACGAAGTCCACCGCCTCCAAACTGGGCGCGACCTTGTGGAACGCGCCGGACTTGGACCAGTACAGGCCCGTCACCTCGCGCCCGGACCTCACGAGCTCACGTGCCGCTTGGAGGCCGGTCAGGATGCTCACGTCGTGCTCGGGAGAGGGCCCCCCGAACACGACCGCGACCTTGGGAGTGCTCGTCTCGGCACTCATCTGTAGCTGCTCATGTCGTCGCGCTCATCCGTCGGTGCCTTCCGGTCAGGATGCCCGGTTCAAGGGTAATGGTCGGGCAGGTCGTTCTCGTAGAGCACTGCGTCGCCCGGGCCTAGCCGGTCGCGTACCCATTCCACCGCCTGCTCACGATGCCTGACGAGCACCGCCGGACGCGGGCTGCGTTCGGCGTTACCTACGGAGTACCCCGCCACGAGGGCGCGGCGGTTGGTCCTGCCCACCACGACCAGGTCGGCGGGGAGGTCCCTGACCTCTGCCGCGAAGCGCTCGTTGTCGTCGCGCTGGCGGGACCCGAGCTCCACCATCCCCGGCGTGACGACGACGCGTCGCGCGCGGTCGCCGCCTGATCCCGCTTCGCGCAGTGCCTCGAGCGCTGCGCGGGTGCCGGCGGGGTTTGCGTTGTAGGTGTCGTCGAGCACTGCGAAGCCGCCTTCGGCGGTGCGGGACTCGAGACGGTGTGGGGCCGAGGGCAACGATCGGAGCCGCTTCTCCAGCTCGGCGACCGGCACCCCGAGCTCCATGGCCACCGCGACCGCGCAGCCCACGTTCCCCGGCTGCACCTGCGTCTCGAGACCAGTGACGATCTGCTCGCCACGCGCGCTGACCTCGATACCGTCGGGCTTCTTCTCCACCTCCACCCACCCTCCCGGCTCTGGCGCATGTGCGGAGCCGGAGCCCGCCCGCTGCGCGGCCACCCTCCACACCCTCTTGCCGGAGGACTCGCACTCGTCGGCCATCGCCCCCAGTCGCGGGTCGTCCACCACCAGGACGCAACAGCGCGCAGAGTCGAGGATCTCGGACTTGGCCTTCAGGATCTTCTCCTCGCTCTTGAAACGCTCGAGGTGCACGGGCCCAACGGCGGTGACGACGGCTACGTCAGGCGTGAGCCACGAGCAGAGCTCCGCTATCTCGCCGGGTGCATAGGTGCCCATCTCGGCGACGAACACGTCGGTTCCATCGGCCAGGTGCTCGTTCACCGCCCGGGCGAGGCCCGCGCGATTGTTGAAGCTGGCCGGGCTGGCCACGACCGACATCGAGCCCGACAGGAGGTGGGCGACGCAGAGCTTGGTGCTGGTCTTGCCGTACGAGCCGGTGATACCCACCACCTTCGGCGCGACCCGTGCAAGGCGTTGCGAAGCCCGGCGCACGTACCTGTTCGCGAGGATCCTCTCGAACGGCTCTGTGATCACGCATGCCATGTCCACCAGGGCGGGAACCGCGAGGGCCCCCGCCGCGCAGACCACGGCCGCAAGCCCGGTGGCGAAGCCGACCGCGGCCACGGCCCCCTGGAGCAAGCCCCAGACCGTGGCGAGCGTGCGGAGCCGTCTCGTCCAGCGGATGGGCGAGGTACGGCCTCGCAGGCCCAGGCCGAGCGGGCCGAAGGCCACCACCCCAGCCGGGGCGAACACCGCAGCGACCCAACGCCCGCCGAGCGCCAGGCCCCCCAGGCCGAGCAAGGCCCCGAAGAGGTTGACCGCTCCTTTGCCCCACCATCGCAGTGCGAAACGCGAGGTCGTATCGGGCAGGTAGTGCTCGCGCTGTGCGACCCTGAGCCACCTGATCCCCCCGAGCACGGTTGCCAGGACGCATGCTGCTCCGGCCGCCCACCCGAGCGATCCCCCGTGCTGCACGACCGCGTTCATCCTCGAGCGACGGCCACAGAGCGCTCGACCGCGGCGCGCAGCTCGCCGGGGCACTCGATCGGTGTGAGGTGCCCGGCGCCGGAGCAAACGGTGAGCGTTGCCTGTGGGACGAA
Source organism: Acidimicrobiales bacterium (assembly GCA_035509915.1). Taxonomy (GTDB): domain Bacteria; phylum Actinomycetota; class Acidimicrobiia; order Acidimicrobiales; family UBA8190; genus Bog-564. Next base: position 47,202 of record DATKIB010000108.1, on the reverse strand, counting down.
AGAGCGAATGCCCTCGGCCACGGCCAGCGGGGCCTCGGTGTCCTTCTCTCCCCACACGAGCTCGACCGGGCACCGAAGGGCCGACAAGACGTCGCTGTAGCTCTCGTTGACCAGTCGGACGAGCACCTCGCGCATCACGCCTTGCGCGCTCCTGTAGTCGGCCGAGCCGTAACGCCGACGCGCCCGCTCCATTGAGTCCTCGCCGATGAGGCCCAACCGCCGCAGCGCGCGAGCAGCACGAAACGCCGCCGGTGGGCGCGACCGGCGGCCCGGGCGAGGCACGAGCGGGGCCCCGGTGAGCACGAGCGCCGCAACCAGTCCCGGATGCTCTGCCGCCAGGGCGACCGCCACGCGCCCGCCGAGGGAATGCCCGATCACCACGGCCGGCCCGTCCGGCCCGTCGCCGCTACGGATCAGGCTCGCAACCGCCCCCGCGTACCCCGAGGAACCCCAGGCCTCGCTGGGCGCCGGGGTGGCCCCGAAACCTGGCAGGTCGGGGGCGATCGTGGACAAGACGCCGCCCGGCGCCGAGGGCCCGAGGACGCCGGCGAAGTCGGCGTGGGTGCGGCGCCACCCGTGGAGGGCGACCACTGCCGCCGGCGGGCGGCCCCAGGCCTCGCCGAACAGCTCCCCGCCCGCGAGCGCTCTCAGCATCCGCAGCACGGTACCCGTTACCCGGGTCCTCCCATCCCCACCATCCACCTTCGCGACACACCTCACCGATACCTTCACGCCATGAGCAACAGCAGTGCGTCGGCGCCTCATCCTCGCGCGCCCCGATCGGCCGGCCCCCAGGGTGCGCCAGGGCTCCCGGGCGCGCATGATGGCAGCGCCCACTGGCTCCTACGGGGCCTGACCGGGGCCCAGCGCGCGGCGGTGACGTCGGAGGACGCCCCGCTGTGCGTGCTCGCCGGAGCCGGCTCGGGCAAGACGACGGTGCTCACCCGGCGCGTGGCGCGGCGGGTGCTCGACGGCTCGGCCGAGGCAAAGCACGTGCTGGTGGTGACGTTCACAAGGAAGGCTGCGGTCGAGCTTCGCCAGCGGATCGGCAGGCTGGGTGTCGCTGCCGACGTCTGGGCCGGGACCTTCCATGCGGCCGCCTATGCGCAGTTGCGCCGCCACTGGGCCGACCGCAACTCGCGGCCCCCCTCCCTCCTCGACGACCCGACCCGTCTCATCCGCAGGATCCTCGCGGGACGGTCGGAGCCGGACGCAGCCGTTGTCCCCTTGCGCCACGGTGCGGGCTCACCGGGCTCACCGGGCTCAACGGTCTCACCAGTCTCATCGGGTTCATCGGGGTCACGGGCCTCACCCCGTATCGACCCGCGGCTGGTGGCTGCTGTCGCGGCCGAGGTCCACTGGGCCCAGGTCCGCCTAGTGCGTCCTCCGCAGTACCCAGAAGCCGCTCGCTCGGCGCGCCGCGCTCCGCCGGTCGGGGCGGCGATGCTCTGCGAGGTCTACGCCAATTACGTGGAGGAGAAGCAAAGACTCGGCCTGGTGGACCTCGACGACCTGCTCGACCAGTGCGCCAGCCTTCTCGAGACCGACGAGGAGGCGGCGGCCGCTCAGCGGTGGTGGGTGCGTCATCTCTTCGTCGACGAGTTCCAGGACCTGAACCCTGCTCAGTGGCGCCTGCTCGAGGCTTGGCTTGGAGATCGCAGCGACCTGTTCGTGGTGGGAGACCCTCGCCAGGCCGTCTATGGGTGGAACGGCGCGGACCCGACGCTCATCGAGAGGCTCGGAGAGCTGCTGCCGGGGACGAGCGTCCTGCGGCTGGACCAGAACCATCGCTCTTCTGCCCCGATCGTCGCCGTCGCGCGCTCGGTCCTGGACCCTGATAGTCACTTGGGCGCCCCCCCGACCGGGCACGACGATGTCTGTGACCGGCCCTCGGAGGAGACAGAGCCTCCCGACGGACCTGCCCCCCTGCTGTCCTGCTTCGACACCCCTCAGGCCGAGGCGGCTGCGGTCGTGCGATGGCTGCGCGCGGCTCACCGACCGGGTACCGCATGGTCGAGGCTTGCCGTCCTCGCCAGGACCAACGCGCGCCTCGAGCCGCTGTCCGCGGCGCTGCGGCGCGCAGGGGTCCCCCACCACCTCGCCCCACCTGCGACCACGGTCAACCGGCCCGACAGGCGCTCGGTCCGGCTGTCCTTGGACTTGCTGCGCACCCAGCCGCCCGACCGGCCACTGCGCAGCGCGCTAGCGGACCTCACAGACGTCGCCGGTCGCGATCAAGAGGAGGACGACCCCGAGGAGCACGAGACTGCCGGCCGTGCACGCGCACGTGGACACGCTCGAGGGCACCTGCCATGGGACGTGACCCGCCTCGCGGACGAGCACGCCGCAGACGAGCCGAGCGCCACGGTGGCGTCGTTCTCGGCATGGTTGAGCGCCAACGACGCATGGTCGGAGGTGGGTGGCCGCTCGTGGCGACACCCCAACGAGGTGGAGCTCACGACGTTCCACAAGGCCAAGGGCCTCGAGTGGGAGACCGTCGCTCTCGTCGGCCTGGAGGACGGGATCGTGCCGATCTCCTACGCGCAGAGCCCCGAGGCCCTGGCCGAGGAACGAAGGCTCCTCTACGTGGCCCTGACGCGCGCCGAACGGGAGCTGTGGTGCTCCTGGTCGGCGACCCGGGAGGCTGGCGAGGGCAGCAGGCCCTGTGCCCGCTCCCCTTTCCTCGAGAGCGTCGAGGCCGCCATCCGCGAAGCCGGGCCGGGTGCCGAGCTCGACCGCGCCTCGGGCCTCGCCCGCGTCTCGGAGCTGCGAGCGCGGTTGCTCGTCACCGGCTGAGAGGTCCAGCGGATAGGCAGGCCCGGCTCGACGTGATCAGAGCTCGACGTCGACGAGCACCGGCGCGTGGTCCGAAGGCTGCTTTCCCTTGCGGGCATTGCGGTCGACCAGCGCGTACGTGCTGCGGTCCGCGAGGGTGCGGCTGAACAGCAACAGGTCGATCCTCATCCCGATGTGTTTGTGGAAGTTTCCCGCCCTGTAGTCCCACCAGGTGAAGAGGTCCGGCTGCGGGTAGAGGACGCGGAACACGTCCACCAGCCCCCAGTCCTCGAGCGCACCGAGAGCCTGGCGCTCGGGCTCGGTGACGTGCGTCGAACCCTCTACCGCCGCCGGGTCCCACACGTCGCGGTCCTCGGGAGCCACGTTGAAGTCCCCGCACACGGCCACGGCCTCGGACGGCTTGCAAGTTCGCTCCAGAGCGGCGCGAAGCTCCTCCAGCCACTCGAGCTTCGCAACATAGTGCTCGCTGTCCACGCTCCGTCCGTTGGGCACGTAGACGCTGTGCACGCGCACACCGCCGCAGGTGGCGGACACGATTCGGCAACCTTGCTCGTCCGCGCCGCCGTCGAAACCTCTGTGGACCTCCTCGAGGCCCACGCGGCTCAGCAGGGCGACTCCGTTCCAACGCCCGTCCCCGTGCGGTGCCGACTCGTAGCCGAGCGCCGAGAAGGCCATGGCCGGGAACGCCGCGTCCGGCACCTTGGTCTCCTGCATGCACAAGACGTCGGGCTGCGCGTACTCGAGCCACTCCTCTACGCGAGGGAGCCTCGCGCCGAGGGAGTTGACGTTCCAGGTGGCGATGCGCATGACCAGTCCCCTCAACCGTCGACGATCACGAACAGGAGGTCCGCCTCACAAGCCAGCTCGCCGGCGACCGTCGCTCGACCGTGGCCTGTACCGGCCCTCGCCGACAGACGCCCGAGCGTGACCTCGAGCTCGAGGGTCTCTCCGGGCACCACCTGGCGTCGGAAGCGTGCCCGGTCGATCCCCCCGAACAGGGGCAGCCGGCCCGCAAACCGCTCGTCCGCCAGCACCGCTATGCCCCCCAGCTGGGCGAGCGACTCCACCATCAGCACACCGGGCAGGGTGGGCCGGCCCGGGAAGTGCCCCCCGAAGAAGGCCTCGTGGCCGCCGAGATGCCAGCGCCCCCTCGCATACTGCCCGGGTTCGAGCTCGAGCACGTCGTCGACGAACAGGAACGGTTCCCGGTGCGGCAGAACCTCCTCTGGGCGCACCACGACCGCCGAGGCTACCCAGTCGCAGCGGGCGGCTCCTTGCGCATGCCGGGGAGCGCCAGCTCCGCCCCTCGCCGGGGAGGGTCAAGCCCGACCAGCACGAAGCGGCGGCTCTCGCCCCGCTCGAGGACCTCGCGCGCCTTTCGCGGAGCGGGATCGCCGAGCCCTGATACCGGCGCGTAGCAGTGCATGTTCCCCACGTCGACCATCGCGCCGTGGGAGGTGAACGACACCACGATCCCCTCCACCTCCGAGCCGACCGGGTGCTCGGTCACGAACCTCAAGAATGCGAGCGGCTCGTTGACAGCCGGGGGAGGTCCCTTGCGCCTCCGACGGCGTCCCTTCTCGGTCTGCGTCATGGGCGGGTCGCCCGGGACCAGCACCTCCTCGGTGGCCACCTCGATAGCCGCTTCGACGTCCGCCCCTCTCGCCGTCGTGGGGCCGGCTGCCTTCGCCGCCTTCGTAGTCCTCGAGGCCTTCGCGGTCTTCGCAGGCCCGGAAGCCTTCGCGGTCCTTGCGGTCTTTGCGGTCTTCGGGGACTTCGCTGTCTTTACAGTCTTCGCAGTCGTGGTGCTCTTGCCCAGCTTTTGGGCCTTTGCGGCCTTCTGCGGCTTGGCGGTCTTCGCAGCCTTCTCGCCCTTGGCGGCTTTTACAGCCTTTTCGGCCTTGGCGGCCGCGGCTTTCGCGGTCTTGGCCGCTCCGGCAACCTTCTTCGCTGTCTTGGCGGTCTCTGCCGGCACGGCGGTCTGTGCCGGCTCGGCGAGCTTGGCGGACTTGGCGGACTTGGCGGACTTGGACACTTTGGATGGCTTCTTCGCGGCCTTCGCAGTCTCGGCCGCCTTGGCCGACGCCGTGATCGACGCACGGCTGCGTGCGCCGCGCACCGGACTGCGCGGGGTGAAGATCCATCCCACTCCGGGGACCGGAGTACCGCCGATCAGGCGGCCGGCGTCGAACAACCAGGGGTGCTCGCCGTGGAATTCCTGGAACGAGTCGTTGGACAGGACCTGGGCGCCGACTCGCTCCGCGACTCGCAGTAGGAAGGCGTCGCCCCTTCCGATCGCTCCCGCCGGAGGCGAGAGGATCTCGGCGTGCGCCGCGGCCTCGTCGAACGCCGCTCGCTCGGAAAGGTCGATCCTGTGGCCGAACGTGGCATCCACCACCACGATCACCTGGGTGCCAGGGAACTGCTCCTCGAATTGCCTCACCGCATCGTCGAGCTGTGCGAGGCTCGGAGTCGACCGGCCCTCGGTCGCGATGTTCGACCCGTCTACCACCACGAACGATGTGTCCACGCACCGCACAGTCAACCACCGGACCTTCGTCGACCGTAGGATGCCGGAATGACCTACGACGTCGCAGGAGAAGTGACCGAGCTCCTGAGCGTGATGATCCGCAACGCCTGCGTCAACGACGGGACGCCCTCCTCCGGGCACGAGCAGAGGAACGCAAAGACGATCGAGGACGTGCTCGAGGGCCCCGGCATCGATCTCGAGACGTTCGAGCCTCTCGAAGACCGGAGCTCGGTGGTCGCGCGCATCGAGGGCCGCAAGCCCGGCGCACCTTCGCTCTTGCTGCTCGGTCACACCGACGTCGTCCCGGCCAACGGCGACGACTGGCGGCACGATCCCTTCGGCGCGGAATTGATCGACGGCGAAGTGTGGGGCCGAGGCGCGGTCGACATGTTGAACCTCACGGCCTCGATGGCCGTCGCAGTACGGCATCTCGCCGACGAAGGTTTCCGTCCCGAGGGCGATCTCCTCTTCGCGGCCGTGGCGGACGAGGAGGCGCTCGGCACGCACGGGGCGAAGTGGCTCGCGGACCACGCCACCGAGCAGGTACGCGCCGACTACGTCTTGACCGAGGCGGGCGGGTTTCCGATGGGCGAGCCCAACGCCGTTCGCCTTCCGGTGATCACCGGCGAGAAGGGAGCATGCTGGTGCACGCTCACGGTCCGCGGCACCCCCGGCCATGCCTCACAACCTCTTCGCACCGACAACGCCCTCGTGAAGGCGGCGGAGGTGGTACGGCGCCTCGCCGAGCACGAGACTCCTGCCGAGATCCACGATGCTTGGCGCAGGTTCGTAGAAGGCATCTCTCTTCCCGAGGAGATCCAAAGCGCCCTGCTCGATCCCGAGCGCATCGGTCCACTGTGCGCCGAGCTGCCGGCCCTCGGCCTGGCTCGACAGGCCCATGCCTGCACGCACACCACCATGGCACCCACGGTGATGACGGCGGGCACCAAGGTCAACGTGATCCCCGACCGCGTCCAGCTGCAAGTGGACGTACGGGTCCTGCCCGGATGGGACTTCACCGATGTCGAAGCGATGCTGCTCGATGCGATCGGCGACCTCGCACCTGACGTAGAGGTCACCTGGCACTCCCGTGACCTCGCCACCACCTCCCCCACCGATACGCCTTTGTGGGAGGTCCTCGAGCGTGTCGCGGGGCGCGCCTACCCGGGAGCGCGTTGCGTGCCGTTCCTCACGGTCGGAGCGACCGACGCCCGCTTCTTCAGGTCTCTGGGCGCGACCGCATACGGGTTCGGGCTCTTCAGCCGGCGACTCAGCTTCGAGGACTACGCCACCATGTTCCACGGGATCGACGAGCGCGTCGACGTGGAGTCGTTGGGCCTATCGGCGCAAATGTGGGACGGCGTGGCCCGACAGCTCCTCTCGTGAACCCAGGGATCAGAGCGGTCCTGTTCGACCTCGGCGGAGTGATCATCGACGGCCCGTTCGAGGCATTCGAGCGCTACGAGCGGGCCAACGGGCTGCCGAAGGGGTTCGTGAGGGGGCTCAATGCCACCAACCACCACGACAACGCCTGGGCCCGCTTCGAGCGCAACGAGATCAGCTTCGACGAGTTCTGCGACGCTTTCGAGCTGGAGGCGAAGGCGGCAGGGGGAGCCGTCGACACCCGCGAGCTGTTCGCGATGCTCGGAGGATCCGTGCGTCCCGAGATGGTCGAGGCGGTGCGCCGCTGCTCGGCACGCTTCTCCACGGCGGTGCTCACGAACAACTTTCGCGTGGTCGACGAGCCGGGGAAGAGCCGGCGGGAGGAGCTGGCCGAGGTCCTCGGTCTCTTCGACGTCGTGATCGAGTCCTCGAAGATAGGCGTGCGCAAGCCTGATCCGCGCTTCTACATGATCGCCTGCGAGGCGCTCAGCGTCGAGCCGGCGGAGGCGGTTTTCCTCGACGACCTGGGCGTGAACTTGAAGCCGGCGCGCGAGATGGGAATGCTCACGATCAAGGTGCGAAGCACGCGCTCCGCTCTCGCCGAGCTCGAAGAGGTGCTGGGCCTGTCCCTCGGGTGAGGATGGTTCAGGCGAAGGAGCGCTCGAGCAAGTCCTCCTGCTCCAGCTGGTGGAGCGCAGCGCTTCCCGTGGCGGGGCTGGCGGACTCGGCACGGCTCACGTGGGTGAGCGTGTAGCGCTCCCGAAGAAGCCGGTGCAGGCGCCCGTGGACGAACGACCACGCACCCATGTTCTCCGGTTCCTCCTGCACCCACACCACCTCGGTGGCCTGCCCGTAGCGCCCGAGCACGTCGGCAAGGGCCCTCTCCGGCCACGGGTAGAGCTGCTCGACTCGCACCACCGCCACCGCGGACGCCCCCACGCCTGCAGGCGGGAGGTCCTGTCCGCCGGCGATCAAGCGGTCGCGGCGCGCGGTCAGCTCGAACGCCACTTTGCCCGTGCACAGCAGGACCCGGCGCACCGACCCGGGGTCGACCGAGCTCGCGGACGACGCGCTCGGGGCGCCGCCGGTGGTGGCCGGATCGTCCAGTACCACGGACCACGAGCCCGACTCCAGCTCCTCGATACCCGAACGGCTCTGTCGCGCCCGGAGCAAGAATTTCGGGGTGAACACGACGAGCGGTCGGCGCACGGGGCCGCGCACCTGCGAGCGCAGGAGATGGAAGTACTGCGCGGCCGTGGTCGGCTGCGCGACCCGCATGTTGCCCTCGGCGCAGAGCATGAGGAACCTCTCGATGCGTGCCGAGGAGTGCTCCGGGCCCTGGCCCTCGAAGCCATGGGGAAGCAACAGCGCGAGCCCCGACGACTGCCCCCATTTGTCCTCGGCCGACACGAGGAAGTTGTCGATCACGATCTGGGCACCGTTGGCGAAGTCTCCGAACTGGGCCTCCCAGGCGACGAGAGCACCCGGCGCCTCCACCGAGTAGCCGTATTCGAACCCGAGTGCGGCGTACTCCGATAGCAAAGAGTCGAGCACGTCGAAGCGCCCCGCACCCTCGGTGCTCAGGTGGGCGAGCGGCACCCATTCGGCCCCGGTCGCGTAGTCCACCAGCACCGAGTGGCGCTGGCTGAAGGTGCCTCGTCTCGTGTCCTGGCCCGCCAGTCTCACGTCGCCACCCTCTTCGAGGATCGACCCGAAGGCGAGAGCCTCGCCGAGGGACCAGTCCACCTGTCCCCCCTCGACCATCTTCGATCTCTGCTCGAACTGGCGCGCCAGCTTCGGGTGCAACGTGAACCCCTCGGGCACAGCCGTGGCCGCCACCACCAGTCGCTCGAGCCGGGCGCGATCGACCCCTGTCGGGGCCGCGTCGCTCTCGGCGACCGCCGGGGCAGGCGGCGGCAGCATCGTGGGCTTCGGCGGCGCCGACTGGCGCGTCTCGTCGAGGGCGGTCTGGAGGCGTGCCTGGAAGTTCTCGAGCGCCTCCTCGGCCTCCTCGAGGGTGATGTCGCCCCTGCGCACGAGGGACTCGGTGTAGAGCTTTCGCACCGAGCGCAGTGACTCGATGATCGCGTACATCCTCGGCTGCGTGTAGCTGGGGTCGTCTCCCTCGTTGTGCCCGAACCGCCTGTAGCACACGAGGTCGATGACCACGTCCTTGTGGAAGGCCTGGCGGAACCCGAAAGCCAGTCGAGCCGCGCGCACGCAGGCCTCTGGGTCGTCCCCGTTGACGTGGATTATCGGCGCCTGGACCATCTTGGCCACGTCGGTGGGGTACACCGACGAGCGCGCCGACTTCGGGGCGGTGGTGAAACCAAGCTGGTTGTTGATCACGAGGTGGATGGTGCCTCCGGTGCGGTAGCCGGAGAGCTGGCTCAGCTCCAGCGTCTCTGCCACAACGCCCTGCCCAGCGAAGGCGGCGTCGCCGTGGACAAGGACGGGCAGCACGCCGAAGGGACTGTCGGCGGAGAGCTGGTCCTGCTTGGCCCGCGCCATTCCCTCTACGACCGGGTCGACCGCCTCGAGGTGCGAAGGGTTGGCGGCGATCGTCACGAGCAGCTGACGGCCGCTGCGCCCCACGAACTTGCCCACCACGCCCTTGTGGTACTTGACGTCTCCGGAGCCCTGCACCGACTCGGGATCGAGGTTCCCTTCGAACTCCGCGAAGATCTCCCCGTAGGACTTGCCCGCGATGCTCGCCAGCACATTGAGCCGGCCGCGGTGCGCCATGCCGAGCACCGATTCGGTGATCCCCTCGACCGCGGCCTCGTCGAGCAGAGAGTCGAGCAGCACGATGGCGGATTCCGCCCCTTCGAGCCCGTAGCGCTTCTGGCCCACGTAGCGGGTGTGCAAGAAGCGCTCGAACGCCTCCGCCGCGTTCAACCGGTCGAGGATGTGACGTTGCTCCTCCTTGGAGACGCTGGCCGGTACTCCCTCGACGTGCCTTTGCACCCACCGCTTCTGCTCGAGATCCTGCATGTGCATGTACTCGATCCCGAGCGTCCTGCAGTACGCGTCGCGCAGGATGTCGAGGGCCTCCCCGAGCGTGAGCACGTCGCGACCCGCGAGGCCGTCCACCACGAACTCGCGCTCGAGATCCCAGAGCGTAAGCCCGTACGTCGTGGGGTCGAGCTCGAGGTTCAGCGGGCGCGGCTCTGCGGAGAGCGGGTCGAGGTCGGCAATGAGGTGTCCCCTCACCCGGTACATGTTCACGAGGCTCTGCACGTGGACCTGCTTGACCATGCGTTGCTGCTCGCCCTCGAGCGAGCTCACGTCCGCCTGCCAGTGCACCGGCTCGTAGGGCACGTCCATGGCGGCGAAGACTTCCTCGTAGAACCCATGGTCGCCGGTGAACCTCTCGGCGACCTCGCCGAGGAAGAGACCGGACTCCGCCCCCTGGATGATGCGATGGTCGTAGGTGGAGGTGAGGGTGACGACCGGCCCCACCCCGAGCGCCGCGAGGTTTCTGCGGTCCGCCGCCTGGTACTCGGCCGGATAGCCGAGCGCCCCGACCCCGATGATGGCCCCTTGGCCCGCCATGAGCCGCGGCACGGACTGCAAGGTGCCGAGGGTCCCGGGATTGGTGAGGGTGACGGTCGCGCCGGTGAAATCGTCGGGCGTCGCCTTGGACGTGTGCACCTTTCGGATCAGGTCCTCGTAGGCGAGCACGAAGGAGCGGAAGTCAAGCGTCTCGGCTTCGCGTACGACGGGGACGAGAAGTGTCCGGGAGCCATCGGGCTTGGTCACGTCCACGGCGAGCCCGAGGCCCACGTGGGCGTGGCGAACGACCCCGGGAGTGCCCTTGCCGTCCGAGTCGGGCACGAAGCTCGAATTGAGCGCAGGTACCGCCCGGAGGGCCCGCACGACTGCGAACCCGATCAGGTGCGTGAAGCTGACCTTCATACCCGTGGTGCGGGCGAGGTGCTGGTTCAAGATGGAGCGGTTGACCTCGAGGAGCTTGGCGGGGACGCTCCGCACGCTCGTGGCGGTAGGCACCGCGAGGGAGGACTCCATGTTCTTCGCGATGCGCGCGGCGGCGCCGCGAAGCGGCGAGGCGGGCTCGTCCGGCCCGTGTGGCTTCTCCGGCGACGTGAGTGTACGGGTCGTGGAGGTGGCGCCATCGGTGTCGGACGGCGCAGGCGCGCCGACTGCAGCTGCTACCGGATCGATAACCGCGCCCCGGGCCTTGGCGACGGCCGCGTCTCCAGTTGCTCCAGGAGGCACGTAGTCGGCGAAGAACTCACGCCACGACTCGCTGACGGTGGAAGGATCCGATCTGTACTGCTCGTACATGTCGTCCACGAGCCAGGCGTTGGGGCCGAACGCTCCCCCTGTCGGTGTTCGGGTCGCTGGCCGATCTTCGCCTGACATCGGTTTCGATCCTACCGGCATCGCCCCGACGGCAAACCTCCGGCGGTCTCGTTCCGATCGAGTCCCGAAGCCGGTCCGACAGACTCTCGGAGTCGAAACTCAGGCGGCCGAGCAGAGCGTGCGACCGGTCGGCGAGCTCTTCGCCGAATCGAAAACCTCGCTCTGAATCGCGAACCAGGTGTGCATCTCCTCGGCGAGCACGCTCAAGTCGTCGGTCGCCACCAGCTCCCTCAACCAGGTGGGGTTGACGAGCAGCACTGGACGCCGCCCTTCGGTTGAGACTCCGCAGTACTTCACCACCTGCGTGAGCTCGTGGCCCCATCCCTTACCGCAACTCCCGGCCACGACCTCGGAGTCGACCATCGTGCGAAGTGCCGCCTCCGCTTCTTCGATGCTGACAGAGCTCGTGTGGTTCTTCGTCATCTTCGTTCTCCCGCCTTCAATGTGAGGCTCACCAGGTACATCGGCACCGGCCATCCCCCGCTTGATCACGCTCCGATCAACTGGGCTTCGATCAAACGGGTCTGGATGCGCGGGCGTCCCAGAGACGAAGCTGTGAGAGTGCAACGACACCCGAGCCTCCACGTCCTCGAGCACCTCCCGGACGGGGGCGGCCCACCCGGAGGCCCCATGGTGGTTCTCGTCCACGGATCGCTCGACAGAGCCACGAGCTTCGCCAGGGTCGTGCGCCGCCTCGGAGACCTCCACGTCGTCACCTACGACCGCCGTGGCTACCACCGGTCGCGGCCCGCCGGCGGCCAGGCCGGCGACGGCCGTGCACTCGAAGGCCACATCGAGGACCTGCTGGATGTGATCTCGCAAAGACCCGCTGCCGTGGTCGGACATTCCTTCGGCGGCGACGTGGCCCTCGGCGCGGCGCTCGCCTCGCCCAGATGCGTGCTGGCGGTCGGTGCCTACGAGCCACCGATGCCGTGGCTCGACTGGTGGCCGCGCCGCGGCGTGCGCGAACAGGCACACGAGGGCCCCGAGGAGCAAGCGGAGTCCTTCTTCCGCAGGGTCGTGAGCGACGAGGCGTGGGAGCGGCTACCCGAGCACGCACGAGCGGAGCGCCGTGCGGATGGGCTGGCGCTGGTCTCGGAGCTCGCCGCGCTGCGAAGCGGCAAGGCCCCCTTCGACCTCTCCGAGCTTGCGGTGCCGGCGGTGCTCGGCAGAGGCGAGCTGTCCATCCCCCACCACCGCCGAGCGGTCGACGCTCTCCAAGCCCTCATACCCGACGCCCAGGTGGTCGAGATCCCCGGGGCCTCGCACGGCGCGCACCTGAGCCATCCCGACGCGTTCGCCCGCTTCGTGCGCGTCGTCGTGGAGCTGCCGAGCACACGCAGGCCGGCAGAGCCGGATACTCAGAGGCCGGAGAGAACGACGAACAAGTTCCGAGTGGACGGTGCGCGCGACGAGAGGGTCGAGGACGACGGGCCGGCCACCGTCCCCGGTGGGTTCGAGGGCTGACCGACGAGGATCTGGTCCACGACGGGGAGCAACCCGCCGCTGCCCACCACAGGGAGGGGGCCGAGCACCGACCCGGTGGTGCCGACCAATCCCCCGTTGCCCGCCCCACCTGCAGGCGGAGACCCCGAGGGAGGTGAGGTCCCCTGTCCGCCACCAGGCGAGGATCCCCCGCCGAAAGCGCTGTTGGAGGGGGTGGTTCCCGAGCCGGAAGAGGTCGGCACGAAGCCGGTCAGCGCGACGGTCGCGCCGGCGGCCGGCGCGCCGGAGGGCGAGGTGGACACAGAAGACGGAGACCCTGTCCCCGAGGCGCCCTGAGCGAGTGAGCCACCTCGCCCCGTGACTCCCGAGGGGTGGTGCCTGGCCGCAAGGGTCGGTCCTCCCGTGGTCGCAGACACGAGGGTGGCGATGAGCGAGGCAGCGAGCACGCCCGCCGCCGGCAGCCACGCCCAGCGGGAGAAGCGAGTGGCGCCCTCGAGGCGGCCCTGCCCGGCCACCGCGCGCCGCGACGCCCTGCCCGGTGCGCGCACAGCACCCCGACGCCGGTAGAGGTCGTGGTCGGCGGCCTGCACCAGCTGCGCGGCGTCGGACCCGTCACCGGGGTAGCCGGCAGCGCCCCAGCTGAACGCAGGCGCATCCGTCGCGGCGACGCGCCCCATGAGTGCTTCGGCGGCGTCCACCGCCGTGAAGGGCAGCACGATGACGAACTCGTCGCCCCCGATGCGAAAGACCATGTCCTCGTCGCGAAGCGCGCCGTAGAACGCGCGTACCAGCCCGACGAGGGCGGAGTCACCGGCCGCGTGTCCGGCGCTGTCGTTGATCTTCTTCAAGCCGTCGAGGTCGACCGCCACGACCGTGACGTCGTGGCCCTGACGGGATGCGGCCGAGAGTGTTCCCTGGATGGTCTCGTCGAACGCGCGCCTGTTGCCGACGCCGGTTAGGGCGTCGGTGCGCGATGCGCGCTCGACGCGGCCCATCAGCTCTCCGGTCGCAGCCGCAGTCACCCGGTCGAGAGCACGGTGCATCTTGAGAGGATCGTCGAGGCCGGAGGACGAGAGCACCTCGCGCAGGTACGACAGCCGGTCGACCAGCTCCGACACCGACCTGTGAGCCTGTCCCCAGAGGCGACCGGCGTCGTCGAGCCCCGAAACCGGGGCAGATCGAATGTCGTCGAGCAGCGCCTCCACTACACGGCGGGCAGCAGGGTCCGGCAGGACCAGTCCGGGCGTGGCGCGTTCGCTCCAGCGCTTCAACAGTGCGGCCGTGCCAGGTGGAAGCCCGCCGGCACGCGCACCATCGCCGGCGCCCGGGACGTCCTCGGCGCCGGGACGCCCGCGTGTCTCCGGCTCGGTCATCTGCTGCCTCCCATACCTCTCCCTCGGTGGGAAAAGGCCACTAGCAACGTTCGTATCATCACCCTACGTAGTGATTAACGCTCGACGGGGGCCTTTCTTGCGGTGCTTTCGGGGCCGGTCCGGGAGGCTCACCCTCTCGCGTCCGCCGGGAGCCCGAGGACCCTCTCGGCGATGATGTTGCGCTGCACCTCCGATGTGCCGCCTCCGATGGTGAGAGCCCTCGCGAACAGGAAACCCTTTGCCCACATCTCGGCAGGCCACCCGCCGGCGGCTTCGCGCCCGAGGCCGTCCTCAGGGCCCGCCTCGGCGAGCAGTCCCCAGCTCCCGGTGAGGTCCTTCGCCAGGTCCATGACGTGCTGCCCGTGCTCGTCGGCGAGTGCCTTTCGCACCGAGGCTTCCGGACCCGGGGCCCGTCCAGACAGCGCCGCGCCGAGCGTTCGCAGGCGGATCAGCCTCAAGATCTCGCCTTCGGCCCACACCCGTGCGAGACGATCCCTCGAGCGCGCGTCGACCGCTCCTCCGGACCGGCGCACCAGGGCCACCAGGTCCGAAGCGGTCGGCCCCTGGCCCCACAGGGCACCCTCGCCCGAGAGAGAGACCCTCTCGTTGCCCAGGGTCACCTTGGCCAGGGCCCAGCCGGCGTTGACCTCGCCCACGAGGTTTGCGGCCGGAATCCGCACGTCGTCGAAGAACACCTCGTTGAAGGCGTGGTCGCCGGTCATGTCGACGATGGGCCTCACCTCGACGCCTGGCACGTCCATCGGGCAGATGAAGTAGGAGATCCCGCGACGGGGCGGCGCGCTCGGGTCGGTGCGCGCGAGCAGGATGCCGAACGCAGACTGGTGGGCGAAAGTGGTCCACACCTTCTGTCCTTCGACGACCCATTCGTCGCCGTCCAGCGTGGCGTGCGTGGACAGCGACGCGAGGTCGGACCCAGCGCCGGGCTCGCTGAAGAGCTGGCACCAGATCTCCTCACCCGAAAGCAGCGGCAGGAGGTAGCGCCGCTTCTGCTCCTCGGTTCCCGCCTGGATGATCGTGGGGCCGGCCCAGCCGATGCCGACCTGGTTGGACGGGCGGCGAACGCCCGCACGCCGAAGCTCGTCGTCGATGACTAGCTGGTCGACTGCGTCCGCGCCGAGCCCCCAAGGTCGCGGCCAATGAGGCGCGACGTACCCCGCCTCTGCCAGCTCGCGCGCGGAACGCGATGGGTGCTCATCGAGCCAGCCCCGCAGACGCCGGCGTGCGGGGTGGTCGTCACCGGGCAGCGACAGATCCACGATGGGAGCGTAGAGCCTCCTCTCGAGCGGCCCACACGGGCGGGTACCGGCCGCGGCATAGGCTTGCTCGATGCCCACCGACTGGAACTTCGCGGACGTCTGGGAGCTGGTCGCGGACACGTTTGCGCAGTCCCCGGCGCTGGAGCACGGGCAAAGGACCACCACGTGGAGCGAATTCGACGCCAGGGCAGACGGCGTCGCCAGGTGGCTGCTCGAGCTGGGAGCGCAGCGCCAGGACAAGGTGGCGCAGTACCTCTACAACTGTCCCGAGTACCTCGAGTCGATCTTCGCCGCGCTCAAGATCGGCCTCGTGCCCGTCAACACCAATTACCGCTACGCGGACGACGAGCTCGTGTACCTCTGGGAGAACGCTGACGCCGTCGCAGTGGTATTCCACGGCAGCTTCGCCGCGCGCCTCGAGCACGTGCGCCGGCGCGTCCCCCGGGTGCGGGGGTGGCTGTGGGTAGACGACGGCAGTGGGCCCTGCCCGCCGTGGGCGACGCCCTTCGAGGAGGCCGCCGGCATGGGCGGCGCTGCGAGTGGCCGGGTGTCGGCTCCCTGGGAGCGCAGCGGCGACGACCTGGTGATGCTCTACACCGGTGGTACCACCGGAATGCCGAAGGGTGTCATGTGGCGCCAAGACGACCTCTTCGCGAGGCTGAACCTGGGCAACCTCATCAAGGTGCCCGAGGACGGTGGCCTCGAGGGGGTGCGCAAGACCCTCGTGGGCCCCGGGCCGGTGCTGCTCCCCGCCTGCCCCTTGATGCACGGCACGGGGATGTTCACCTCGATGGGCGTCCTCGCCACCGCCGGGTGCGTGGTGACCCTGGCCGAGCGGAAGTTCGACCCCGCGGTCCTTCTCGACACCGTCGACGAGAAGAACGTGAACGCGATCGTGATCGTCGGCGACGCGTTCGCCAAGCCGATCCTCCGCGCGCTGGACGCCAACCCGGGGCGCTGGCACCTTCGGACGCTGATCGCAATGGTGTCTTCCGGCGTGATGTGGAGCGAGGAGACCAAACGCGGCCTGCTGCACCATCACCCGACCATGCTCCTCATAGATGCCTTCTCCTCGTCGGAGGCTCTCGGCATGGGCACCTCGATCTCGAGCGGCAATGCGGCGAAGCACACAGCCCGGTTCGAGCTGGGCCCCGACGTGAAGGTGATCGACCCAGAGTCCGAGAAGGTGGTGGTCCCGGGCTCGGGCGAGATCGGCGTGCTGGCCCTGGGCGGGCGGAACCCCCTCGGCTACTACAAGGACGAGGAGAAGTCGGCCGCCACCTTCAGGGTCATCGACGGCACTCGCTTCTCGATCCCGGGCGACTACGCCACCGTGGAGAAAGACGGCTCGATCCAGCTGCTCGGCCGGGGATCGGTGGTGATCAACACCGGCGGCGAGAAGGTGTTCCCCGAGGAGGTCGAGGAGACGCTCAAGCGCCACCCCGCGGTATTCGACGCTGTGGTGGTCGGCGTCCCCGACGATCGCTTCGGTGAGGTGGTCGTGGCCGTCGTCGAGCTGAGCGAAGGGGGGACCGCCACCGACCGGGAGCTCGTCGAGCACACCAAGGAGCACCTGGCGGGCTTCAAGGCGCCCAAGCACGTGCGCTTCGTGGAGAGCATCGGTCGCTCTCCCTCCGGCAAGGTCGACTACGCGCGAAACCGCTCCGAAGCGATCGAGTGGCTCGGCTCGGTCACGGCCGAGAGATGACAGACCCGGGCCGCCCGCCGGAGAGCCGCGTGGGGCGCGCCATGCGTGCCGCTCGATGAAGGGCGTGATACTGGCGGGCGGGAGCGGCACGCGGCTGCATCCGCTGACCCGGATCACCAACAAGCACCTGCTGCCGATCTACGACAGACCGATGATCAGTTACGCCATAGAGGCGCTCGTGCTGGCCGGGATCACCGAAGTGATGCTCGTCACCGGGGGCACGCACGCAGGGGAGTTCCTCCGCCTCCTGGGTAATGGGCACGAGCACGGGATCGAGCGCCTCTCCTACTCGTACCAGGACCGCCCCGGGGGGATCGCAGAGGCCCTGGGCCTCGCCGAGCGGTTCACCGCCGACGAGGCGGTGCTCGTGATGCTCGCGGACAACATCGTCGAGAAGAGCTTCCGTTCGACCGTCGAGCGCTTCGCCGCGCAGGGCTCCGGTGCGCGCATAGTGCTCACGGACCAGAAAGACCCCGTCCACCTCCGGCACCTCGGCGTGCCAGAGTTCGACGACGACGGCCGCATCGTTCGGATCGTGGAGAAGCCCGAGGACCCGCCGAGCCATTACGCCGTCACTGGCATCTACTGCTACGACCCGGACGTGTTCCGGGTGATCAGCACTCTCGAGCCATCGGGTCGCGGCGAGCTCGAGATCACCGACGTGAACAACTACTACGTCGATCAGCAGGCCCTCGAGTACGACGTGCTCGAGGGGTTCTGGGGTGACGCCGGGGAGTCCATCGACGCCTACTACACCGTCAACGACTTCGTGCGCGAGAACGGCGCCAACAACGGCTAAGAGTTCCAGCGTCTGGACGGCTCGCCCGAGATGCCGGACTTGGCCCGAGCCCGACGGCTCTCAGGCGTCGAGGAACCGCCGTATGGCGAAGGCCGACCCGAGCGTGCCCACCACCAGACCGATCAACACCACGACGATGTTGGTGACGAGCACCTCACCTCCGGGCATGCGCATCTGGGTGAACACGTTGCCCGTGGTGCTGTTGCCTAGGGCGTTGAGCACCAGGTGCAGCCCCAATACCGCCAGCGCCGCGACGACAGCGCCCACCACTCCCTGCACGAGCCCCTCGCACATGAACGGGACGCGGATAAACCAGTTGGTGGCGCCGACGAGCTTCATCACCGACACCTCGCGCCGGCGCGCGAATATCGCCAAGCGGATTGTGTTGAGTATGAGCACGGACGCCGAGAGGAGCAATATCACCGCGACGATGAGAAACACCCACTGCAGGATGTTGGTGACCTGCTCCATGTTCCGAAGGGCCTGGCTCGGGTAGGCCACCTGGTCCACTCCGGGCTTCCCGCTGAACTGGGCGAAGACGTCCGGAGCGTGGCCCGGGTTGTCGAGAGCGCACCTGAGCGACGACGGCACGGTAGCGGCGGTCAGCACCTGGGATTCGTCCGAAGGCAGCAAATGCTTCGCCTCCGCGTAGTCGTAGCGCTGCGACCTGTAGGTGCACGAGCGCACGTACGGCAGCTGCACGAGCTGCTGGTTGATGGCCTTCTCCTGCGCAGGCGGTATGCCCGGGTCCAAGAACACGTCCACGTTGACCCCGTGCTGCCACTGTGTGGTGGCGTGGGCGATCCCCTGCCGCAGGAGCATGGCCGCCCCGACGAGGGACAGCGACACGGCGACCGTCAGGACTGCGGCGATCGTCATCAGCCGGTTGCGCCACAGGTTGGACGCGGTCTCGCGAGCGACGTAGTCGACGTTCGCAGCCATCAGTGGTCAGAGCTCATCGCGTACATGTTCGTGCTCAGGTCCCGTAGCCGTAGACACCACGCGCCTGATCCCTCACGAGGGTGCCGTGGTCCAGCTCGATCACTCTCCGGCGCATCATGTCGACGATGCTCGCGTCGTGAGTGGCCACCACGACCGTGGTGCCGGTCCGGTTGATGCGGTCGAGCAGCCTGACGATCCCCTGAGAGGTCCTCGGGTCCAGGTTGCCGGTCGGCTCGTCCGCCAGCAGGATGAGCGGGCGGTTGACGAAGGCGCGCGCTATGCCCACGCGCTGCTGCTCGCCTCCCGAGAGCTGGTCGGGAAGGCTGTCGCGCTTTCGTCCCAGGCCCACCAGGTCGAGCACCTGGGGAACCTGTGAGGCGATCACATGCTTGGGCCTGCCGATGACCTCGAGAGCGAAGGCGACGTTCTCGAACACCGTCTTGTTCGGCAGGAGCCGGTAGTCCTGGAAGACGCAACCGATGTTGCGCCGCAAGTAAGGGACACGCCAGGAGCTGAGGCGGCCGATCTCGCGCCCCGCGACCCAGATGCGCCCCTCGTCGGGGAGCTCGTCGCGCAACAGGAGCCGCATGAAGGTCGTCTTGCCCGAACCTGTGGCGCCGACCAGGAAGACGAACTCTCCCTTCTCTAGGTCCACGCTCACGTCGCGCAGCGCGAGCGTGCCCGTCCTCGGGTAGCTCTTGCTGACGTTCTCGTAGCTGATCATCTGCTCAAGGGCTCCTCGGCCGCTCTTTCCCACCACACCCGGTGACCGGCGCGGCGCTCGAGGTCACAGAGAGGCTAGCAGCCGGGCCGAGACTTGCACGTGGACCGGGTCCGCCCTCAGGACACCGCCCGGCGGCGCCGGAGCTCGGCCTCGATGAACCCGTCGATGTCTCCGTCGAGCACAGCGTCGACGTTGCCGGTCTCGAAGTTCGTCCTCAGGTCCTTCACCAGCTGGAACGGGGCGAGGACGTAGGAGCGGATCTGATTGCCCCAGGCAACATCGACCCTGGGACCGGACATGGACTCGAGCTCCGCCCGCCGCTCGGCGCGTTGGCGGTCCGCGAGCTTGGCCGCGAGGATCTGCATCGCGCGCGCACGGTTCTGGTGCTGGGATCGCTCGTTTTGGCACGAGACCACGATCCCCGTCGGCAGGTGCGTAATCCGCACTGCCGAGTCCGTCTTGTTGACGTGCTGGCCCCCCGCTCCCGAGGAGCGGTAGGTGTCGACGCGCAGGTCCTTCTCGTCGATGGCCACCTCCTCGCTCACATCCTCTAGGAAAGGTACGACGTCGAAGGAGGCGAACGAGGTCTGGCGGCGGTGCTGCGCGTCGAAGGGCGACATCCGCACCAGCCTGTGCACGCCGCGTTCGGCCGAGAGCAGGCCGTAGGCAAAGCGGCCTTTGACGATGAAAGTCGCCGACAACAAGCCCGCCTCCCCGCCCTCGGTGGCTTCGTCGACCTCGACCTCGAAGCCTCGCCTCTCGGCCCACCGCAGGTACATACGAAGGAGCATCTCGCACCAGTCCTGGGCGTCGGTCCCGCCTGCACCCGCGTGCAGCTCGGCGATTGCGTCGCGCTCGTCGTGCTCACCGGAGAACAATGAGCGCAGCTCGAGCCCGCCGAGACGCGTCGAGAGGTCGTCGACCGATGCAACGAGCTCTCCCGTAACGGAGTCGTCGGTCTCCTCGACCATGAGCTCGTGGAGGGTCTCCGCGTCCGACAACCGCCTCTCCAGGTCCTCGAGAACCGATATGTCGTCGGTCACACGGCTCAGCTCCGAGGTGACCGCCCGGGCGTGGTCAGCGTCGTCCCAGAGGTCGGGTTGCGACACGTCCTTCTCGAGCTCGGCTTGCCTGTCCCTCAACCCGGCGATACCCAGGTACTCCTCGGCCTCGCCGAGTCGTGAACGGAGGTCGATGAGCTCTTCGCGCAGGTCACGCGGCTCGGACTGGCTCACCGCTCAGGGCGTGCCATGACACAGCTTGTACTTCTTGCCGCTCCCGCACCAGCATTTCTCGTTGCGACCGAGCTTCTCTCCGGGCGCCTTCACCAACGGGACCTGGGCGTCGGGGTCCGCAGGTTGTGCGGTACGCGCTACGCGCTCGCCTGCGCCCGTCTTCGAGCTCCCGTTGCCCCGGGGGGACCTCGGGGACGCAGTGCTCGCGCCGCGTGCCTCCGCGGGCTCGCGGGACGGGACCCGGGCCCCGGGAGCGCCCCGCGGAGCCGGACCGCCGGCGAGGGCGCCGGCCGGCACCCCAGCACCCGCCGCCACGGAGGCCGCCTCCGGAGCGGTGGCCCGGAAAACATCCAGCAGGCTCCGGTCCTCGACGGGGTCCTCCGCGGCCTGGTAGCTCGCCCTGGTCAGGTCGGGCTCCGCGGCGGGCTGGGCCACCACCTGGACGTGCATCACGTAGCGGAGGTAGTCGTCGTCCATCGCGTCGATCAGCCGGCCGAACATCTCGAAGCCCTCGCGCTGCCATGCGACGAGAGGGTCCTGCTGACCCATCGCCCGGAGGTTTATCCCCTCTCGCAGGTAGTCCATCTCCGCCAGGTGCTCGCGCCAGCGCTGGTCGATGATCTGGAGCATGATCTCCCGCTCGATCGAGCGTGCTTCGTCCTCGCCGCCGGGGAAGAGCTCGTCACGCGCGTGGTAGGCGTCGAGAGCCTCGGCCAGGAAGCTCTCCGTGATCTGCGCGGACGTCGTCGCCTCCGAGAGGTCGTCGACCGTGAACTGCGTGGGGTAGTACTGGGGGACCTCGGCCAGCAGCTGCTCGAGGTCCCACGACTCGGGGAACTCGCTCGGGCACGAGGCTCTCACCAACTCCTCGATCGTCTGCTCCAGCAGCTCCTCGGTGCGATCGCGCAGGTCCTCGCCGTCGATCACCTGGATCCTGCGCGCGTAGATCACCTTTCGTTGCTCGTTGAGCACTTCGTCGTACTTGAGGACGTCCTTGCGGATCTCGGCGTTGCGGCCCTCGACGGTGTTCTGCGCACGCTCGATCGCCTTGGTGACCATGCGGGCCTCGATCGGCACGTCCTCCGGCAACGTCTTCGTCATCACCCACTGCATCGCACCCGTGGCGAACAGACGCATGAGCTCGTCCTCGAGGGACAGGAAGAACCGGCTCTCCCCGGGGTCGCCTTGCCGGCCCGAGCGACCACGAAGCTGGTTGTCGATGCGGCGTGACTCGTGGCGCTCGCTTCCGAGCACGTATAGGCCGCCCAGCTCGCGGATCTGGTCTCCCTCCTCGGCGCACTCCTTCTCCAGACGCGCCAGCAGCGTCTCGTACTCGGCGCTGCCCTCGTCGGTATCGAGGTCGAGCCCCTTGGCTGCGGCCTCTCGTCGTGCGAGACCCTCGGGGTTGCCACCGAGGAGGATGTCCACTCCGCGGCCGGCCATGTTGGTGGCGACCGTGACGGCGTGGAGCCGGCCGGCCTGGGCCACGACCTCGGCCTCGCGGGCGTGCTGCTTGGCGTTCAGCACCTGGTGAGGGACGCCGCGCCGCTCGAGCAGCCGGGCCAGCTGCTCTGACTTGGCGACCGAGGCCGTGCCCACGAGCACCGGCTGTCCGCGTTCGTGGCGCTCGACGATGTCCTCGACCACCGAAGCGAACTTGGCGTCCTCGGTCTTGTAGACGAAGTCCGGGAGGTCCCCCCGGACCATCGGCTCGTTGGTCGGTATGGGTACCACGGGCATGTTGTAGGTGTTGGCAAACTCCGCCGCCTCGGTCTCGGCGGTACCGGTCATCCCCGAGAGCTTCTCGTAGAGCCGGAAGTAGTTCTGCAGGGTCACCGTGGCCCAGGTGTGGTTCTCCTCACGGATCCGCACGCGCTCCTTGGCCTCGACCGCCTGGTGGAGGCCGTCCGACCACCGCCGCCCCTCGAGGGTCCGGCCGGTGAACTCGTCGACGATCTTCACCTCGCCGTTGTCCACCAGGTAGTCCTTGTCCCGATGGAACAACTCCTTCGCCCGCAGGGCCTCGGTCAGGTGATGGACGTAATTCACCGAGACGATGTCGTAGAGGTTGTCCACACCCACCTGGGACTCGACCTTTGCAATGCCTACCTCGGTGGGCACGACGATGCGCTTTTCCTCGTCAACCTCGTAGTCGTCGTCTCGAACGAGGACCCGCGCGATCCCGGCGAACTGGTAGTAGAGCTTGGCGGACTCGGTCGCCGGGCCCGAGATGATGAGGGGGGTCCTCGCCTCGTCGATGAGGATCGAGTCGACCTCGTCCACGATCCCGTACACGTGGCCCCGCTGGACCATTGCGTCACGCGAACGGGCCATGTTGTCCCTCAGGTAGTCGAACCCGAGCTCCGTGTTGGTGCCGTATGTGACGTCACTTGCGTACGCCCTTTGCTTGTCCGCGAAGTCCGGCAGCTCGGGGCTGACCCTCCCCACCGTCAGGCCCAGGAACCTGTGCACCTGGCCCATCCATTCCGAGTCGCGCCGCGCTAGGTAGTCGTTGACGGTGATCACGTGGACGCCGCGCCCTGCGAGCGCGTTCAGGTAGACCGGAAGGGTCGAGACCAGGGTCTTGCCCTCGCCGGTCTTCATCTCGGCGATCCATCCGAAGTGCAGCGCCATGCCACCCATGAGTTGGACGTCGAAGGGACGCTGGCCGAGAGACCGCCACGCAGCCTCTCGTACCGTCGCGAACCCCTCGATCAGCAGGTCGTCGAGGCTCTCACCGTTGGCGATGCGCTCCCGGAACTTGACCGTCCGGTGGCGCAGGTCCTCGTCCGAGAGGTCCTCCATCTCGGGCTCCAGCTCATTGATGAAGGGAACCAGCTCCGCCAGGCGGCGAACCTTCTTGCCCTCGCCAGCACGCAGGACGCGCGTAAAGACGCTCATGAAGAGCCGAGTTTACGCACTCAGGAACGAGCGACAGTCCGCGTACGCCGTGGGTGCGAGCGCGCGATGAGCTTGCCCTTGAGCCGTTCGACCTGGTGCTCGAGCTTCTCCACCGCGATGTCGGCCGCCACGAGAAGATCGTGCGCCTCGGCGTGCGCCCGCAGGACATGCCCGTGACCGGTCACCGTCAGCTCGCACGACCGGTTGGCCGACGAAGGCGCACTCGGGTCCTCCCCGAGCTTCACGTCGGCCCGCTCCAGCACCGGGGCACGCCTGGCGACCTTGGCCACCTTGGCCCGCACCAGCTCCCGGACGTCGTCCGGCACCACACTCCTGCGCCCGTGAACGGCCACCTCCACTGACGTACCTCCTTCGGTCCTTGTGCGGGTCTCTAAGGCCCCCCTCTGAGGGATCGGGGGCGGCCAGGGGCGCGCGCGTGCGCGCCGAGAGGGTGGGCTGCATCCGGCTGACCTGGTCTTTGGCCCCACACTCGCCTGCGGAGGAGGTGGCGGCCGGGAGCCGGCGGCACGCCGCGGCGCCTCATAGAGACGACCTGCGGCTCGGCCCTGCGGCTCCCGTGACGGCCGACGTCGCTCCTTCTCCACCCCGCGCCGACAGCCGGCGCACAGATGGGCAGGGCTTACCCCTAAGTCGCACCATGCTCAGCAACCACGAGTTGCCTTACGTGGGTCGTTTCGCCTGCGACTGGCTTCGACTTGCAACCACAGACCCGGACGCAGCCCACCACCGAATGTTACCGCTCGGCGTCCCCGTCCGGTAGGGGCATGAAGGTCTCGTCAGTATCGGTAGTCCTCGGGCTTGTACGGCCCGTCCACGCTCACGCCCAGGTAGTTGGCCTGGGTCTCGGTAAGGCGGGTGAGCCTGACACCGAGCGCGTCGAGGTGCAGGCGGGCGACCTTCTCGTCGAGGTGCTTGGGGAGCACGTACACCTCGTTGCGATACTCCCCCGTCCGCGTGAAGAGCTCGACCTGGGCCATCGTCTGGTTGGTGAAGGAGTTGGACATCACGAAGCTCGGATGACCCGTTGCATTGCCGAGGTTCAGCAGGCGGCCCTCGGAGAGGACGATGATCGCGTGGCCGTCGGCGAAGACCCACTTGTCCACCTGCGGCTTGATGTTCACGCGCTGCACACCGGGCACCCGCGCGAGCCCGGCCATGTCGATCTCGTTGTCGAAGTGCCCGATGTTGCCCACGATCGCCTGGTGCTTCATTCTGGTCATGTGGTCGGACGTGATCACGTCGCGGTTGCCGGTGGCTGTGACGAAGATGTCCGCATCCGACACCACGTCCTCGAGCGTCGCCACCTCGTGGCCCTCCATGGCGGCCTGGAGGGCGCAGATCGGGTCGATCTCGGTGATCACGACTCGTGCGCCCTGGCCCCGAAGGGACTGGGCGCAGCCTTTGCCGACGTCCCCGAAACCGCAAACCACCGCCGTCTTGCCCCCGATGAGAACGTCGGTGGCGCGGTTGATCCCGTCGATAAGCGAGTGGCGGCAGCCGTACTTGTTGTCGAACTTCGACTTGGTCACCGAATTGTTGACGTCGATCGCAGGAAACAGCAGCTCACCCTTTCGCTGCATCTCGTAGAGGCGGTGCACTCCGGTGGTCGTCTCCTCGGTCACGCCGCGGATCCCTCCGGCGAGGTTGGTCCAACGGGTTGGGTCCTCCTCGAGACTGCGTGCGAGCAGCCGCAGCACGACGGCGAGCTCCTCGGACTCCGCAGTCGAAGGGTCCGGCGCAGATCCCGCCTTCTCGATCTCGACACCCTTGTGCACGAGCAGCGTGGCGTCGCCGCCGTCGTCGAGGATCATGTTCGGCCCGCCCTCGGGCCAGGTGAGCGCCTGCTCGGTGCACCACCAGTACTCCTCGAGGGACTCCCCCTTCCACGCGAAGACGCTCACGCCACGCGGCTCGTCGGGCGCGCCCTGCGACCCGACGACCGCGGCAGCTGCCGCGTGATCCTGGGTGGAGAAGATGTTGCAGCTCGCCCACCGGACCTCTGCGCCGAGGGCGACGAGGGTCTCTATCAGCACAGCCGTCTGCACGGTCATGTGGAGCGAACCGGTGATCCTCGCGCCCGCCAGAGGGCGTGTACGGCCGTACTCGGCGCGCATCGCCATGAGACCTGGCATTTCGTGTTCCGCCAGCTCGATCTCGCGACGTCCGAACGCGGCAAGGGAGAGATCGGCGACCTTGTGCTCGAGTACGTCTGTCATGGCCGACATACTCGCAGGTGGCTCAAGCCTCGGCCAGGCGCCGTTTCAAGTCCTCGAGCACGGGCACGGGCCCCGGGTCGATTCCCTCGTTGGCCGCGAGGTGCAGCGAGACGAAGTCGCCGAGGAGGATCAGATCGAGGAGCTGGGCCAGATCGCCCTCGCCCTCTGCGTGCACCTCGACGATGTCGGCTACCACCTCGCGAAGCAGCTCCGAGACGAAGGCAATGCGTCTCACCACCTGAGGGTGCTCGGCGTCGTGGCGCAGATTGACCAGCGTGATCAGCTGACGTGTCACGTCCCCGTGCTGACCCCACCCGGCTATCTCGTTGTGGCAGAGCTCGGGAAGGACGCTGTAGAAGGCGGGGGACTTTGCGTTCTCGTTGACCTGGGTCTTCCATCTGAGCGCGGCGGCTGCTCCGAGGGAATGCGCACCGTAGAAGAGCGGGATCCTGCGCCCGATGCGACGGGCGAGCTCCTCGGCGACCGACCCCGGTCGGACCAGTGCGTCGCGCCGGCGGACTAGCTGCTCTACGGCCTGGCTCACCCACTGCGCGGCGCCGGGGAAGAGACCGATCTCCTCGAGCACGATGAGCGGGGGCACCGCCATCGCCCCGAGAGCCGAGCGCGGCTGGGGGATCCCCGAAGGCACCCGGACCCACGGGGCACCCCATTCTTCGGCCAACTTGGCGAGCTCACCACCGCTCGTCACCACCACGAGGTTCGCCATGGCGCTCGCCGCCTCGCCGGCGGCCTCCACGGTCTCCTCGGTGTCGCCGGAGAACGAGATCGCGAACACCAACGAGCCGGGTCCGATGAAATCGGGCCTGTCGTAGGACTTCACCACCACCACCGGTACCGAGAGGAACGGCCCCGCCACTGCGACCATCACGTCGCCCGCGATCCCGCTCCCGCCCATGCCGAGCACCACGACGTTCTCTACGTAGCCGCGCTCCGGAAGGCCGTCGAGGCCGCTCGCGGCGCCCACGGCTGCCGCGACCTGCTCGGGGAACGCGGCCGCCGCCTCGAACATCTTCTGGGTGTCGAGGACCCCTGCGGCCTGCTCCTCGGGCGTCACTTGCTCCTCGATCTCAAGTCGGCGTACCGGGCGGCGGCGTCTGGCCGAGGCCGAGCTCCTCGGCCTTCGCCATGAGGCGTTGGTGCTCGACTTCGTCGACGGTCGTCGACTCGTCGACGAGCATCACGGGAATGTCGTCTCGCACAGGGTAGCTACGGCGAAGCCGCGGGTTGTAGAGGCGGTCCTCGTCCGCGAAGTACAGCAACGGCCCCTTGTCCTCCGGGCAGGCGAGCACCTCCAGGAGCAGAGGGTCTAGAGGCATCCGAGAACCTCCTTCACGTGCTTCTCGCACTCGGCCTCGGTGGCCGCTTCCACGTTGAGCCTCAGCATCGGCTCGGTGTTCGAGGGTCTCAGGTTGAACCACCAACTGCCGCTGTCCACCGTGATCCCGTCGGTGCGGTCCACCTCGGCACCGACGGCGGCGTAGTGGGCCGCGACCTCCTCGACAGCGCTGGCGGGATCGGGGACCTCGCGGTTGATCTCACCGGAGTCCGAGTACCGGCGGTAAGGCGCCAGCAGGTCCGACAGCGGCTCCGAGCTGGCCGACATGAGCTCGAGCACGACCAGGGCGGCGATGATCCCGGAATCGGCGCGGAAATTGTCGCGGAAGTAGTAGTGCCCCGAGTGCTCTCCCCCGAACACAGCCCCAGTGTCGGCCATGACCTGCTTGATGTAGGAGTGGCCGACGCGGGTGCGCACCGGCGTGCCGCCGTTCTCCTCGATGGTTTCGGGGACCACTTTCGAGCAGATCAAGTTGTAGAGGATGGTGGCGCCGGGATGCTTCGCCAGCATGCTTCGAGCCACTAGAGCGGTGGTGAGCGAGCCGGACACACCTTCGGCGCGCTCGTCGACCAGGAACACGCGATCCGCGTCGCCGTCGAAGGCCAGCCCGACGTCGGCGCCGTGCTCGAGCACAGCCGACTTGAGCGCCACGAGGTTCTCCGGCTGGATCGGGTCCGCCGGGTGGTTCGGGAAGGTCCCGTCGAGCTCGGCGAACAGCATCGTCAGCTCGAAGGGCAGGCCGCCGAAGACCTCCGGAACCACCAAGCCCCCCATGCCGTTCGCAGTGTCCGTCACCACCTTGAGCGGCCGCAGGGCGGCGACGTCGACGAACGAGCGGACGTGGTCGGCGTACTCGTCCAGGAGGCTTCGCCTCTCGAGTCCTCCCGTGGCGGGTACCTGGTCCGAGCCTGTGGAGAGAGCTTCCTCCGTCGCCTCGCGTATCTCTTCCAATCCGGTGTCGGCACCGACCGGCCTCGCGCCCTCGAGGCACATCTTTATGCCGTTGTAGGCCGCCGGGTTGTGCGAAGCGGTGAACATGGCTCCAGGAGAGTCGAGCTGTCCAGACGCGAAGTAGAGCATGTCGGTCGACGCCAATCCGAGATCCACAACCGTCGCACCCGCGGCGCGGGCCCCCGAGGCGAACGCGGAGGACAGCTCCAATCCCGAGGCGCGCATGTCGCGCGCCACGAGCAACCTCGGGCTCTTCACGAAGTGGGCGAACGCCCAGCCGATCGCCCGGCAGGTGCGCGAGTCCAGCTGGTCGGGCACGGTGCCCCGCACGTCGTAGGCCTTGAAGACGGTCCCGAGCGCAACCATCGGGCCGAGCCTAACGGGGATCGACCACCCAGCCCCTGCGCCGGCGCCACAGCAACACCACCGCCACCAGCCCTACGACGAAGAGCACGTCCCCGAGCCGGCCGGCTCCCGTGGACCCGTAGCGCAACGTGACGTAGTGAGCCGTCGGGACCACGACCATCAAATTGGGCTCGGCGCGCCAGGGACCGTCGGCGCCCGCCGCGTGCCAAGCAGGGAAGTACGAGATGCGGACGAGGACCGGAACGCCGGTCCGGTCGACGTGGAAGCTGATCGCGTCGTCGCTCGCGCGCACCTTGCTCACCGCGACCGCAGGAAGCCGGCGCCCTGGGTCTGTGCCGTCGGGGACGCCGCGGGTGCTGGACCAGGAAGCAGGGCCGCCGGCGACCAGCTCGGTGCTCCACACCGCCGGGTCCGCGTACCACCGCTCCGCGACCGGCAGCCAGGAGCCTTGTCCCGGCGCGGTGCCGACCAGGACCTGCGGTTGGTAGCTGAGGGGACTCACCATGGCCGAGTCGTGCACCACGTAGAACTTCCACGTCGTCACGACCGTCTGGCCGGAGTTGGGAGTCCGCCACGGACCGCTCGTCGCCACGAGAGAGAGGGCAGGGTCGGCGTCGGCTTGCGCCTCGACCGATGGCGACGACGCCAGGAAATACTTGACTCCGAGCAGCTGAAGGTGTTCGACGCCGAGAGACACGTCCACTGGCCCGTATGGCAGGCCCACCATCGCTTCCGAGGGGGACGCCGAGAGCTCGGCCTGGTCGAGGAAATGGTACGGAGTGGTGGTCGAGGACTCGAACAGCAGACCCTCCATCGAGTCGATGCAACCTCCGGTCCACATCGGCAGGTCCATCAGCGCCTCGGGAGTGCCGAACCTGTTGAGGTCCGAGTTGTACTCCCACATCGCCCTCCCGCAGCCGTAGCGCCGACCGAGCCGGTCGAGGGTCGCCACGATGCCGCCCTGAAGCTCAGCCCAGCCAGGCTTGTCCTGGTACCCGGAGTAGTTCCAGGACGCCCAGTCGGTGACGTTGCTGTGCCTTATGTTCAGCGGGCCGATCGAGAGCGAGGAGGACGGAGCGATCACGAGGTCCGGGACTACGACCGCGAGCGACACCACGATCGACAAGAGCGGCACCGACAGAGCGCCCGGGGCCCAGGGGACGAACCGTCCACGGCGGCGACGGCTGCGGGACGATGCCCCCTCGCCGTAACCGGACAAGGTCATCGCCGAGACACCCAGCAGTGCAGGTGCCAGCGCGGCGAGTCTCGCGCCCTGGGAGAACTGCGTGCGCTGAGCTCTCCAGTAGCGCGCCACTAGCACCCCTGCCTCGGCTACGGCCGATCCGGCAACGAGGTACGCGCACAACCACCACAGAGGCAGGAACCGGGTGTTGTACAGCTTCCCCTGCGGATCGACCACCACCGCTATCGCGGAGAGTACGCCGAGGGTGCACAGAAGCAGGGCCGCGCGGTCCCGACGCCAGAGCGCGAAGACGAGGCCCGCCGCCGCGAACGCGAGCACCCAAAGGTTGCCGCCGGGTGCGAGCAGGCTCGCGAAGGTGTTCACGTTGAGCCAACCCATATTCGTGCTGTAGGCCTGCTCGGCTGCGAACGGCACCGCCCACCACGCCACGAGCAGCAGCCCCGTGCCGACGGACGAGACCAACCACCACAACCTCCGCCGCGTCGGCCCCACGAGGACCAGCACGACGAGCGCGCCCACCAGGGCGAAACCCGCCGTCACCACGTGGCAGAGCACACACGCCGCGAGGAGCAAGGCGGCAGGCAACCTCCATCGGCCCGTGCGCATGCCCCGGATCACGACCCCCAGGAACACAAGAGCGAGCGAGAGTCCGAGCGAGTACGCGTACTCCCCCGCGAGGCTCGAGTACAGATTGCCGCCGTAGATCGTGAACGACTGGTCGAAGAGGAACGGCAGCGTGGCGAGAGCGAGAACGGCAGGGCGCGGTCGCTCCAACCCGGCGAGCCGCCCGAATGCCCAAGCGGCGACGGGCAGAGTGACCGAGCCGAGGATCGTCACGAGCTTGAAGGCGATGGCAAAGGGGATCAAGTACCCCCCCAGGGCGGCGAGCGTGTCGGGTAGCGGGAAGTAGAAGGTGTTCAGGGGGAACCCGTCGTACGCACCCGGGTCCCAGCCGGTCACCTGGAGATGGGGCACCAGGCTCGTCTTCAGGTACTGCGCGAGCGCCACATGGGCTCCGGTGTCCCCCCCTGCCGTCGTGGTGTTCGAGAGAAGCAGACGGGGGTCCATCGCCCAGACCACCACGACGATCACGACTCCGACTGCGCAGAGCGTCACGATGCAAGGAGCGGCCGGGCGGCGCATCGCCCACCATCGTGCCCGACCCCCAGGCCCATCTTCGGTCAGCCCGCCGTCGCGCCGAGCGAGCCGGCGGGCTCAGAGTCGCTGGGCCTCTATCGCAATATCCCGGTCGGGTAAGTCAGGACCACGATCGCCACCAGGTTGAACGTCGCGTGGGCGAAGATGCCGGGCCCGAGACGGCGAAACTTGAACGCCATCACCGACAGCACCACCCCGAAGGCGGCGAGCCCGAGAAGCTCCAGCAGTTCGAAGTGCGCTAGCCCGAAGACGATCCCGGTCGAGCAGCAGGCGATGGCCGGGCCGAGCGCGGGACCTGCTCGAGCGAACAGGCGCAGGAACCCACGCAGCACGAGGCCCCGAAACAGCGTCTCCTCCACCACTGGCACCACCACCACTGTGAGGACGGCGATGAGCGCGAGGTCCGCGCCGGGGAACCCGCCGGTGAGGTGCTTGGCGGGTTGAGAGAGCCGTTTCGAGAGGTTGGGGACGAAGTGCTCGAGGGGGAGATAGAGCAGAGGCAGCAGCACGAGTTGGCCGCCGAGGCCAACGGCTGGGCCTATGAGAAGGTCCCACGGCCGCATCTCGAGGCCCATGTCGCGGCGGATGCTCCCCGTGCCGCGGGCGTGGCTCGCCACCACGACCGCACCGACGAAGCCGACCCACAGGCCGACCAGTCCGCAGATCACCACCCATCCGGGCGGCACGGTACGAGCGGCCAGCTGCGCGACGTCGCCGAGGTTGCCAGTGATCGCTGCGCCGACGTAGAGCGCGACGGCGCTCAGAACCTGGCCGACGAGGAAGCCGGCGAAGGCTATGGCGACCCAGACGGCTCCCTCGGAGGGAGTCCTGGGAGGAAGCTCGTCGTGCTCGGGCGCCACCGGTGGGGGCCCGAGGTGGGCGGGGTAGGCGTGCGCGGGGTACACGGGGGCCGGGTAGACGGGCGCGGGGTACACGGGCGCGGGGTACACGGGGACCGGGTACGGCGGAGGCGGGAGTTGCGTCCCGGGCGCAGGAGGAGGGTAAGGAGGCGGGTACGCGCCGGGAGGAGCGGGCGGTGGTGGAGGCGGAAGCCGGCCGTGGTCTTCTCCGGACACCTCGCCTTCCATCGCGGCCACGTTACCGATCAGGTCGAAAAACTGGCCTGCGCGGCCATGACCAGCGTCGCGGCAACCTCTGTGGAGCGCTCTTGCGGTGTGCGTGCTCGGCGGTGGTCGGCACGTAGCATGGAGAAATGAGCCCCCTGGCCGACCGTCGCCCGGGACGTTCCGCGCCCGGCGGAGCGGGTGGGCCCGCGTCCGGCCCCGGCGGGGCGCAATCAGGCGGGGACCAGAGCTGGCGGTGGGTGTTCGCCCTGCTCATACTCGCGGTGATAGCGGTGGTGATCATCCCGCCGCTCCTCTCCAAGCCGGCAGTCACCCAGATCAGCTATCAGAAGTTCGTCAAGACCGAGCTCCCGCAGCACCAGATCTCGACCGCCAGCGTCGACAACAACACGGGCGTGATCACGGGCAAGCTCCGCAACGGCGTCAACTACTCGGTCGACGGCCCCAACCCGACCACCGAGTCCGAGATCTCCACGCTCGAGGCGAACATCTCCCAAGGCAACCTGAAGTTCTCCACGCCGACCCCGAGCGCTCTCGACCAATGGCTGCCGACGATCCTCATCATCGCGTTGATGATCGGGGTCTTCGTCTGGTTCAGCCGCAGGGCCCAGGGCCAGATGACCGGGATCATGTCGATCGGCCGGTCGAGAGCGCGGCTCTACACCACGGAGCGCCCGCGCACCACGTTCGCCGACGTGGCGGGCTACCAGGGGGTGAAGGTGGAGATCAGCGAGGTCGTCGACTTCCTGAAATCCCCTCACCGCTTCAGGGACATAGGCGCCAAGATCCCCAAGGGGATCTTGCTGGTAGGGCCTCCGGGCACCGGCAAGACGCTGCTGGCGAGGGCAGTGGCGGGCGAGGCCGGGGTGCCGTTCCTCTCTGTGAGCGGCTCGGACTTCATGGAGATGTTCGTCGGAGTGGGAGCGAGCCGAGTGCGCGACCTGTTCCAGACGGCGCGCAAGCAAGCTCCTGCGATCATCTTCGTCGACGAGATCGACTCCATCGGCCGCAAGCGCGGGGCCGGTCTCGGGGGCGGTCACGACGAACGCGAGCAGACGCTCAACCAGATGCTCAACGAGATGGACGGCTTCGACCCCGCCGAGGGCGTCGTCATAATGGCCGCCACCAACAGGCCCGACATCCTCGACCCCGCCCTGTTGCGTCCAGGACGCTTCGACCGTCAGATCGTTGTGCCGCTCCCCGACCTCGAGGAGCGGCTCCCCATCCTCAAGGTCCACTGCAAGGACAAGCGCGTCGGGCCCGACGTGGACCTCGAGTTGGTGGCGCGCGGCACGCCCGGCATGAGTGGCGCGGACCTGGCCAACCTGGTGAACGAGGCCGCCCTGCACGCCGTGCGAAGAGGTTCGCACCAGGTGGAGATGCGCGACTTCGACGCCGCGCGCGACAGGGTGCTCATGGGACAGGCCCGTGAGAGCCTCGTGCTGTCCGAGGCCGAGAAGGAGCGCGTGGCGTTCCACGAGGGTGGCCACGCGGTGCTGGCCTACGTGCTCCCCCACGCCGACCCGGTCCACAAGGTGACGATCCTGCCGACGGGGATGGCTCTCGGCGTCACCCAGCAGCTCCCCATCGAGGAACGCCACATCTATCCCCGCGAGGTGATCGAGGACTCGTTGGCGGTGAGGATGGGCGGGCGAGCGGCCGAGCTGCTCGTGTACGGCGACCTCTCGACGGGAGCCAGCAACGACCTGGTGGGCAACACCGAGATGGCGCGCAAGATGGTCCGTGAGTGGGGCATGAGCGAGGAGCTCGGGCCGATGGCCTGGGGGTCCCAGGGCATGGTCTTCCTCGGCGAGGACCTCATGCACTCGCGCGACTACTCCGAGGACACAGCGCGCATCGTCGACTCGGAGGTGTCTCGCATCCTTCGTGCCCAGGAGGAGCGGGCCATCGAGCTGCTCAGCCGCCACCGCGGTGGCTTGGACGCGGTGGCAAGGGGACTGCTCGAACGCGAGACCCTCCACGGGGACGAGGTCACGAAGCTCGTCGACACCGCCTACGGGCGTCCCGTGCACGCGGACGGAGCGACGGCGGTCCCGCACTTCGCCCCCGCCGAGGAGGCGACACCGACGATCCCGCCGCCACCTCCTTCGCCCGGGCCGCTCCCCGATGCGGCCGGCGCGCCTCGAGCCGGCTCCTCCGCGCCCAACGGCTCGCTCTCCGAGCGCGAGGCTGCGGGACCCTCTGCGCGCAACAATCCGAGCTGAGAGGCCCAGCGAACAGGCAGACCCGACCCCGGCGCTGGCCGGCGGACCCTGCTGGCTCTTCGGTTCACCCGAGAACGAGGGCGGGGAGCACCACGGCACCCGGGGTGCCGGAGGGAGTGGCGTCGAGCTCCACGGCCACCGGGCCGCTCGCCAGGACGAGCAGCGGCTCGAGGCCGATCGGCGAGCCGGGCGCTTCTCCCGCCGTGAGCGACCCGCCTGGTGGCACCGGCCGGCTGTCCAGGCCGGCGAGCGGCTGTCGCTTGACGATGCTCTCAACCGTGATCGTCACCCGGTGCGCAGAGAGGTTCGCGACCGTGAGCGAGGAAGCCCCTGAAGCGGGCGAGCCGGGGTAGACGTCTGCCGGCAGCAGCGCTGCGGTGGTGCCTCCGGGGACACCGTGGACCTGCCCGACCCTGGGCGCAGCAGTCCCCCCGCCGGAGGCGACCTCGCGGTCTACGACAATCCCGACCCCGTGGTGCGTGGTGAGCTCGATCGAGTACGGGCTCGACGCCGGGATCCGGGTCTGTCTCTCCGCCACGAGGTCGAAGACCGACTCCGGCGGGACCTCCACCGACAAGGGCTCCGACGCCCCGGGTCCGATCCCGACCCTCACCGACACCGAGACCTGGCGGGCGGACGGGTTGAACACGTGGAACACCAAACCCCCGTTGGGCGGGTCGCTGTTCTGCGGGAAGTCCCACTTGGTCGCCGGCTCGGGCACCCCGAGCAACAGGGACGAGCCGCCGCCGCCGCCGGACAGGGGCGTCGACTGCAGCTCGGCGGCCACGACGGTCCCCGAGGAGGTCGACACCACGGTCGCTACCGACGGGTCGTTCAACAGGTGGTCGCTCACGTTCTCCACGACGAGCGACCCGGCGGGTACGGGAACGCCCTGGTACGCCGGCGGCTGGAGCACGCCCTGGGAGGAGGAGTCCAAGGTCACGTTCGCCACGGCGTCGGTCGTCGACGGGTTGTAGAGCGCGAGGGTGAGGCTCGCACCCGAAGCAGTCGAGCCGTGGGCGAAGTACCAATTCGACGAGGTCGTGGAAGCGCACGGAGCCGTGCTCCAGCCGAGCGGACCCGACACCACCTGGGTCACCCCCGCGCCCCCGCCGTCGAACAGGACCGTCGCAGCCACCCAAGGACCAGAGGCGACGTCAGCGGGAAGCACGCCGATCTGGCTCTCGGGGGGGACCGACACCTCGATGGACTTGGCTCCCCCCACGGATGGGGCCACGGTCACCGTCCCCCCGAGTGCCCGCCCGGTCGGGTTCACGAGCATGAGAGCGCCCACGGCGCTGCCGCCCGAGCCGCTCGCTCCCACGCAGAACCACGCGGAGGACTCCGCATCGGGCGCCGACACGAGCGCCCCGATGGCGCGCCCCGCCGAGGGCTTGGGCGCGGGCGTCACCGCAGGCTTGGAGACGAGGCCGTCTGCCACCCCCGCCCCCGCCACCACAGCGATGCCCGCGCCCAGCAGCCGCATCCGCCTCCCGGTTTCCCCGACGAGCAGGCGGCGCAGCCCGGGCCTTCGAGCCTCTGGGACGATCTCGATCCTCCATCCGGGCTGGCTCACGGGCCAACCCCCGAGGGCGCTCCACCGCGCACGAGCTCCCGGCCGACGTCGCCGTCGTCGCGAGGTCCTTGCGCCCGCCTGGCGCGAGCGCGCCGGCGCCTGCGGCCGCTTCGGCGGCCGGTGATCGGGGCCCCGAGCCAGCGGACGAACCACCGCCTGCGCACGCCGAGCGCGAGCAGGACGGCGATCCACAGCACGGTCTCGGCGCCGACCGCGAGCCCGTGGCGCCACGACCCCGCGAAACGCACGGTGACCGTGGCGTCGCGAGCCGAGGAGAAGCTCGCCCCGAATCCGAACGCCTCCTCGGCGCTCTGGGCGCCGCCGCCAGGGACGATGAGCTGCCACGCTTGGTGCGGGGCCAGCGCCACGTAGAGAGTCCCGCGCCCGACGCGCCCCGTGAAGTGGGTCGAGCCCGGCGATCCGCTCAGCACGGGCTGCCAGCCCGACAGCGCGCCGGACGCGACCGTGGCAGACGGGGCGACGGTGCCCGCCGCAGATGCCGCGGCGGAGGACGCCGCAGGCGCGGCTCGCAGGGCGCGCTCGGGCAGCGCGCCCTCGTCCACCCATACCTCGAAGCCCGGTTCACTGATCACCTGACGGAGGTCGATCTGGCTGGCAAGACCCGTGATCAAACCCGGAGGCGGCGCCCTGGTGAGGGTCGCCTTCGTGCCGAGCTCGGTAGGCGCTAGTGCGCCCACGACCACGACGTAGCGCACCGCGTACGGGGCGAGCAGCTGTCCGAGCTGCACGGTCCTCGCCGACTCGGTCAGCTCTATCGCGTCGCCGACCGCGCTCGCAGGACCGGGAGACGGCGCCTGCCACACCGAGGTGGCGTCGGGCAACCCGTTCTCGCTCAGCCCGAACGCGAGCCCAGGTGAGATCTGCCAGGCTCCGCCCGGGAGCACCGCCGGGTCCCCGAGCCAGAGCACGCGGAAATTCCCCGGGGACTGCTTCGCCATCCACGAAGTGGCCTGCCCGTAGCCCGCCGTGGGCAGGTCCCATCTCCCCGAGAGCGTGGCGGCGAGGAACGGGAGGCTGCCCGCGGCCGCCGTCACCGCCGCCAGGCTGGCCACGACCTGTCGCCACCCGAACCGGTAGCCCGGCAGGTCCTCTTCGAACGCCACGACCCCGAGCCCGACCGCCATGGCGACCCCGACCGCCGCGGGCACGAGCAGCAACTCGGCCGGCACCGGCAGCGGCCCGAGCGATCCCCTCCCCGCCAGCCAGGCGCACGTCCACGCGAGCCCCGCCAGCACCCAGCAGCGTCCGGCCCACGCAAGGCGGGGGCCGGCGCCGATGAGCAGGGGTAGCAGAGCCGCTATGACCAGGCCCCAGGCGAGGGGGGTGTCGCCGATGGGACCGATCCCCAGGTGCAGCAGGTTCCCGAATCCCGCCCCCGCGCCCGGCGCTGACGCCGGCCCGGCCAGCTCCTGCCATCGCCCGGGACTGCTGAGCAACGACACCGACCACGGCTCAAGGAGGACCACGGTGACGGCCGTGGCCAGCGCGCCCACCGAGAGCATCCTTCCCGCAGCCCTCAGAGCACCGCGCCCGCCCACGAGCAGGGTCCCGAGTGCCAGACCCGCGGTCATGAGCAGCGTGAGCACCGCTCCCGACGGGGCTAGCGAGGTGAGCAGCGCCTCGAGCAGCCCGAGCCCGAGCGCGCGACCCGCGATGGTCGTCCTCCAGGCGGGAAGCTCGCGTGCCACGGTGCCCCAGCGGTGCGTCGGGAGCAGCACGGCTGGCTCAGGCACTCGGTCGCCCCATCTCCCCGGACCCGCCGAGCCCCGCCGACGGGGCTCCTCCGAGCCCGAGGGCGCCGCGTCCGCGAGCCCTTCGCGGCCCTCACGGACCGCTCCCGGCTCGCCGGGCGCAACCGAGCCTGCCGGGCTCGCCGCACGTGCGATCCGGCCGACGATCCACGGCGAGGCGGCGTACGCCAGCAAGGCGTCCCATCGACCTGTGGCGAGCGCGTCGTAGGGAAGAGGCAGCACGAGGTAGGCGACGGAGGCCGCGAGGCGGGCTCTCACCGACCCGAAGCCGCCCACCAGCCGGGCCATGCCGACGGCACCGACCGGAATGCACCCGAGCACGACGATCTTCTGCAGCAGCCCGACGCCGCCGAAGACCACCAGCCCGCCGAGACCGAGGATCCCGTTCCCGGGGGTGGCCGAGCTCGTGGTGCCCACCCCCGAGGGCTGCCAGCCCGCCATGAAATGGTGGAGGAACGAGCTCCACGATGCAAAGGGCAGCAACTGACCCACGTAGGGGAACCCGCTCCCCAGCAGCTGCCGGGTGCCGAAGACGAGCACCACGGCGACGAGGACCCATACGACCCATCGCGCCATACGGGTGGCGCGCGCCACGCGCACGCGCTCGGCCTCGCCGGGCGCCTCCGCAGGGCTACCTGGAGTCCCGGGCTCGTCGATATGGCCCAGGCGAGCCGCTCGCATGCCGTGGATCACGGCCCTGCGCAGGTACGCGGTGAGCCTGGCGCTGCTGCGGAGCTGCTGCCGGCGCACCGAGGAGTCGTCGAGCATGCGGGTCGCCCGTACCGCAGCACGCGCCTCGCGGAGCGTCGACCGCTCGGTGAAGTTCCACCGCCAAGCGTGGATCACCGCCGCGGCCCTGTCGCGATGGCCGGTCACCCACGCGATGAGGATCTCCGCAAGCGACAGGACAGCCAGTTGGGGTAGGACCCGCGCTCGGTGGAAACGCCCGTAGTCCTTGAGCACGGCTCGCAGCTCGTGACGTCGCTGAAGCGATTGCAAGGTGACGAGCTCCGTCCGCGTCCTGATGCGTGTCCGGCGCACGTGCAGCGCCCTGGCGGCACGCCAAACAGTCCCCTCGAAACCGAGCGGGCCTTCGGACGACCGCTCGGCCGCGCGCGGCACCGCGTGGCGGACGTCCTCGGGGAGCCCCCTTTGCCCCGAGGCGAGCAGCTCGAGATGGCGGACCCGCGCCTCGGGCGCCACGATCACCCTGGCCCCGGCGACCTGTGCCCGCCAGCAGAGGTCGAGGTCCTCCCCCATGGCGAAGATCCGGGGGTCGAAGCCTCCGAGCTCCTCGAAGAGGTCGGCCCGAACGAGGGTCAGCCCCCCCGGTGCGAGGAACACGTCGCGTACCGAGTCGTGCTGGCCGTGGTCGAGCTCCCCGGGCTCCACCCGGTCGACGACGGCTCCCCCCTTGTCCACGGCCATGCCCACGTGCAGCAGCCGACGGGGGTCCTCCCAGCTCACGAGCTTCGGGCCGACGATGCCGGCGTTCGAGCGGAACGACTCCGCGAGGAGCACGCTCACGACGTCGGGTTCCGGCGCCACGTCGTCGTGGCAGAAGAGGAAGTGGCTGGCACCCTGCACCATGCCGAGCGCGCAATTGGCGCTGGCGCCGAAACCGAGGTTGTGCTCGAGCCGCCTCACGTACGCGCCGGGGAGGACTGCCGCCACGCGGTCGCTCGAGTCCCTGGTCCCGCAGTCGAGGACGAGCACCGAGAGCTCTGGGTAGTCCTGTGCGGCGAAGGCCGCCAGCTCCTCCTCGAACCATTCGCCCGGGTCACAGGCCACGATCACCGCGACAACTTGGGGGGCCAGGGCCTCGGGGGACTGCATACCGGGCCACGAGGCTACCCGTGGGCACCTCACCAGCCCGGGTTCCCCGGCCGGCCGAGGTGCTTGCAAGTGCTTGCAACTGTTAGCACAACATGATACAGTTGCTAGCAGAAGCCCGAGCGCAGGCGAGGGCCGGGACCACCCACGTGGCCGCGACCCGGACCCCGGGCGCGAGCCACTGAGACCACGACACGGACCAGGAGGAGAAGAAAGATGCCCGATCTCAAGGACGTAACGGACGAGATCACCCGCACCGCACGCGACGCGGCCTACATAGCGGTAGGCCTCGGAGTGCTCGGCTTCCAGCGCGCGCAGGTGCGCCGCCAGGAGCTGCTCAAGCTCATCGCCGAGCCCACCGGCCAGGTCGCCGAGCGCCTCGACGGCGTGCGCGGCGAGTTCAGCAAGCAGGTCAAGGCGGTCGACGAGGCTGTCACCCAGGTGATCGACCGGATAAACGCGTCCCTAGAGCCGATCGAGGACCGTCTTCCCGGCCAGGCCCGCGACGTCGTGAAGCAGGTGCACGCCTTCACCCGCGAAGCGCGCGAGCAGCTGCGCAGCGTCGTCCTGCGGGCAGCTGCCTGACCGAGCAGTCAGGCGACCTTGGCGCTCCAATGGTCGAGCACGTCGCGTAGCGTCTCGTCGAGACCGATCTTCGGCAGCCAGCCGGTTGCCGCGTGGAGCTTGCCAGGGTCGCCCCGCAGCACCGGCACGTCGACGGGACGGGCGAGCGCCGGGTCGACCACGAGCTGCAGCTCGACGTCGGCCAGCTCGAGCAGCCTGTGAGCGACCTCCTCGATCGACACGTCGCGGCCGGTGCAGACGTTGTAGACCTCGCCGGCAACGCCGGTCTCCGCGAGCAACCGATAAGCGCGCACGACGTCGCGCACGTCGGTGAGGTCGCGACGAGCCCCGAGGTTGCCGACCGGGAGCTCCTTCGCGCCCGACGAGCGCGCTTCGACGATGTGGGAGGCGAGGGAGGCGACGACAAAGCCGGAGCCCTGTCCGGGACCCACGTGGTTGAAGGGCCGGACGCGCACGACGGGTAACGCGTGGCCCAGGTGAGCCTGGATCGCAAGGAACTCCGCCGCCACCTTGCTCGCGCCGTATGGGGTCACAGGTGCGAGCGGCGTCTCCTCCGACACGGGCAGGTCCTCTGCGCCCACCGATCCGTAGACCTCGGCCGAGCTGGTGACGAGCACCCGCGGGAACACAGCGCAGGCCCTGGCCGCCTCGAGCACGTTCAACGTGCCGAGCGCGTTGACCCGGAAGACCTCGGCAGGCTCGGACCACGAGCGCCCCACGTGGGTGAGCGCGGCCAGGTGGTAGATCAAATCGGGACGCGAGGCGGTGACGGCCTCGCGAACCGCCACCGGGTCGGTGATCTCCACCTCGTGGTCCACCGACACGACTTCGTCCCCCTCGGCGCGCAGGTGCTCGCACAGCCAGGTGCCCACGAACCCCCTTCCGCCTGTCACGAGCGCGCGCACGGAGCCGACCTTATTAGAGGCCCAGCGGGCTGGCGGGCGAACCCGGCGATCGGGTCCCTGCAGCCCAACGGTAAGCGGCCACGTGCGCGGCGGCGCTCGCCTCCCAGGAGTAATTCGAAGCGACCTCGATCCCGAGCCTCCGCCGCTCCTCCACTCCGTCCCCGTGCAGGACCGCACCGAGCGCCGTCGCCAGTTCGCCCACGGAGCCCGGGGCGACGGTGAGCGCGGCGGCACCGGCTAGCTCCGCCATCACCGTGCCCGCCGTCGTGACGAGCGGTGCGCCACAGGCTAGGGCCTCGAGGGCGGGCAGGCCGAAGCCCTCCTCCTTCGCGGGGTACGCGACCACCGTTGCGCATCTCAGCAAGGCCGGCACGGCCTCGTCGGGCACGTAACCGGTGCGAACCACCCGCTCTCGATGTCGCGCGTCGGCGATCTGTCTGCTCACCTCCGACGCCCCCCAGCCGGGTTTCCCGACCAGCACGAGCGACAGGTCGGGCTCAACGCCAGCGACTTGGTCGAAAGCGGCCACGAGCTCCGGCACGGCCTTGCGCGGCTCGAGCGTCCCGAGGAACAGCACGTAGGGCTGACGCACCGACAGGGAGCGGAGGAGGACCTCGTCGTTCGCGCCGCGGTCGGTGAGGGGGCCCGGGCCGCTGCGCGCAGCGGCCGGAGCGAATCGCTCGAGGTCCACACCGAGCGGCACGACGAAGACACGGCCGGCCGGCCGGCAGAGCTCCTCGAAGCGAGCCGCCGTCCTCCTGCTGTCGCACAGCACTGCTGTCGCCCTGGCGGCCGCGACCTTGATCGCGCGGCGGAAGACGGGCACCTTCGTGCGCTCGTGCCACTCGGGATGGTCGACGAAGGTCAGGTCGTGCACGGTCACCACCATGGGAAGGCGTGCTCGCTCGGGCATCGTGTAATGGGGACCGTGGTGCACCGCGAACCCTTCGCCCGCCAGCAGGCGTGGAAGGCGGAGCTGCTCCCATGCGAGCCGTAAGGGTCTCACCGACGGAGCAACCGCGCGCACGACCGCCGACCCCGCGTGGGCGGCGGACGCCCAGCGACCCGGGTCGTCGCGCCTCGACCACAACGTGAGCTCCACGTCCTCGCGCCGCGAGAGGCACCCCACGAGATCGAGGGCGAATCGGCCGACCCCCACAGCCTGGCGCGGTACCGCGCTCACGTCGAGCGATACCGACAGCGGCTCGCTCACGCCGGCGTCTCCCACAGCTCCAGATAGCGCCTGGCCGTCGCGTCCCATGTGAGCGGGGCGACGTGCGACCTCCCCGAGGACACGAGCCGGGCGCGCACCGCCTCGTCCATTGCCGCGCTCACGAGCGCCTCCGCGATCTCCTCGGTGCTCGAGGGGTTCACCTCGAGCACAGCGTCCCCTGTGCTCGGCACCTTGCTCGCGACGACCGGGGTGCCTGCTCGCATCGCTTCGAGAGGGGGAAGGCCGTAACCCTCCTCCAAGGGCACGTAGGCCACGAGACGCGCCCGCTGGTAGAGGGCCGCGAGCGTGGCGTCCTCGACCGCCCCGGCGAGCACCACGCCGTGG
The DNA here is from genome assembly GCA_035509915.1 of Acidimicrobiales bacterium. Classification (GTDB taxonomy): domain Bacteria; phylum Actinomycetota; class Acidimicrobiia; order Acidimicrobiales; family UBA8190; genus Bog-564. The sequence goes on along the minus strand of DATKIB010000108.1, from coordinate 4,890 downwards.
CGCGCTTCGAGGTGCCGTCCCCAGCCCTGCGGCCCCACCACCACGAGCGGCCAGCAGTCGGGCAGTCGCGCCCTGGCGAGCTCGTACGCGTCGAGCAGCCGGACGAGGTTCTTCCGCGGCTCGAGAGTGCTCACCGACAGCAGGAACTCGCCTTCGACTCCGAGCCTCTCCAGCATGTTCTGCGCGGCCGCGATGTCGGGCGGCGGGAGGTGGTCGCAGCCAAAGGGCACGACGTGCAAAGAGCGCTCGAGCGCGCCGGCCGCGAGGAGGTCCGCGGCCACCTCGGCGGAAGGCACCACGAAGGCCGAGGCAGTGCGCAGGACCCGGCCCAACGCCGCCTCGTGCCATCGGACGCCGCGCGGCGGGAAGGCATCGGGCACGTGCCTCCACGTGAGGTCGTGCACCGTGGCGACGAGACGAGCCCTGCGCGCGGGGGGTGCAGCGAGGCTCGTGGCGTGCACTACGTCGAAACGACGGGGCACGTCCAGAATCCCGCGGTCCCAGGCCCTGACCATGAGCGGGCCCGGCAGCTTGCTCTGCAGCACAGGCCGGCCGAGATCTGCGAGCCGGTCCCCACCTCTGCCAGCTCGGCTCGCGTAGAGGGTGATCTCCGCCGTGGCATCAGGATCATTCTCGAGTGCACGCAACCCCCCGAGCAGGCCCCGCGTGATCACGCCAATGCCGCCTGGGACCCGCCGTCGCAGCTGCTGCACGACGAGGAGAACGCGCGTCGAGCTAGTCATCGGCGGCCGCGGCGTAGAGCTCGGCCAGTCCTTCGGCGCACGCTTCCCACGTGAACGAGGCCGCTCGGAGCCTTCCGCGTTCGACGAGTGCGGACCGTGAGGCTTCGTCGCAGAGCACGGTCACCAGAGCTTCGGCGAGCGCCGCGTCGTCTCCGGGCGCCACGAGAAGGGCTCCGTCTGCGACCACCTCGGGGATCGCCCCCGCGGCGGTGGCCACCACGGGGATGCCCGCCGCCATCGCCTCGAGCGGCACGAACCCGAAACCCTCGTAGACCGACGGGTAGGCCACCGCTGCCGCACCGGCGAGGAGGCTGCTGAGGCTCTGCGGCGCCACGTACCCGAGCCGCACCACACGGTCACGCCTGCGCGCGCCGTCCAGTGCCCTCTCGAAGGCGCTCGTGCCCCATCCGTCGGCGCCGGCGATCACGAGGGCCACGTCGTCGATCCTCTGCGTTGCGACGTCGAACGCGCGAACCAGCGCCGGATAATCCTTTCTCGGCTCGATCGTGCCGATCCCGAGCACGTAGCGGCGCGCGTCTCGCGGGAGGAAATCGTTCGGCAGCTGGTCGTGGGACTCGCCCTCACCCTCGCGTCGGCGGCGATCCTCGTCCGCACTTTCGATGTAGGCGTCGACCCCCCGCGGGCCGACACCCGGGATCCCGTGGTGCACCGGTCTCACCCTCGCAGGGTCGACGCCGAGCTCGGCTACCACCTCTTGCGCCACGAACCGCGACGGAGTGTGCACCCACGCACCCGATCGTGCGGCGCGCCGTACCAGACGCGGGAACTGGAGCGAGGCGGCGTCGCAGAGCTCGGGGAAGCGCACCGTGGTCAAGTCGTGGACGGTGACGACGCGTGCCGCGCGGCGTGCCGGAGGCACCACGTAGTTGGTGCCGTGGACGACGTCGACCGGGCCGATGAACCACTCCACCGGAGGCCCCGAAAGGTGAGACCAAGTCACGTGCAAGGGCCGGGCCGGCATTGCGCGCTGGACGTTGTGGACACCGGGGGGCAACAACCTGTCCAGCTCACCTCGCCGTCTCCAGGAGACGGCGAAGGCGCCGACGTCGAGGTCGGTCCGCTCCGCCAGGGCCGCGAGCGCCCCGGCACAGAAGGCGCCGACGCCGGTTCTCACGCCGAGCAGCGGCGTGGCGTCGAGAGCCACCTTCATCCGTCGAGCCTTGCACACGCCCCCGGGGGGCCCGCGACACTCCCCCCTATAGCCTGTCGCTGTGATCAGCGCGCTCGCCGGAGGAGTGGGTGCGGCGCGCCTTCTTCGCGGCATGGTGCGCGTCGTACAGCCGTCCGAGGTGACCGCAGTCGTGAACACCGGTGACGACGCGATTCTGCACGGCCTGCACATCTGCCCGGACATCGACACCGTCACCTATACGCTCGCTGGCCTCGGCGACGAGGAGCGTGGGTGGGGCCTCGCCGGCGAGACCTGGAGGGTGATGGAGGCGCTCGAGCGCCTCGGGGGTGAGACATGGTTCCGCCTGGGCGACCGCGACCTCGCCACACACCTCTACCGGACGGAGCGCCTCGGCGAGGCCGCTTCCCTTTCCGACGTCACTTCCGAGATCGCGCGCTCCTTGGGAGTGCGCGCCCGCCTCCTGCCGATGTCGGACGACCCGGTGCGCACGCTGCTCCGGCTGGTCGACGGCCCCGAGATCTCGTTCCAGGACTACTTCGTGCGCCGGCGCCACGAGGTGGCCGTGAAGTCGGTGCGCTTCGAGGGAGCCGAAGCCTCGAAGCCCGCACCGGGAGTGATCGAGGCGCTTCAGACTTCCGAGGTCGTCGTCGTCTGCCCGTCCAACCCGGTCGTATCGATCGGCCCGATCCTCGCCGTGCCGGGGATCTCCACCGCGCTCTCGCAGAGGCGCGCCGACGTGGTGGCGGTCTCTCCCATCGTGGCGGGCGCCGCGCTGAAGGGGCCCGCGGACAGGCTGCTCGCCGAGCTCGGGCACGGTTCTTCGGTAGTCGCGGTGGCGCGCCTGTACGCGCAGTTCGTCGGCACCCTCGTTGTGGACGAGGCCGACGCCACCCTTGCGGCCGAGGTCGAGGCGGCGGGACCTCGTTGCGTGGTGGCGCCCACGGTCATGCGAAACCTGCACGACTCCGTCGCGCTCAGCGACCTGGTGCTGGAATGCGCCCGAACCTCGAGGGGCACCGGATGAGCGGACAAGCGCACGTGACGGGCACCTTGACGGTCACACCGGTCACAGGGCTCCCAGAGATCCACCGGGGCGACGACCTCGCCCGGATGATCGCCGAGAGCGCGCGCCTCGAGGACGGTGACGTCGTCGTGGTCACCCAGAAGATCGTCTCCAAGGCCGAGGGGCGCATGGTGCGCCTGGAAGGGCCAGGGCCGGCCGTGCGCGTCCGACTCATCGAGACCGAGGCTGTGCGCGTCCTTCGACGGCGCGGCGAGCTGCTCGTGACCGAGACCAAGCACGGGTTCGTCTGCGCCAACTCCGGCGTCGACCTGTCCAACGTGGAGCCGGGTTGGGCGGCGCTCCTCCCCGAGGACCCCGATCGCTCTGCCAGGCGCATACGCGACGGGCTGCGGGCCGCTGCGGGAGTCGAAGTGGGCGTGGTGGTGTCCGACACCTTCGGCCGCCCGTGGCGCCAGGGAGTCACCGACGTGGCGATCGGCTGCGCGGGGGTGGCGGCCGTGGTGGACCTGCGAGGCAGCACCGACTCCCTCGGCCGGCCGCTCGTGGCGACCGAGATCTGCGTGGCCGACGAGATCGCCTCGGCGGCCGAGCTCGTGATGCGCAAGGCCGCGCGCATCCCTGTCGCGGTGGTGCGCGGTGTGGACGGGAGCTGGCTACGCGACGCCTCGGTCTCGAAGGAGGTGATCCGGCCCCCGGCCGAGGACCTCTTCCGCTGACAGCTCTCAGCCCCGGGCGCGCGCCACGTGCTCGAGCACGGCCTGCACACCTTCCTCGAGGGGCGTCCAGGGCTTCCAGCCGAGATGGAGCGCAGCGCGCTCGGGGTCGAGGGCGTTGCGCAGGAGCTCAGCGGGCCTTGGCGGGGCGTGCACGGGCCGCTTTCTCACGCCCGCCTGTTGCGCCATCGCCCTCGCCAGCTCGTTGACCGACACCTCGCGCCCGGTGCCGATGTTGAGCACGAGCCCTCCGCCGCGCGTGGCGGCTCTCACGAAGGCGTCCACCACATCGTCGACGTAGACGAAGTCGCGCGTCTGCTCCCCGTCTCCGTAGATGGTCACCGGCTCTGCACGAAGAAGGTGGTCGGCGAAGATCGCCACCACACCGGCCTCGCCGTGCGGGTCCTGGCGCGGACCGTAGACGTTGGCGAGAGCCAGGGCGCAGAACTCGATGGCGTGCAGCTCGCGGTACGCGTAGAGGTAGTCGATGGCCGACTTCTTAGAGACCCCATAGGGCGACAAAGGGCGCTGTACGTGCGACTCGCGCACCGGCAGGTCCTCCGCGAGGACCTCTCCGTAGAGCGTCCCACCGCTGGCTGCGAACACCACTCTCGCACCGCCGGCCGCGAGCGCGCCCTCGAGCACCCGGAGCGTCCCGAGCACGTTCACCTCGGCGTCGAACACCGGACGCTCCACCGACACCCTCACGTCGGCCTGGGCGGCGAGGTGGTAGATGACCGAAGGGCGGCTCCTCGCGATCACCTCCACGAGCGCCCCGGACCGGATGTCGAGCTGGTGGAAGGTGAGCTCGTGCGAAGGCTCGGCACGCGCCTCGGCGAGGTTGGCGAGCGCGCCGGTCGTGAGGTCGTCCACGACGTCGACGTGGTGCCCCTCGGCGAGCAGCCTGTCCACCAGGTTGGAACCAATGAAGCCAGCTCCGCCCGTCACGAGCACCCGCTCGCGCTTCGAGGTCAACCCGGCTCCTTCGGGACACGCGCTCCCACGAGGCGGGTTGCGGCGGGCAACGTCTCGTCGTCACCCACCACGGTCAGCGGCTCTATCTCGCACATCTCGCCCACCTGCGCTCCGTGCCCCAGGATCGAGCCGAGCACCCGCGCTCCCGAGCCCACGCGACAGCCTGGGAGGAGGACCGATCCCTCCACCAGCGCCGAGTCCTCGACCGTGCACCGCGCGCCCACCACGCTCCCCCGGACGGTCGCGCCCGGAGCGACGAAGGCGCCTTCGCCCACCAGGCTG
>DATKIB010000107.1:0-2802 GCA_035509915.1 Acidimicrobiales bacterium | reverse complement strand
CAAGCTCGACACCTACAAGGGTCGCCGGCAGTTCACCAACCCGGTCGTCGACCTCGTCGGCAACCGGACCGGACGTATCGTTCCGGTCTACCCGACGTCCGAGCGCTCGGGCATCGCGGGATGGGAATTCGGCGAATGGGTGGCCGAGGCCTTGCGGCGCGCGGGGCGCCTCGAGGACCCGCTCCCCGAGCGGTGGCGCTCAGAGCTCGGTCTCATGGACCGCACTGCCGCCTTCTTGCAGATCCACGGGCCCGAGTCCTTCGAGCAGCTGGGCAGCGCTCGTCGGAGGCTCGCCTTCGACGAGCTGCTCCGTCTACAGCTCGAGGTCGTGATGCGGCGCGCCGCGGCGAGAAGGGAGGCACGTGGCATCCGTCACGTGGTTGACCCCCCCGCAGGCTCCGCCCGGCTGGTCGAGGCCTTCGTGGGCCGGCTGCCCTTCGCTCTCACCGATGCGCAGCGGCGGGCGATCGCCACGATCGACCACGACCTGGCAGCACCGCTCCCGATGCACCGTCTGCTCCAGGGCGAGGTGGGGGCAGGCAAGACCGTGGTGGCGCTGTGCGCACTGCTGGTCTCTGTGCAGGGCGAGCATCAGGGCGCGTTGATGGCACCGACCGAGGTGCTGGCGGAGCAGCACCACCTCGCGGTCAGTGAGCTGCTCGGAGACCTTGCGGTGGAGGACCCCGACCGCCTGGGCGGGTCCCGTCCCCTCGAGGTGGCCCTGCTCACCAACAGGACCACCGCCCGGCAGCGGGCCAGGCTGCATGCCGGGCTCGCCTCGGGCGCCGTCGACATCGTCGTGGGGACGCACGCTCTTTTGACCGAGGACGTGCGCTTTCGGAGCCTCGGAGTGGTCGTCATCGACGAGCAGCATCGCTTCGGCGTCGAGCAGCGCGCCGCGTTGCGGGCCAAGGGACGAGATGCGGCCCGTGGCGAAGGAGCCGATCCCGACCTTCTCGTCATGACCGCCACACCGATCCCCCGCACCGCCGCGATGGTCGTCTTCGGCGACCTCGACCTCACCGAGCTCGACCAGCTCCCGTCCGGCCGGACTCCGGTCGAGACGATCTGGGCACGGAGCACGACAGACGAGGAGCGCGCGTGGCGCGTCGTGCGCGAGGAGGTCGCTGCGGGGCACCGCGCCTATGTGGTGTGCCCTCTCGTCGAGGGATCGGAGCGGATCCAGGCGCGTTCGGCCACCGAGGAGCGCGATCGCCTGTCCACCGGCGTGCTGAAGGGGATTCGCCTCGGCCTGCTCCACGGGCAGCTCAAACCGTCGGAGAAGGAAGGGGTGATGGCGGCTTTCCGCGGGGGGGACCTCGACGTGCTCGTGGCGACGACTGTGATCGAGGTGGGTATCGACGTGCCCGAGGCCACGGTGATGGTGATAGAGGACGCCGACCGGTTCGGGATCGCGCAGCTGCACCAGCTTCGCGGGCGCGTCGGCCGGTCCTCGCTTCGGTCGTGGTGTTTCCTGTTCGGCGGGAGGACCGGTGAAGGCAAGAGACGCCAGGGGGAGCTGCTCGGGCCCGACTTGCTCGGCGCGCAGGGACCCGAAACTGCACGAGCGCGCCTCGAGGCGCTCGAGCGGACCAACGACGGGTTCGAGCTTGCGGAGGTCGACCTCGAGCTGAGGGGCGAGGGGACGATCCTCGGCGTCAGGCAGAAGGGCCGAAGTGACCTCAAGCTCGCGTCGCTTCGCAGGGACCGGCCGCTCGTGGAAGAGGCGAGGCGCGTGGCGGAGGCGCTGCTCGAGGCGGACCCGTGGCTGTCCGCTGTGGGGCCGCTCGCCGAGGAGATAAGGCTGTTCGTGGGCGAGGAGGAGGCCGCATATCTCCTGAAGAGCTAGAGAGGCCCAGCGAATAGGCAGACCCGGGTCGGCCTACGGTGGCGCTGTGCGCGTCGTCGGGGGAAGCAGTCGTGGCCGGGTCATTCGGGCTCCCGCTGGCACTGGCACCCGCCCTACCTCCGACCGTGTGCGCGAGGCGATCTTCGACGTCCTGTCGAACCTCGTCGAGCTGGACGGCGCCAGTGTCGCGGACCTCTTCGCGGGCAGCGGTGCGATGGGGATCGAGGCGCTGTCGCGGGGTGCCGAGGCCGCTGTCTTCGTCGACACCGATCGAGCGGCACTGGAGGCGGTCAGGTCGAACCTGCGCTCGGCGGGACTCGAGGCGGCCGCCGCCTCGATCGTGCGCGCCGACGTCCTGACCTGGCTCAGCAGGAAGGCCCCGACCGGAGAGTCCCGAACCAGGGCCCCGGGCCGGCCAGGGCCCTTCGACCTGGCGTTGTGCGACCCCCCTTACGCCTTCTCGAGGTGGAGGCTGCTGCTGGAGAAGCTCGACGCCACCGTCGCGGTGCTCGAATCGGATCGCCCGCTCGAGGTCCCCACCCGATGGGATGTCGTCAGGCAGAAGGGCTACGGCGGTACGCTCGTCACGGTGGTCAGCGCCGCGCGCGAGCAACGATCCGGTGGCTCACATGACGACGACGCTGTGCGCGGTCGCTTCGCGGACCTGTTCACTAGCTCGGATACCGACCAGGAGGGTGTGTCTTGACCGCCGTGCTGTTCCCGGGGTCCTTCGACCCGTTCCACAACGGCCACCTCGAGGTGGTCGAGCGGTCGGGGGAGCTCTTCGACGAGGTCATAGTCGCCTGCCTCCGCAATCCCCAGAAGGCCGAGGCACTCTTCAGCATCGAGGAGCGCGAGGACATGATCACCGAGACGGTGGCTCACCTGCCGAACGTTCGGATCGTGTCGGTCTCCAAGCTGGTGGTGGAGGTGGCGCAGGACGTGGATGCCAG
>DATKIB010000106.1:0-3830 GCA_035509915.1 Acidimicrobiales bacterium | reverse complement strand
TACGTAGGCAAAGCCCTCACGCAGGACCGTAGGGTACGTCCAGTCCCAGATGGGTGTCTCGTCCATCTGAGCCGTGACGTTGTTCCACTCGACCACTACCGTCCCGTTGAACCTGCGCGGGTTGATCGGTTGCCGCACGATCATCCGGATCGTGTACGGAGCGGGGGCGGTCGACTCTGGATTTGAGATGCTCCCTAGCGAGCCGCTGTTAGCTCGATAACTCGCCGTGCCCGAGACAAAGTATTCGCTCTCGCTGTAACCAAACGGCGGCAGTGCGAACAAGTTGTCGGTCTGCGGTTGCTCGTCAATACCAAGGCTCCAGGGGATCGGGCCTGACACCTTCGGATTCGGTACGATCGCGGGTGCCGTCGCCGCCTGTGCCGCGCCAAGAAACGTGGGTGCCGTGGCTGTGATGGCACAAGAAACGACTGTCATCAGCATCCCAGTCGCGCCCGCGATCACGATCGCCCGTCTGACGTGGCGTAGCACCGTGAGCTTGGTACCACGGAAATGCGCCACGAAATCCCTCCCACTCTCCGCCCCGGAGTCCGAGGGTGGTTCACTCGAGGCCGCCGCCTCGGGGACGGAAACTAGATTCGCAATCACGGAAGCGTCAAACCCAAACGTCTGAGAGTCGGACTTGAGGGCCTCCGGCGGCGACTGCAGGTATGGAGGGCGATCTGGGCGGAGTGACTCATCGAACGGTCAAGTCCCCAAGCGAACCTTTTTGCGGGCTGCAGCGTCTAAAAGGGTGAAGGAGGGAGCGCGGGTGGTCGGTGGCCCAAGGGACAACGATGATCTTGCTCAGTGGTTGGAGCGGGGCTACACCCGCTCTTTCCGCACCGCATGTCTCCTCCTCGGAAACCGTGCCGATGCGGAGGAGGCCGTACAGGAGGCATTCCTAAGGGCCTGGAGGTTTCGGGCGTCGCTCGGAAGCGGCTCGAACCTCACGCCCTGGCTATACCGGGTCGTCGTCAACACTTGCTATTCCAAGCTGCGCGACGAGGTTCGGCGCCGAGAGCGGCGATCGGAGCTGTCCCACCTCGAGGAGGTGGCGTCTTCTACGCCTCCGCCCGAGGAGCAGGTGTGGCGAATCGATGTGTCGCGGTCCGTCGCGCGGGCCCTGAACGATCTGCCGTTTCATCTCCGAGTGGCGGTAGTGCTGCGTTATTACGCGGAACTGAGTGAGCGCGAGATCGCGACCGCCATAGGGCGCCGGCCAGGAACAGTGAAATCCAGACTCCACGAAGGTCGTCGCCTCCTGGCGGCCCACCCCGCTCTTCAGGCGTTGGTGCTCAGCGAGAGCGCTCCCGTCGAGGAGGAACTCCAGTGATGGTCGTCGACGAAGAGCGCTTGCGCGCCACCCTCAGCGAGGCGGCTGAGTCATTCGACATCCCGGACATGGCCGTGGAGCAGGTCCTGCTCAGAGCCAGGGACCTAGATGCAAGTCCGCACCTCATGAGCAGGTTCCGACGCCGCAAAGGCGAGACCGTCGCTTCGGACGCCCATGGTGATGCTGCATCGGAGGATGAGGCACTCAAAGCGCGTTGGCGAAGGAGGATGCTGCAGCTCAAGAGGCCACCGGTGGTGTTGACGACGGCTGCTCTCTCCCTCGTGGCGGTCACTCTGATCCTCTTGGCGACTCTCGGAGGCTTACCGTCCAGCCAGTCGAACCCTTCGGCCAACCGAGCGCCTCAAGGCCTTCATTCGTCGGCGACCCCGGGGGCCGTGAGCGGCGGCTCGGCGGCTCCGGGAAGTGCGGGAGGTGTGGGTGCGTCGGGAGGTCCGGCACCGGCACCGGGGTCGTCCTCGCCTCCGGCAACCGCCCCCTCCCTCCCCACCGGCGCAGTGGGCCAATCGTCCAAGGTGGAAGAGACCGGGTCGCTGGACCTCACGATCGGCAAGGGTCGACTCGAGACCATCTTGACGAGTCTCACCAACCTGGCCGTCGCAGACGGGGGCTTCGCAGCGGACACTGCGACCCAGTCCGGAGATGCCTCGAACATCCCCACCTCCGGAAGCATCACGCTCCAGGTCCCACAGGCCAGCTTCGACAACGTGCTGGCGAATGCGCAGGCACTTGGTACGGTCACCTCAGTCACCTCCAAGGCGACCGACGTCACCGGACAATACGTGGACCTCCAGGCCCGCATCACGGCACTGCAGGCGAGCCGGGACCAGTACCTCACGATCATGTCGAAGGCGACTTCGATCAGCGACATCCTCGCCGTGGAGAACCAGCTCGACAGCATTCAGAGCCAGCTAGATCAACTCCAGGGCCAGCTTCAGGTGCTCGACAACGAGACCTCATACGCCACCCTGGCGGTTTCGCTCACCGAGAACCGTTCGCACCGGCCTCCTCCGTCACCCAAACCTGCCTCAGGAATCAGTGATGCTTGGCACAGGTCGGTGAGTGGCTTCGCCGCTGCCTTTGACGGACTGGTCCGGATCGCTGGGCCCGCGCTATTTGTCCTGCTCTGCCTGATGGTCGCCATCATCCTTGGCCGGCTCGCGTGGCGAAGTGCGCGTCGACGATTCCTTTAGAACTAGGCCTCTTGATTCCGCTGCGAATTGATCCCTCGCCTATTACGTGGCTTCACGTGAGGCCTCTTCGACACAGCGGCTACGACATCAGCAGCGCTGGCAGCCACCTCACCGGCGACGAGTCGTGCGGGGCGTGCCGACAGGGAGACCATCGAGCTGACTCCGTCCTCGTGGTGCAAACCGACTCTGTACAGCATCCGGGTCATGCGCTCAAGCGTCCTCGGCATTTGCAACCCCTCCTCGCACTGGCCGCAACTCTCGTCACGTTCGGGCGACACGTCTATACCCGGTGCACGGGTTTCGTAGACATTTAGGTCATACGCGGCAATGCCGTTCCGTTGACCGGCTGGTAACTTGTCTGCTGGAAGGGCAAGTCACCTTGTCAAACCAATGGGTGTCCCAATATTGCGACATCTGCGGCCGCTGACGGTATCCCCATTGGTGGGGCCGTTACGTTTCGGCTCAGCTCGTCCTCGGGTCCCGCCACATCGGCCACACCGGAGGGCCACCCAGTGGCAACTGGATCTCGCCCGTCACCTCGAAGCCGTGCCGACGGTAGAAGGATATGTTGGATCGTTTCGAGGACTCGAGGTACGCGGGTAGCCCAGTGTCGTCGCACCGGTCGAGCACTGGGCCTAAAAGCGCCGAGCCGATCCCCTTGCCTTGGTTGGCCGTGCGTGTTCCGAGCACGCCCAGGTACCAGTGGGGCTCCTTCGGGTGCTGATGCTCCACGTAGCTGAGAGCTCGCAACGCCCGTACGGCGTGGCGGCCCAGGGCGCGCAGCATCGCAGGCGAGTGACGCAAGATCGTCATCGGGGGAATGATGGCTTGCCCGGGAGGCGCCCACAGGGCTGCTCCGGAGGTCTCCAGCGTCGTCCAGACCGTGCCGATCGGCATGTAGTGGGCACGGAGGAGCACGCTGAAGAGCCGGGTTAGCCCCCGCGGTCGGCGCCGTTCGTCTCGCAGCATCCATGACATGACGGGATCATCGAAGAACGCGTCCTGTAGGGCATCGGCGATCGCGCGTCGGTCCTTCGGGGCCGCCAGCACTACCTCCGGCACGTTTTGAGCCCGATCGTCAGGGTGGCCGACCACAGGCTCAGAAGCCTACGCGAGTGAGGATGCTGGCTGCGCACGACTCGGAGGTGGCATGACTCCCGAGCGATTGATGTCTTGCCCGACGAAGATACGCCGTTTAGGACGATGACCTGGGTGCTCAAAAGGGACAAGGTAACACTGCCCCCAAACGCCGGTATCGAGCGTTACCAGAAACGTGGCACGTAGGA
>DATKIB010000105.1:0-13144 GCA_035509915.1 Acidimicrobiales bacterium | reverse complement strand
GTGTACGGCCCGGCCGTCGACGGCTGGCTCCGGCCCATGACCAGGCACCCGCGCGCTGCGGGGGTCGTGCGGCTGCTCACGGGGCTTCCGACCTCCCCTCCTGCGCTCGACAAACTCGGGCCGAGCTGCTTCGTGAGCGAGCACGTCCGCCGGGTCTGCCGCGAGCGTTCGAGGTGGAGCTTCCCCGAGTCGACAGTCGTCTACTCGGGGATCGAGGCCGCGGAGTTCCGCCAGAGGGCAGCGGACCCCGAGTGGAGCTGGCGCCTGCTCTACGTGGGGCGCATCGACCCCCGCAAGGGCATCGACACAGCTGTTCGTGCTCTCGCGGGGCTGCCCACCGAGGCGACTCTCGAGATCTGCGGGCGTGGCGACGACCGGCACGTCGAAGAGCTGCACCGGCTCGTGCGCGAGCTCGGGCTCGAGGGGCGGGTGAGCTTTACCAGCTCTGAGCGCTCCGAGCTCTCGGAGCGCTACGCAGCAGCAGACGTCGTGGTTTTCCCCCCGGTGTGGGAGGAGCCGTTCGGCCTCGTGCCCCTCGAGGCCATGGCCTGCGGGACGCCGGTAGTCGCAGCCCCCTCTGGGGGCGCTGCGGAATTCCTCGTCGACTCAGGCAACTGCCTGACCTTCCCCCCGGGAGATCCCAGCGCGCTCGTGACGTCGCTTCTGAGACTGGCGGGGGACCCGGCGCTGCGGCGGCGGCTGGTCGAAGCTGGGCGGATCACCGCCTCACAGCTCGACGTCGACCACCTGGCCGAGGTACTCGAAGCCTGGCACCTCTATGCCGCGGGGCTCTCCGGCTCTAACCGGCCGCCCGACCGTCTCCCGCCTTCCGGGCTCGAAGCTCCCGAGCAGGCGTGACCGTCACACGGGGGCCGGGTGAGCCTCGAACGTCCAACCGACGTGGTGGCTCTCGAGCGGGGCATCGACGAGCCGCCGGCGTCTGCGGGTGAGCGGCGGCAGGAGCAGCATCGCCATGAGCCCAGCCACGCCACCGGACAAAGGCGCCGTGACTGCCCACGAGGGTTTGCCGGTCTCTATCGTCCCCACGGGGCCCCCCTCGAGGGCCATGTACCGGGCGATCGGCGTGAAGGCGCTCTTGAGCTCCGCCTGAACCGCCTGCGCGGTTGGGCCGCTGATGGTCACGAGGGCCAGTCCGGGATAGTCGGCCGGGAAGATCTTGGCGCCCTGGAGGCACGTGACGTTGGTGCCGGGCTCGATCGTGTCCGGGTTGGTCACCGAGGTGCACAGTGTGTGCACCAGCTCGGTGCCCTGCGGGGACTCCACTGCGTTGCCCTGGGAGGCCACGACCCACGGAGCCACCGTGAACACAGAGAGAGACTCCGAGGCCGCCGTCGGGGCAGCGGCCAGGACCGCGAAACCGACCCCGACACCCGCTACGGGCAGCACCAGGCGCGCGAGCCACTTGCGCCTCGCGCCCACGGTACGGGGCACCATCTCGGCCGCGCAGGTGCCTATGGCTGCTAGGAACACCAGGGCCCAGGTGGACTGCGGGGTGTCCACCAGGTCGTAATTCGTCGCGGCCAAGGCCGTGACGACGATCCCGACGAGGCAGGCTGCCCCGATCAATCTCGCGTCGCTGCCCGGGCTGGCGCGCAGCGCACGAGCGCAAATGGCCAGGGCCGTGAGCCCGACCACGAGCCACGCCAGCACCCCCAGTACGCCGAGGGTGGAGTAGGTGAGCGCGAAAGCGTCGTCGAGACCGCCGAAGACCGAGGCGATCCCGTTGAAGCCGAGCCCGGTGAACGGGTGATGAACGACGAGCGCGAAGAGAGGCGGCAGGCGGTCGAGCCTGATGGAAGCCGGGTCGTTGGTCGATGTCGTCGAGAACGGAGAGGTGATGAACGACGGGTGCGCGATCAGCACGACCGCCCCTCCGAGCCCGGCGGCCACGCCGTAAGCGGCCAGCCTCCGGTCTGGCCCCGCGATCACGAACAGGAGCACCACCGTGACGAGCATGGCGAACTGGGGAAGGCGCGAACCCGAGAAGACCACGGCCAGCGCCACGAGCAGCGGCAGCACTAGCGCGACTCTCCGCCATCGTGGGTTCCCGCGTGCCCATCGGATCGCGGCGACGATCGCCAGTGGGAGCAGCATCGTGAGGACCCAGCCGTACTCGAGGGCGAACTGCGCTGCTCCCTGGGACCTCACGTGACCGGCGCGGGTCTGGAGCGGCCCTGCGCCGGCTGCCAGATCGTTTGCAGGGATGTGCTCGAAGAAGAAGTTCGCCCATCCGTGTCCGATCCATCTCTCGAAGAGGCCGATCATCACCGCCGCCACAGCCCCGCATGCGACGACGTTGAGAGCCTTTTTGGGTGAGATCGTGCGCACCACGGCCACGACGACGACGAAGAGCACGGCGAGGTCGAGCATCGTGTACCACTTGTGCAGGTCGGCGCTCAGCGAGTCGGTCCTCGAGGCAAAGACGACCCCGTCGAAGAAGGTCACGAGCAACAAGACCCCCAGCGCCGCGTGCATCGGTGTGGGCCTGTAGGCGCCGGCCTTTGGCTCTTTGTGGCCATGACGGACGAGCAACCGGAAGGCGAACGCGTAGAGCACGACGCGATGGACGAGGAACAAGTGGGGTGCGTAGGGGACCTGCAGGTTGCCCGGTACGAGGAGCCAGAATGCAACGAGCGCGCCGAACGCGATCTCCAGGGGAGCGGCCACGATGACGGCCACTCCGAAGAGCGTCAGGAGTAGTTCACCTGCGACTCCCATCGGAGCCTCAGCGCAGGTAGCGGACGAGTTGCGTGGCTAGGAACCCGAGCGCGAAGCCGAGGACGGCGAGCCCGATCGCGAGTGTGACGGCTCTGCTCTTCGAGGGCTTCTCGGCGACTGCGCTAGCGGCGGGGTCGATCGTCAAGAGGGTAAAGCGGTCGTTCTGGGGGATGTGATTGGTGGTGTCCTCGCCGCGCACGTAGGTGGTCACCTCGTTGGCGAGGGCCTGCGAGAGGACTTGCGCTCCACGAGGAGTGTTCCACGTCGCGACGACGTCCATCGCTAGGCCGTCGAATGGCACTTGCGTGGACGCAGCGGCGATCACGGACCCCACCGGCAGGCCCAGCTCCGTGGCGACGGGGCCTGCTATGGGGTCGGTGTTCACGAGCTCGGCGTACTTGTACCTGAGCGCGTCGAGCTTCACAAACTCGTTCTGGTCACCGGAGAGTGCCAGCTGGTATGGATCGTCGATCAGCATGACCGTGGTGCTCCTGTAGGTCGTGCTGCCGCCCAGCGACGCGACGGCGCCGAGCACCCCGAACACTGCCGCAAGCAGCAGACCGAAGAGCACGGCCCTCATCGGATCGTGCCCGAGGGCCAGCCAGAACTGCTGCTGTCCCCTTCGACCCTGGCTTCCCGAACGTGCGATCCCGGTGGTGGCGGGCACGCCGGCGGAGCCGGGCGGCCGTGGGTCGCGAACTGGCCTCTCGAGGTCGGTGACGCTCGAGCCGAGTTGCAGGGTAGGTTCGTGACGTCCGTCGTCCACGTCCATGCGCAGAATAACGAGGCGTGACGTGGCTCCTTGCGGTCCAGGGGGATAGCGCCGACGTGGTGAGAGCAGACGGTTCGGGCCCCCTCGTATCGGTCATCCTGCCGACCAGGGACCGTCCCGGGTCGCTCTGCGCCGCCTTGGAGTCGGTGATCCTCCAGTCCCACCGACACCTCGAGGTGCTCGTCGTCGACGACGCCTCGGGCACGCCTGCATCTGACGCGGCGGACGCTGTCGTGCGAGGCGACCGGCGGGTGCGCTTCGAACGGCTGGACGCTCCCGGGGGGGCCGCGCGCGCACGCAACGCCGGTCTGAGCCTCGCGTCGGGCGATTTCGTGGCGTTCCTGGACGACGACGACAGTTGGGAGCGGCAGAAGGTCGAGCGTCAGCTCGAGTACCTCGGCTCGCATTCGGAAGTGGGCATCGTCTCTTGCCACTACTGGGTGGTCGACCCCCATGGGCGCCGCGCTCCCATCGTCTATCGCGGACCAGCTTCGTACACGGCGGGGCAGGTCCAATGGATGAACCTCCCGGGGAGTTTCTCGTTCGTGATGGCACGGCGAAGCCTTCTTGGCGAGGAGCTTTCGCTCGACGAGACCTTCCCGAGCGTCGAGGACTGGGACCTGTGGTTGCGCTGTGTGAGAGTGGCCCCCGCAGGTGTCGTGCCCGAAACCCTCGCCCGCCACTCCTTCCACGGAGGCTTGTCGAAACCCACATCGGAGCGGCTCGGGCTCGATGCCTTCATTCGCAAGCACGGCACATCGATGCCCGAGGCGTGTCGCGTCTTTCAGGGTGCGCATCTGCGGATGCTCGCCGGCCGTGGACTCGGCCATCGGGCCGAAGTGCTTCGCTCTCTGGCGACGCGCTCACCGGGTGTGTCCACCCTGCTGGTGGCGGAGCAGCTGGCTCGCCAGATCGGCAGAGCGCGCCGCGATCCGGGAATGGTGGCCCGTACGGTCGCCGGGTTGGTGCGCCCCGACGGGTCGACTGTCGGCGCGTGGCGCCATCGGACGAGATGAGCCGCTCGCACTCTCGGGACTCTTCGGGCTCGCCCGACGTGATCGTGGACGCCAACGTGCTGGGACGCCAACGAACGGGGGACGAGACTCACGTTCGCGAGATCCTGAGTTGCCTCGGGCGTGACTCCGCAGATCTCCGGATCGCAGCCGTCGCCCGTCAGGCAGAGCTGGTGCCAGAGGGCATCGCGGGTCTGGAGCTAGTGCCGCTGAACCAGGCGGCGAGGATGCTCTGGCAGATGCCGCGCCTGTTGCGGCGAGAGCGCACTCGTCTGGCGCACTTCCAGTACGTCGTGCCCCCGCTCTATCGAGGCAGAGCCGTCGTCACCATCCACGACCTCTCGTACGAGCTGTTGCCCGAGCTGGAGGACCGCTTCGACGGGTGGGCGCTGCGCAGGTTGGTCCCGCCCTCGGTGCGCCGGGCGGAGCGCGTCTTGACCGTGTCGGAGTGGACCAAGCGCGACATCGTCCGGCGTTACGACGTCCCGGAAGAGAAGGTCGTGGTGACGCTGAACGGCGTTGGTCGCGAGTTTCGGCCCGAGGGGCCCGTGCCCTCGCGGCCGGGGTACGTCCTCTTCGTCGGTGCGCTTCGTCCGCGAAAGGACCCGCTCGGTGCCCTGGCGGCCTTTGCCGATCTGGAGGACCTCGGGCTGGAGCTCGTGATGGTGGGCCCCGACAAGGGGCTGCTAGGGCGGGTTCGGAGCGCCATCGACCGCCTGGGAATTGCCGGGAGGGTCGAGCTGCGGGGGCACGTCGGCATCGACGAGCTCGCAGCCCTCTACAGGGGGGCCGACTGCGTCGTTCTGCCTTCGTTGTACGAGGGCTTCGGCCTCCCGGTGGTCGAGGCCATGGCCTCGGGGACGCCGGTCGTGGCGACCTCGGTGGGCGCCGTGCCCGAGATCGCGGGGGACGCCGCGGTCTTGGTGCCTCCGCGCGACCCGATCGCTCTCTCCGAGGGCGTGAGGAGCGCTCTCGCCCGACGGGAGCAGCTGGTGGCGGCGGGCCTCGAGCGCGCCCTGCGGTTCACCTGGGAGGAGGTCGCCAGGCGCACCGCGAGCGTCTATCGAGACCTGCTCGCAGCCTGAGTGGGAGGGCGGCGGACGTCGCCGAATGCGAGTCGCCGCTCAGCAGGTGATGCCGATCGACCGGTACACGTTGGCGGTGGCCGCAGCGGCCGCATCCCAGGTGAGCTCGGCCGAGCGTGCCAGCCCTGCTTCAGACAGTGCAGAGCGGAGGTCCTCGTCGAAGAGGAGGGATCGAAGTGCCGAGGCGAGCTGTTGCTCGTCGTGAGGAGCGGTGAGCAGCGCCGCGTCCCCGACAACCTCTCTGATCGGCGGTATCGAGTACGCCACTACCGGCGCGCCGCAGGCCATGGCCTCTAGTGGGGGAAGCCCGAAACCCTCGTAGACGGACGGGTACGCGACCGCGGTAGCAGCGCCGTAGAGGGCGGCGAGGTCGGTCTCGGGCACGTAGCCGAGCGCCTGGGCTCCCAGGGGAATCTGGAAAAGATGTCCGACACGGCCTGCGATCGCGAGCGGGACTTCGAGCTCCCGGCAGGCCCTCGACAGGGTTGCCACGTCTTTGCGTGGCTCCACCGTGCCCACGTAGAGCACGAATTGCCGTGGAAGTCCGTAGCGGCCCCTCACCTCTTCGATCTCCGCGTCGCCCGGCGGCCCGAGCGACGCGGAGGGAGCCTCGGCGATCACCTTCGCGCTGCGCCCGAAGCGCGACCGTGCTCGTTCGGCGGTGAACTCGGAGACGGCGATTACCTCGTCAGCTCTTCGCATGGCGTGCGCCATTACCGCGCGGGTGCCGAGCACCCAGCTGCGCCGGAACGCCCAGGGCACGTCGTAGACCGCGAGGTCGTGCACGGTTACCACCATCGGGACCTTTCGCTGGATGGGCACGCTGGCGTCCAGGCCGTGCACCAGGTCCGCGGGACCGATGCTCCTCGCGCCCTCGAGGAACCTGCGGACACCGCGCGCCGGAGGGCGCACTCGGGCCTCGACGATCGCGGGGAGCTGGTCCGTCGCGTCGCTGCGCACGGCCGCGACGAGGTGTGCATCGAGCTCAACGGAGAGCGATCGGAGGAGTTCGCGAACGTAGGTCTGGACTCCGCTTCCCTCGGGCTGGAGCGCCAAGGCGTTGAAGGCGAGTCGAGCGGGCGGTTTCTGCGTCATCTAGTCGTCGAGCGCGCACGGCACCAGCCAGGATCCGGGAATCGTGTTCCAACCGGATCGCCGGGGACCTTCTGCTGGCAGAGCCGGGCCCGCCGGGCGAGCATAGACGTGCATGACCTCGAAGCTCGTCGTTGCCGTCCTCGCCCACGACTCTCGTCCGCGCCTGGCCGAGATGGTCGAGAACATCCGCCACTTCGCCACCCCGGAGGAGATCGTCGTGTTCAACGGCGGACGGGACCCTCAGCTGGTCCGCGGCCTACGGGTCGGCGTGTGCCCCTATTCGGAGCCCTTGCGCTACGGCAATCTGGTCCCCTTCCACGTCGGGGTCATCCGGTGGCTCCACGAGAGGTCCTGCGACTACGACTTCTTGATCACGATGGACTCGGACATGCTCTTCGTCCGCACGGGAGTGACCGAGTTCGCCGAGCACACGATGGCGGACAGCGAGTTGATGGGTGTGGGGTACCTCCGGTCCAACCCTTGGGTGGAGGCGCGGATGATCCGGCTGCGCCGTTTCAACGCCGGGTGGCGTCGGTGGTGGCAGCCACTGTTCGGTACGGAGCAGGCCTCTTGGGCCATGAACCCGGGCCTCGTCTTCCGAAGGGGGTTCGGTGAGAAGGCGCTGCGCTTTGCGAACCTCGCCAAGCTTCTCCGGCTCGGGCGGCGGTCGCGCGTCTTCGGAGTGGAGGAATTCATCTACCCGACGCTTGCCGATGCCATGGGATGCGATCCGCTCCGGTACCCCGGGGAGTCCGGGGTGAGCACCGTCCACACCGTCGAGCCCGGCGATCTGCGCCGATACCTAGACACCGAGAGCGTCTTCTTCCTCCACAAGGTCGCGATGCAAGAGGACGATCCGGTCAGGTTGGCGGTGAACGAGCTCCGCCTGGGGCGCGCGCCGGAGCTCCCCGAGGCGCCCCGTCATGACGTGCAGCCGCAGGACACCCACCCGCTCGAGCCGACAGTGGGCCTGTCTCAGCGTCTCAAGGACCTCTATTTCCGGTTCCTCCCGTGATTGCAGAGACGATCTGGCCATAGGGGAGCGGCAGCCAGCGGCCACACGACCGACCGGAGCGCCCGAGCCCGCAAGGTGCCACGAATCCCGCCGTTGCTCCTTGTGGAGCGACATTTCCCGGACCCCAGTGCCACTCTGCGAGGAACCGTGCCGAAAGCCGAAATGGAAACGAGCCCCTCGACTGCCTTGCACGTGAGCGTGATCGTCGTGACTCACCAGTCCGCAGCGGAGATCGCCGCGTGCCTTTCGAGCCTCCGCGAGCACGGGGGGAGCCGGGTCGACGAGGTGATTGTCGTCGACAATGCTTCTACCGACGGCACTTGTGATCTCGTATCTCGTGACCACCCGGAAGTGCGTCTGGTACGGGGAACGAAGCGCCAAGGCTTCGCAGCCAACTGCAACACGGGCGCTCGCCTCGCCACTGGCAACACACTCTTCTTGCTCAATCCGGACGGTCGGGTGAGACCCGGAGCGATCGACCTGTTGGTCGAGAGGCTCGATTCCGACGACTCGATCGGGATCGTGGGTCCGAGGCTCGTGTACCCCGACGGCTCGCTCCAGCCCTCAGCGCGTCGTTTCCCAACGGTGGGCGCCACGGTGATACGAAGGACCCCGCTGCGCTGGCTGCTTCGCAGCTCCAGGCACGAGAGTCGGCACCTGATGCTCGATCGACCAGGCGTTCACACCGCGACAGAGCCCTACCGAGTCGACTGGCTGCTGGGCGCTGCACTCGCGATCTCGTCTGACCTCTACACGCGACTGGGAGGGATGGACGAGGGCTACCGCCTCTACTGCGAGGACATCGACCTCTGCTGGCGGACCTGGGAGGCTGGGCTCGAGGTGGTGCAGGTGCCCGAGGCAGTCGTCGAGCACGATCTGTCGGAGCTCACGAGGCACCGTTTTCTCACTCGCGCCACCGCGTGGCACTTCCGCAGCATGGCGCGCTTTGCCCTTCGCCACGGCCTACGTCCCCCCACACTGCCTCCCGCTGTCGCAGAAAAGCCTGCGGACCGCGCGGCGGCGGTGCTGAGCGGGTCGCTCCGGCTAGGCGGCTGACGTGGCTTTCGTGAAGGACGTGGTCAAGCGCGTGACCTCGGAGGATCTGCGTTATCGGGTGGACCGTTGGCTCATAGACGGCACGTTGCGGGACCAGTTGGTGCGCAAGAGGTACCCCCTCATGGTGACCTCGGAGACCGAGCTCGTGATCGAGGGCTTTCCGCGTTCCGCCAACACCTACGCCTTCACCGCCTTCTGGGTCTCGAACGGCAGGGACTTTCCCGTGGCCAAGCCCAATCACTCGGCCCGAAACGTCCTCGTAGGCGTCCGGCGCGCCGTCCCTGTGATCCTGCTCGTGCGCCGGCCGCTCGACTCTGTCGCATCCCAGCTCATCTACAGGCCCGCTCTCACAGCTCGCAGCGTGCTGAGCGCCTACATCCGGTTTCACGAGCGGGTCCTGCCGGTGGTCGATCGGGTCGTCCTCGCGCCTTTCGACTCCGTGGTCGAGGACTTCGGGGCCGTCGTGAGGGAGGTCAACGACCGGTTCGGCACCAGCTTCGTCGCATACGAGCCGACTGCTGAGAACGAGGACCGTGTGCGGTTCGAGATCGACACCTGGGACTTCGTCGAGTCGGGAATGGTCGAGATCCGGGAGGCAACCGTCTCTCGGCCCTCCAAGGAACGAGACGCCAGAAAGCCGGCGGCGGTAGCGCAGGTGCAGGCTGAGCGCGCTCTTCTTGCTCGAGCCGACGTGCTCTACGACCGCATGCTCGCGGCTGCTCGCACCCGGGTCTCCCATCCGTCGGCGGACTGACGAGCAAGGTGCTTCCTACATTCCTCGTCATTGGGGCTCGCAAGAGCGGCACCTCCAGCCTTTTTCACTATCTCGGTGCACATCCGGAAGTTTTCGTCACACCCGAAAAGGAGCCCAAGTATTTCCTCGAGGAAGGATCCTGGCATCGTGGGCTTGCGTGGTACGAGAGCCTCTTCGACGACGCCGGCGATGCCAAGGCTCGTGGCGAGCTCTCGACCGACTATTCGATATATCCGATGTATCGGGGAGTTCCGGCGAGAATTGCCTCGCTTCTCCCCGACGTTCGGTTGATCTACGTCATGCGACACCCTATAGATCGCATGCGCTCGTGTTACGCATTTGGGCTCTGGATGGGGACCGAACATCGGCCGATAGACGAGGCCTTGCTCGTCGATGCGCGCTACGCTTACGAGAGCCGGTATGCATTGCAGATCGAGCAGTACCTGACCCATTTCCCTTCATCCCAGCTGCTCCTCATCACCGCCGAAGAGCTTCGCTACGACCGTGCTCAAACGATGCAGCGAGTCTTCTCGTTCATCGGGGTCGACCCACTCCTGATGCCCGACACCTTGGAGCGCGAATTCAACACTGTCGACGGAAGGGAGAAGCCGCGCCCGTGGGCCAGGCGCGTTGGCGACATCCTGATTCGGTCCGGGCTCGATCAGAGGCTTCCCCCCTCGTTTCAGCGGATTGCCTCATCTCGTCATCTGAGAGAGCCAATTACAGCGGACGAGCTTCGGATCGATGACCAACTAGCGGCGAGCTTGGTCGACCTGCTTCGACAGGATCTGGAGTCTCTACGGCGATTTACGGACCCTACTTTCGACTGTTGGGGACTCCTCACACCCCACGATGAGATCGTTCTGTAGGGTCGAGGCAGTGCCCGACGCGCGACGCGCATCCCCACGCGGATTCCTCACAGCAGCAGAACGCCGACTGCGTCGAGCGCTGGCGTCGCGCTTGGCGCCGCCCGAGCGTCCCGCCACCTACCCGATCGTGCTCGACTACCCGGTCCGCCCCGAACCGCGGTTCGGCTACGGCAAACCGCCCCACCCCGAGCTCTACGACCTCTACGATCGCCACCGGGAGCAGTTCGTCGTCCTTTTGCAGAGCTTCCTCGAATACTCGAAACCACTGACACGCATCCCGCTGGACTCTCAGGATCCTCGATCTCCTTATTGGTGCAACGGTTCCTTCCAAGGGCTGGATGCCGTTGCGCTCTACTGCCTGATCTCGAAGAACAGGCCGCATCGTTACGTCGAGATCGGATCCGGAAACTCTACGAAGTGGGCGAGACGAGCAGCTCAGGACCAAGATGTCTCACTGCATATCACGTCGGTGGATCCTGTCCCACGTGCGGAGATAGATGACCTCTGCGACCACATCGAGCGGTCGCCACTCGAGGACGTCGATCTCTCGATGTTCGACAAGCTCGGGCCAGGAGACATCTTCTTCGTCGACGGCAGTCACAGGTGCTTCATGAACTCCGATGTGACGGTGGTGTTCACCGAGCTGCTGCCGCGCCTCGCCCCCGGTGTGCTCGTCCACATCCACGATGTCTTCATCCCTTGGGACTACCCGCCGCAGATGGCCGAGTGGTACTTCTCCGAGCAGTATTTGGCGGCTGCCTACCTGTTGTCCGGTGAGGCGTTGTTCGAGGTTGTGCTACCTAACTTCTTCGTATGTATCGAGCCATCACTCCACGAGATCCTCTCGCCGCTCTGGTCGACGCTGACCTGGGCTGCGGTTCCGACCAATGGGACGTCGCTCTGGCTGCAGCGCGCCGGGCTCAGTTGAGCGGGACGTCTATTTCCGGTCAGCCCCAGACATCGAACTGAAGTGGCCCTTGGACACCACCATCCGCCGTGCTCGCCACGCACCCCGCATTGCCCCTGCGAACTTGAACATGTCCGCCACTGCCCCCATCTCGTAGTGCTGTGCGAGGGCACGGCCAACCGGAGCCAGGCCCTCGTCCACCAACAGGCCCCGCGCCGCACGAACAAGACCGGGGGAGTGCCGGCCACGTTCTTCCAGGCGGTAACGCTTGACCGCGAGTGCTCCGCTTCCGACCCCGTAGTAGAAGTACGCGCGCAGCATGTCCGCGCGGCTGCGCCACTGCCGATGAACTACCGCTGCGTCCGGGGTGTAGTAGCCGGCTAGACCAGCTGCGAAGGCACGCACGAAGAGGTCGAGATCCTCTGCGGCGCGCAGGATGGTGCCCGGCCCGAGCTCCTCGTCGAAGCCGCCGAGCTGCGAGAGTGCATCGCGGCGCCATGCCATGTTGGCTCCGTGCCCCATCGTCCTCGGGTCGTCACCGTCGCGCAGCTCCCTGGCGTCGGCATCGGTGATGAGTGCGACCGACAGGCTGGCTCGTGTCGCCGGTGCGACGTCGGCACGCACCTGGCCCGTGACGAAAGAGGGCTTCGAGGGGTGGTCGAAGGCCGCGACGATCGCGTCCAACCATTCAGGATCCACCAGGCAGTCGTCGTCGACGAACGCCACGAGGTCCTCCTCGACCGACGACCACCCGAGGTTTCTCGCTCTGCAGGCCCCGGGCCGTTCGCACCGGAGCAGCGTGGCACCCGACGCGCGCCCGACCGATGCCACCCGAGGGTCCGTGGAGGCCGAGTCGACGACGACGAGACGTTCGGGGGAGCGGTTCGAACGCCCGAGCGCCGACAGGGCGTCTTCGAGGAGCTCGGGGCGATCGCGCGTGGCGATCACGACCGCTACGGACGGCATATGGAGCGGTTCGGGTCGCGATCTGCGACGGTCGAGGCTTCGGACGGGATCGACCTCCACGCCGGGACCAGCGCCTCGAAGCTCCGGGCGCGCAGGCAGCTGCGCCACACACCAGCGCCGTGAGCAAGCCCGTCCCCCAACGACAGGACGAGCCATCTCGCCGGAGAAAGCGCCGGCCGGCGGCGCACCCATTCGAGGAGCGGACCTAGCACAGCGGCTCCGAACGCGATCCGCCGGAACCGCCTGGACAGCACGGCGAGGAGCAGGGTGAGCGGCCAGAAGTCACGGCGCATGGTCCACATGAGATTGATGCCGTCACGAACCTGCTCTCGGCCCACCTTTCGTACGGCGTCCGTCCAGCCGATGCCGATACGAGTCAACCGACGGGCCGAGACGACGGCGGACGCGCCGACCACCGCCGAGCCTGCGAGTCCGTGACCGGCGCAGGCGAGCACGAAGGACAGCGCGCTCGATGGCTCGACCTCGATTGTCCGAAAGGCATCGGGGTACCTCGAGGCGAGGACGGCGGCGGGAGTCCCGTACTGGTAGCGCTGGAGGAGCATCCCGAAGAGGTCGTCGCGGATCTCGTGGCCCAATACCGACGAGGGCTCGTATCGGATGGACCATCCGTGATTGCAGACGCGCCAGCTGAAGTCGATGTCCTCCCCGAAACGCAGCGCCGGGTCGAAGCCGCCGACCTCTTGCCAGGCGCTGCGGCGAACCGCGAGGGCCGCAGTGGCGACAAAGGAGATGCGCTTTCCGGGTCCCACCGAGGAAGGCCGGACGCCACGGTCCAGCGGTCCCATCTCCAGCTCGTAGGCGAGAAAGGACTCCTGCGCGAGCGCCCTCAGACCCCTGGCCGAGCTCGTCTCG
>DATKIB010000104.1:0-34834 GCA_035509915.1 Acidimicrobiales bacterium | reverse complement strand
AGTCCGAGGACTTCGGAATACCAGCGAACCGCCTCGTCGAGGTCGGTGACGCAGATGGCGGTGTGGGCCATGCCGAGGAGCATCCGAAAAGGGTACGGCCACGACGCCTGCGCGCGGGCCGCGTTTCGGAGCAAGCTCTTGCGCCATGGCACTGCACCCACACCACGACGAGGACGAAGAGCTAGAGATCCGCCCTCAATTCGCCCAGGCCGGCGAGACGGGCACCATCCCGCGCAACCGCCTCCCCCGCATGGGCATGGCGCCGGCGACAGCCTTCCAGGTGGTGCACGACGAGCTGCTGCTCGACGGGAGCGCCCGGCTCAACCTGGCCACCTTCGTCACGACCTGGATGGACCCGCAGGCCGAGCTGCTCATGGCCCAGTGCGCGGACAAGAACATGATCGACAAGGACGAGTACCCGCAGACCGCGGAGCTGGAGCGCAGGTGCGTGAACATGCTCGCCCACCTATGGCACGTGCCGGGCTCGGGACAAGCCACCGGATGCTCGACGACAGGGTCCAGCGAGGCGGCGATGCTCGCCGGCATGGCCCTGAAGTGGCGTTGGCGCGCGAAGCGCTCGGGGGCGGCCGGCACTCCAGCCGGCGGCGCGTCATCCGGCGCGCCGAACCTGGTGATGGGATCGAATGTGCAGGTGTGCTGGGAGAAGTTCTGCCGCTACTGGGAGGTGGAGCCGCGCATGGTCCCGGTCGGGCCGCAGACGACGTACCTCACCCCCGAGGGAGCCGCCGCCAACTGCGACGAGAACACGATCGGGGTCGTGACCGTGCTCGGCTCGACCTACGACGGAGCCTACGAGCCGGTGTCGGAGATTGCAGCCGCACTCGACTCCCTCGCGAGCTCGGGTGGACCCGACGTCCCCTTGCACGTCGACGCCGCATCCGGGGGATTCTTTGCGCCGTTCGTGGACCTGGAGCTCGAATGGGACTTCCGGGTCGAGCGCGTCGCGTCGATCAACGCCTCGGGTCACAAGTACGGGCTCGTGTATCCCGGCGTGGGCTGGGTGATATGGCGCGACTCGGGAGCTCTTCCAAGTGAGCTCGTGTTCGACGTGGATTACCTGGGTGGCCACATGCCCACGTTCGCGCTCAACTTCTCGAGGCCAGGCGCGCAGGTCGTAGCCCAGTACTACAACTTCCTTCGCCTGGGCCACGACGGATACAGGAGGGTGCAGCAGGCGAGCCGCGACACCGCGCGATGGCTGGCCGACAAGGTGGCGGACACCGGGCCCTTCACCCTGGTATCGAGGGCCGAGGGGATACCGGTGCTGAGCTTCCGCGCCGCGGACGGCGAGAGCTGGAGCGTGTTCGACCTATCCGAGGCGCTTCGCGCAAGGGGTTGGCTCGTCCCCGCATACGACATGCCGCCGGCTCTCGACGACATAGCGGTGCTGCGCGTCGTGGTCCGAAACGGCTTCAGCCGGGACATGGCCGGGCTGTTCTTCGACGCCCTGCACGAGAGCGTCGGCGATCTGCGTCACGGGCCTGGGGGCCGGGGCCGGGCCCGAGGGGGCTTCCACCACTGAGACGAGTACGGGGGCCGGGGGCGCCGCCTCGACGCGCTCCACCGTCCACGGCGAGACTGGCTTCGCCTGAGCCCAGCGAGCAAGGAGGTCACCTCGATGGACGCCAAGGAGCTGTTCCGGCGCATCGGTGAGAACGTGAGCGTCGGACGCGCGTTCGGGCCCGCCTACGAGGTGGGCGGCACCACCATCGTCCCCGTAGCCGTAGTCGCCGGAGGAGGCGGCGGCGGTGAGGGCAGCGGCCCCACCGCGAAGCGCGCGGACGGCCAAACCGGCGGCGCCGACGGAGCCGAGGGCGCCGAAGCGGGCGGGCACGCGTCAGGATCGGGCGGCGGTTACGGAGGGTTCATCTACCCGCTCGGCGTCTACGTGGTGCGCTCGGAAGGCGCGCGGTTCGTGCCGTGTTTCGACGTCACCCGGCTGGCCGCCGGCGCGCTCCTGCTCTTCCGGCTCATCGCCAAGCGAGCACGCGACAGATGATCTGGCGCCGCAGTCCCCGGGCCTTGCTCGCGCCCCGATCGGCGTGGGATGGTTCGTGAGCGCTCGCGAGGAGACACCACGAACCGCTCGGGGAAAGGCACTTCGATCAGAGCGGTCCCTGCGTGCCGGAGGAGGGGAACATGTCCGACAAGCCCAGCTATCTAGGGCTGCTGAACGCCATCGCAGTCAACGAGGCGAAGGCGCACCGGTATCTGTCCGTGTGGATCGAGACGACCGACGACCCTGAAGTGAGAGCCGTGCTGCGGACGGTGGCGGCGCGCGAGGGCGAGCACGGGATGAGCTTCGCGAGACGCATCGACGAGCTTGGTTACACCGTGCGGTACAAGAGCGCCCCCAGGGCGGTGGGTGCAGCAGGAGCTTCGGAATCGTCGCGAGGTTCGGAAGACGTGTCGGTCGCCTCGTCCGAGCTCTCGGACCTCGAGAAGATCGAGAAGCTGGGCCTGCACGAGCTGGACAAGACGCTGTGCGGTCTCGACGACATCTTCAAGGACCATTCCATCGACATCCGGACGGGCGAGCTCCTCGGGCGATACATCGCCGAAGAATTCGACAGCGCCAGGCTGCTGCGCTCCTGCTGGGAGCAGCTCCGCCGGCGAGCCGGTGAGGTTCGTGAGCAATCCGTGCCCGCGGAGGCCTCCTGAGCAAGACGGCACCGGCGACGGCGCCGGCCGCGCCTGCGCCGGCCGCCCCCCCGTCGGCAGCTCCGGTGCTCGTAGGTGTGCTGTACGACTTCCCCCAGGGTGATGACGGCGCGCTGTTCGAGGGATCGTTGCGCATCGGCATCGACGAGGTCGCCGCCACGGGTCGACTGGACAGGTCGGTGGAGCTCTTGCCCCGCCACGCGCGGGGACTTCCGGCGGGCACCGCCCACGAGATCGAGCAGGCTTTCGGCGAGCTCGAGGCGGCGGGAGCTCTCGTGATCGTGGGGCCGAGCATCAGCGACAACGGGCTCATCGTCGGCCCGTTGGCCGACGAGTCGGGCGTGCCTTGCATCAACTACACGGGGGGCGAGCGGACCCGGAGCCGTTACATGTTCCACTACCAGGTCGGGTCGCTCACCGAGGAGCCTGCGGTGCTGGCCCGCTACCTGTCCCACCTCGGGCTCGCCAGTGCAGCGGTGGCTTACGACCACTCCCCCGTCGGGCGGGGCTATCACGAGTCGTTCACCCAGGCCTGCGCGACAGCGGGAGTGGAGATCACGGCAAGCGCGGCCGTCTCACCACTGGCCGAGGACCTGTCCGCGACCGTGCGCCGGCTGCGAGCGGCCGGCCCCGACGCGCTGGTGTACCTCGGGCTCGGGGTTGCCGCGAGACCCCTGGCCCTGGCGGTGGCGCGCGAGTCCTGGAAGGTCCAAGTCGTGGCCAACTCGGCGCTCATGTTCGGCTACGCGCGACGCGACTGGCGGGCGGACTGGGAGGGCTGGGTCTACGTGGACACCGTGTCCGACGAGAACTCGGTCCGCGCGCAGCTCGCCGGGCGCTCAGCGCGATCAGCCGGCGGGCCGATCGGCGTGGCCGCCTACGACATGGGGCGGCTGGTGGCCGAGGCGCTGGCGCGGGCGGATCACCTCACGCGAGACGGCGTACGCGATGCGCTCGAGCGCGTGAAGATGATCCCGTCAGCCAGCGGATTGGAGGGCACGACCATGGGTTTCGGGCACTGGGACCACGGAGCCCTGAAGGGAAGCTACCTAGTCCTGCGTCGCTGGGAGGGCGGCAAGACCGTCCAGGTGGAGCACTAAGCGGGCGCGCCGAGGCGCTGGATGTAGATGGAGATGTGCGCGATCCTCCCTTGGGCGTCGAGATCGAAGACGAGAGCCTCCGGAGTCTCGAGCGGCGATCCGTCGATCTCGACGGTCTCGGTGAGCTCTGCAACCGCGAAGCGGCCTTGTGAGACGACGCGATCGAGGCGCATCGAGTAGCCCGCGAGGCTCGGCAGAAGACCCGACAGGAACGCCACGTAGGAGGCCTTCCCCGAGTAGGTGTCGCCGAAGGGACCGACGCGCACCACGTCCTCCGCCAGGCAATCGGCCATCGCGTCCCAGTCGTGGGCGACCATCCGATCGAGGTAGCGCTCCACCACCTTGCCGGCCGCGGCGACATCCCGCGTCCCAGGACCATGCGCTGCGCCAACGAGCGGCCGTGGGTCGGCAGTCACGAGAGTGGGTAGGACGCCACGTCGCCCGGTGTGCCACAGGTCGACGGCGCCGACGTCCCAGCGAGCCGGGCGAGCATCCACGCGAGGATGGCGGGCTCGGCCTTGGTGTTCACGGTCCCGTGCGTCGCCCCGGTGACGTGCAGGTAGTCGATGGTGTCCCCGATGGGACACGCCATGTCCTGCACGTAGAGGTCGGTGAGCGCGGGAGGGACGGTGGTGTCGGCTGTCCCCTGCACCACTAGCAGAGGAGCCGGCGTCATGGCGCGACCCGGGTCGTTGAGCTTGGCGTGGGCTTTCACCACCGGGTCGGTGCCAATGCCCGGGGTGAAGACATCCGACGGGGTCACGTGATCGGCCCGGATCGCCGCCGACAGCTGCGGCAGGCAGCCGGTGCCGACGAGGGTCTTCACCAACCTCCCCCCGGCCGCCGTGAAGAAGTCCGAGAGCGGGAGGTCGCGGTACGTCTCTGACCAGGTGAGCGTTGCCGGCAGGGAGAACTCCAAGATCGCCTGCCCGTAGGTGGCAGACGTCGCTTGCCCGACGATGAGCGACAGGTTCGTGGCGGGGGCCGCGGCGACGACCCCGAGGACCTGCAGCGCGGGCGCGTAGCTGCGCGCGAGCTCGCCGGCGAAGAGCGCCGCCTGCCCTCCCTGAGAGTGGCCGTAGACGAGCACGGTGTGGCTCGCGTGCGATCCCGGCAGATATCTGGCCGCGCGCGCCGCGTCGAGCACTCCTCGTCCCTCGCTGTCGCCGAGCAGGTACGGATGCGGCCCGGGCGTGCCGAGGCCCTGGTAGTCGGTGGCGGCGATCTCGAAGCCCGCCGACACGTAGGCGGTGAGGTCCGGTGTGAGGTAGGGACCGCCCTGGCCGTCGAGGTTGTTGAAGAGCGAGGGCGCGCAGATGTCGTTGAAACCCGTGGTGCCGTGCGCCCAGCTGATCACCGGGAACCCGCCCTTGGGCGCCTGACCCGGCGGGACGATCACGTAGCCCGAGACGGCGATGTCCGCCCCGTAGATGGAGCGCGAGCGGTAGAGCACCCGCCACGTGGTCGCACCCGCCGGCACGCCCGGCACGCCTGTCACTCGCTCGGCGCGTATCAGTGTCCCGGGGGCGCCCGCGGGGAGAGGATCGGGAGGCCTGTAGAAGGAGGGGACCCCGCTGGCTGTGGCACCGACGGGCACGGGCGCGAGGACCACCTTCGAGCTCGAAGCAGCCGAGGCTGCGCTGGCCCCGAGCAACGAGGCTGCGCTGGCCCCGAGCAACGAGGCTGCTACGACCGCCGCAGCCACGAGCGCCATCGCCGCCGGCAGGGAGCCGGCGGGGCCCGCCTGTAGTCGCCACGGCCGCCTGGTCGCGGCTCGGTCAGATCTCGACATCGGCCACCTCGGGACGCCGGGCCCGACCGGCCACGGGCAACTCGTCGAAGAACGCAGGGGGTTCGCTCCACAGCGGCCGCTCGCAGGCCTCGCCTCGCCGCGCTGCCTCGATTGCTCGCCACACCCGCTCGGGTGTGCACGGCATGTCGACGTGGCGGACGCCGAGGTGCGAGAGCGCGTCGACCACGGCGTTGTGGACGGCAGGTGTGGAGCCGATGGTCCCCGACTCACCTATCCCCTTCGCGCCGAGCGGGTTGGAGAGGCTCGGGGTCTGCGTGTTGGCGGCCTCGAGCCCGCAGACCTCGGCCGCGCTCGGCATGGCGTAGTCGGCCAGGGTGGCGGTCAACGGGTTGCCGTCGCCGTCGTAGACGTACTCCTCCCACAGCGCCTGCGCCATGCCCTGCGCTATCCCGCCGTGCTGCTGGCCCCTCACGAGCAGCGGGTTGAGGATGCGCCCGCAGTCATCGACCGCCACGTGACGCAGCGGGCGGACCGCTCCGGTCTCCACGTCGACCTCCACCACCGACACATGGGCTCCGAAGGGGAACGTGGCCCCTTCCTGCTTGAAGTCGACCGCTGCCTCGAGCTTGCTCTGGTCGGCACCCGCGCCGCCGTCCTCGGACAACGACGCCACCTGCCCCCACGACAGCGACCTGGCCGGTACCCCTGCGACGCCCAGCCTCCCTTCGCCGTGCACGACGATGTCGTCCACGTTCGCCTCGAGGTGAGCGGCAGCCAACTCCTTGCCGCGCTCGAGCACCTCTTCGCTCGCCGAGAAGACAGCGCTGCCGCCCAGCTGGAGCGACCTCGAGCCGCCCGTCCCGCCTCCGCGCGGCACGGCTGCGGTGTCGGCCTGGACGAAGCGGATCTGATCCAGGCCGATCCCCAGACGGTCCGAGACGATCGTCGCGAACGCCGTCGCGTGGCCCTGTCCGTGCGCCGAGGTGCCCACCCTGATCGTGGCGATCCCGTCGCGCTCCACGCCCACCGAGGCGTACTCCTCTCCTCCTGCGCCCGCCGTGATCTCCACGTAGACGGCTACCCCGATCCCGAGCTGGTGGCGAGCCCCGCCGGCACGGCGCTCGGCCTGCTGCTTCCTCAGCTCCTCGTATCCCGCCAGCCGCAACGCCTCGTCGAGCGACAGCTCGTAGTCACCCGTGTCGTAGGTGGTCCCCATCACGGTGGTCAGGGGGGTGTCGAATGCGGGTAGCAGGTTCCGCCGACGCAGCTCGACGGGATCCATCTCGAGCTCGGCGGCTGCGATGTCCATGGCTCTCTCGAGAAGCTCAGCGGCCTCGGGGCGCCCCGCGCCGCGAAAGGCGCCCATTGGCGCCGTGTTGGTGAGAGCGGCCGCGACGTCGTAGCGGATGGCAGGTATCGCGTACACGCCCTGGGCCATCATCCTCGTGGGGCCGATGGCGAGAGCTCCTCCGAAGCCCGCGTACGCCCCGCAGTCCGCGAGTACCCGCAGCCGCATCCCCGTGAAACGGCCTTCGCCGTCGAAGCCCATCTCCACCCACTGCACCTGACCGCGCCCGTGCGGCATCGACACGAGGTTCTCGGACCGGCCCTGGACCCACACGACCGGGCGCCGGAGCCTGCGCGCGGCGGTGACGACGGCTGCGTGCTCGGCACCGAGCCCGGCCTTGCTGCCGAACCCGCCGCCCACGTGCGGGGCGACGACCCGGAGACGCTCGATGTCGATACCCAGTGATTTGGCGGCGCTCTGGGCGAAGGCATGGGGCATCTGGGTCGACACGTAGACGGTGACGTCGTGGCCCTCTCCGTCGTCGCGGGGCACAGCCGCCACGGCGTCGCCTTCCATCGGCACGACCGCCACCCTCTGGTTCTGAAGGCGCGCCCTCACGACGGTCGTCGCGCCCGAGAGCGGATCGGACTCCCCCGCGTCGCGCATCCCGGCGGCCAGGTTGGTGCCGAGCTCGTCGAACTGGAGCACCGCCGCGTCCCCGAGCGCGGCCTCGGGGTCCACGACTGCGGGAAGCGGCTCGTATTCCACTACCACGAGCTCGGACGCGTCGATCGCCTCGCCCTGACTCTCGGCGACGATCATCACCACCGGCTCCCCGACGAAGCGCACCTTGCCGTCTGCCAGGGGAGGCCTCGCACACTTCGGGTTGAGGACGATGAAGCCGTGGAACGGAGCTACGCCCAAGTCCTCGGCAGTGAAGACCCCGAGCACCCCCGCGGCGCGCGACGCGGCGGCGGTGTCGATGCCAGTGATCCGGGCGTGGGCCAGAGGGGAGCGAACGAACGCGGCGTGGGCGAGCGCATCGACCCGGAGGTTCCCGACGAACGTGCCGCGCCCCTCGAGGAGCTCGGGGTCCTCGACGCGGCGGACGCTGGTGCCCAGGAGAGAACCTGGCATGGACGCAACCTACCGTCGAACGCGGCGGGCCGACGGTCGCACGCGGCGGGGCGACGGTCCAACACGGCGAGCCCCCATCGGGTGGCTCGGGAGGCACAGCGGATAGACGGGCTCGGATCTGCCCATCCGCTGGGCCCCTTAAGAGGCCTCGGTCTGCGACTGCCCCAAGTCGGCGAGCATCCGGTCGATGCGCCCCAGGAGCTCGGCCTGGACGTGACGCCCCATCGCGTCGGCCAGCTCGGCGTCGACGGCCTCTCCCGCGAGAGGTCGCAGGCGGCGGACGATCTCGGTCAGCCGAGGCAGCTCGTCCGTCGCGATGTGGTCGCCTAGGGGATCGAAGACGTACCTGTCCACGAGGTCCACGAAACCCCGGGCGACCCTGTCCATGTCGTCGCGCAGTCGGACGGCGAGCTCCAGCGCGGCGGCGAGGGGGATCCCCACCGCTACGAGCTCCGCGCCCACGTGCAGCATGCGCGGCTTGAGCACGACAAACGAGTCTTCGCCCATCGCCTCCACGATCCCGAGCTCGAGCGCAACCGTGAGAGCCTGCTGGTCCACCGCCTCGTCGCCGAAGGTGCGAGCCAGCTCGCCGGCAGAGATGGCGGTGGGGGTCTCGTCCGACCATGGGGCGACGAGCTCTGCTTCCAGGCCGAGCAGGTCACCCACGTCCTGGCCGGCCTCCCAGGCAGCGAGCAGCTCGCGGATGTTCGAGAGGGTGTAGCCCCGCTCGAGGAGCTGAGCGACGACCTTCAGGCGGGCCAGGTGCGCGTCCGAGTAGAAGGCGATCCGCCCCTCGCGCCTCGAGGGTGGCAGAAGGCCCCGGTCCTGGTAGGCCCGTACGTTGCGCACGGTGGTGCCGGCCAGGCGGGCCAGGTCGTCGATGCGGTACTCCCTGTGGCCCGTGTCGGCTTCTATCTTCACATCAACAACTGTACCATTCCTCTTGACACTTACATCAGACACTGGTACGGTGCAGGATGGTGATTACGGGCACAATGTCGAATACGGTCGAAACAGTGAAGACGGGTGGCGGTACGGCGACGAGCGAGCGCGACGAGGTGTTCGGGGCGACGGTCAGAAGGCTGAGCCGGCAATCGGTCGACAAGCACTTCGACGCTTACGCGGACGTCGACTGGGACGCGCCCGAGATGGCGATCTATCCGGAGGACCCGCGCTTCAAGCTCTGGTCGACGGACCCTCTCGCCTCCACCGAGTGGTACCGGTCGCAGCCTCCGGAGATCCGCTCCCGCGTGGCTCTGCACCGGATCGCTGCAGCGATGCGCATCGGTTGGGAGTTCGAGAACGTCCTCCAACGCGGGCTGCTCGAGTACGCGTTCTGGATGGGGAATCACCGCGAGGAGTTCCGTTACGTCCATCACGAGATCACAGAGGAATCGCAGCACACGATGATGTTCCAGGAGGTCATCGACCGCAGCGGCCTCGACGTGAAGGGCATGCCGCGGAGGATGAAGGTGGGTTCGCGGCCCGTGGTGTGGCTGAGCAGGCTGTTCCCGCCGTTGTTCTTCCTGTTCGTCCTCGGAGGGGAGGACCCCGTCGACCACCTCCAGCGGGGCCAGCTGCGCAACGGCGAGTCTCACCCGGCGATCGAGCGGATCATACGGATCCATGTCACCGAGGAGGCGCGCCACATCTCCTTCGCCCGCCAGTACCTCAAGCGCGCGGTGCCGCGCCTGGGCATCGTGCGCCGGCGGGCGCTCGGCTTCTGCGCTCCGTTCCTGTTCGGCACCATGAGCAGGCTGATGTGCTTCCCTCCCCCCAGCCTCCTGCGCACCTACGGTGTGCCGAGGAGCCAGGCCCGCAAGGCGCTGCGCTCGCCCGAGGCCCGTCAGCTGCTGCGCGATTCGGTGGCCAAGCCCCGAAAGCTCTGCGCCGAGCTCGGGCTGGTCAACCCTGTCGAGCGAGCGGCGTGGAAGCTCATGGGCGTGTGGGACGACGACTCGAAGTCCCCTGCCCACGGCTCCCCTGCCCTCGGCTCCCCTGCCCTCGGCTCCCCCGCCCTCGGCTCCCCCGCCCTCGACTGACCGGATCGAAACTGACCGGATCGAATTGTCCGGATGCCGGAGTCAGGCGTAGGAGCTCTTGGCGTCGTTGAACCGGAATCTCGTGAGCGAGACGAGAGCAAAGACTGCGCTCATCGCTAGAAGTATCGCCGTCGGAAGAACGACACTCCCGGGTCCACTTCCAACGAGGATGATGGATCTGAAGCCTCGCATCGCCCAGTAGGTCGGAGTCATGGGTGCGATCGTCCGAGCCCAGATGGGAAGGACATTGATCGGTACGAGGGCTCCGCCGATCGATCCGAACAAGACGAGGCCGCCGAACGCAAAGGCGTTGGCCTGCTGGATCGTACGACACACGGAGGTCACGAGGACTCCGAGCATGACGAGACACAGAGCAAAGCTGAGCACCAGCGGGACGAGCGCCGGCAGAGGGCCCCGAACGTGAAGGCCCAACAGATGGCGATCGCGAAGACGACGAGAAACTGCGCGACCGACGCGATCACGCGAGGCACAGCCTTGCCCACGATGATCTCTGCCGAGCTCGCATGACTGGCTCGCAGCCGCTCCCAAGTGTTCCAGCCGTACTCGGAGAAGAACGCAAAGCTGGTCATGCCGACTATGTAGAAACCATTCAGGACGGCATCTCCCGGCACCGCTTGCTCGGCCCCATTGGCGTGTGGATATCCGCTGGCCACGAGCACGTCCCGAAAGGCGGGCTTCAGAAACGCCATCATGACTAGAGGAAAGACCACCAAGATGAGGATCGGAAGCGGATCGCGGCCGGCGAGGCGGAATTCGTGACGGACGATCGCAAGTGTCCTTCTAAGCGACATTGGTCGCCTCGCTCGGGATCTCCTGCCTGTAGCGCCGGCCCGTCAGTTCGAGGTAAAGGGTCTCGAGGCTTGGACGCACGACCTCGATCGAACGAATCTCGGCGGCCCTTGGCCCCAGACGTTCGATCATCGCGGCGGTCGACACGCCCGGTTGGCTCGTGTGGACGCGAACCGTCGCGCCTTCGACTTCCAGGCGCGCGCCGTGCCAAGCGCCGTCGAATGGCGGCACGGGACCCTCGAAAGTGAACTCGACGATATTCGGAGCATGGGCGGCGACCAGCTCTTCTACGCTTCCACGGGCGATCACTCGGCCCTGGTCGAGAAGCACGACGGACGCTGCCAACTGCTCGATCTCTGTGAGGTAGTGAGTCGAGTACAGGACCGCGGAGCGGTCCGAGGCGAGCTCACCTACCAGCTGCAGGAGCTGGACACGGGCCTGAACGTCTGCACCGGTCGTCGGCTCGTCGAGCAGCACGAGAGGCGGACTGTTGACGAGCGCGAGCGCGCTGTGAAGACGCCGGCGCTCTCCACCGGAAAGCTGCTGGGCACGGCGGTCCAGGAGTCCGGTGATTTGCAGGGCTTCTGCTACCGAGTGCACCGCCTCTCGGAGAGCACGCCCTCTCAATCCTGCGAGCTCGGCGAAAAAGCGCATGTTCTCCCGGCAGGTCAGCGTGGGGTACACGCCTGTCTCCTGTGGTGCCACGCCGAGCAGGCGACGCGCCTGCTTCGGGTACGCAAGGGCGTCGATCGACCCGATCCTGATGCTCCCCGCGTCCGGCCGGCGCAGGCCGGCGAGGATCGACACCAGCGTCGTCTTGCCGGCGCCGTTCGGACCCAGCAGGCCGACGATCTCGCCCGGGGCGACGTCGAGGTCGACGCCGGCAAGAGCAGTGCGCGTTCCATAGGACTTGCGCAGTCCCCGCACCTCGAGCACCGGCGTCACTGCGCCCCCACCTGCTCCTGGGTCGCATACCCGTCTGGCCTGGGAATATACGTATTAGTATTCCACATACCAGGTCTAGTATCTACTAAACTCATTCGAAGTGCAACCGGCGATACTCGAACCCCTCACCCCCGAACGCAGGAGGCAACAGACCAGGGATCACCTGCTGGCGGCCGCCGCCCAGGTGTTCTCCGAGCGGGGATTCCACGGCGCATCCCTCGACGAGGTGGCCGCCGTGGCCGGGTTCACCAAGGGGGCCGTGTACTCGAACTTCAGGAACAAGGAAGGTCTCTTCCTGGCGCTGTTCAAGGCGAACTACGAACGGGAGGCACAGCAGTTGCGGGCCACCTTGGAGGGGAGGTCCGAGGGTCCCCCCGGGTCCGGTCTGCACGACTTCGTGGCCTTCATCAGGGAGCAGACTCGCCAATGGGGGGGCAACACATTCGCGGTGCTGTTCCAGGAGTTCTGGCTCTATGCGGTACGAAATCCGGCAGCCCGGGAACAACTGACGAGTCTCGAGGACGAGAACGCCCGCGATATCGCCCAGATCATCGAGTCGGAGCGGACGCGCTATGACCTCGAGCCCCTGGAATCCGCCGAGCGGATTGCGAGGGTGGTCGTGGCGCTGTTTCGTGGCATCGGGCTGCTGGGGGTGCTCCAGCCGGACGTGGCGGACGACACGCTCATCGAGACAGCGATCTCTCTTGTCGCTCGTGGGTTGGGAGTGCCCACGACGGACGAGAGTGTCCCCTAGAGCCAGCTGCGCGAGACGATGCCCTGTCCTGGCCCGGTCAGAACCAGGTAGAGCACCACGGGGCGACCGCAGAACGGAACATGAGATCGGCCCTCTCGAGCGCGCCGGGGACAACGACTTCCACTCGCCCCGCATCTGCGAGGGAGCGAAGCGATACCCCGCCCAAGTAGAGCGCGCCGAGGACGTCGACACCGACGACCAGCTCGGCCGGCTGGGACGTACGTGAGCAAGCAGCGCCGCGCGGAGACCCCTCGAGCAGGTAGCGCCCATCGGCGAAACGGAGATCGTCCGTCACCTCCATCACGACCCCGGACTCGACTAGATAGCGGCGCGCCGAGAGGGCGGCGCAGACGTCGAGAGGCCTGACCCACAGGAAGTCGTAGCGACCGCTCTGACGCATCGCGCGCCTCTCGGTGAGCATCCACTCGAGCGGCTCGACGACGGGCCGGTCGGCCGCGTTCACGGTCGTGACGAGGTCGACCTCCGTGCAGTACTGCCAGAGCCTCCTGTACGCCTCGGGCGTGACGGCCACGAGCTCGTCGACCTTCAGCGTCGAGCACGGTCGCCAGTCCTGCCACTTCGCCTCGGCCTCGTAGAGCAGATAGCCCTCGAGTTGTCCGGACTCGGAGCGGTAGAGCGCCGCGTACGCCTTCGACGGCTCCGCGCCCGGCACCTCGACCTGGTGGAGCATCGTGTCCCAGTGGTGGTCGGCTCGACCGATCCATCCCGGCTGGCGCACGCGGACCTCGTCGTAGAGAGCAGGTGCCTCCTTGCGCAGCGTCGCGAGGGCGACGAGCTCGACGCTCCCGGTACCGCCCCGGCGTAGGTGAGCCGACGTCGCGTCGACTGTGTAGACGGCGGTGTCCACCGCCGGCCCGTAGCCGAAGC
The DNA here is from genome assembly GCA_035509915.1 of Acidimicrobiales bacterium. Classification (GTDB taxonomy): domain Bacteria; phylum Actinomycetota; class Acidimicrobiia; order Acidimicrobiales; family UBA8190; genus Bog-564. The sequence goes on along the minus strand of DATKIB010000104.1, from coordinate 21,435 downwards.
GCCCGTATATCGGGTACTCGGATGCGATGAGGATGCTGAGTGACTCGGAGCGCTCGACGGACGCGGCGAGGTCAGCGCGGATCATGTCAGTGAGGATCCCCCTGCGGCGGTGGGTCGGCGCCACCGTCACGTTGGTGAGAGCCGCGACCTCCACCTGCTCGGGCCCGGGCACGGTGAGCGTGGTCGCAAAGGACCTGAGAGTCCCGACCACGTTGCCCGAGTCGAACGCCCCCCACGTGCGGCCGAGCTCGACCTGCTCCAGGTAGAACTCGGCGAAGCCCTCGGCCCGCGGGCGGAGGAAACCCACTCCCATGCAGTCCACCCAGTCGCCGATCTCCGACGCGTCGATCGTCCGGACCTCGAGCTCCACCGGGACGACGATATCTGCGTGCCGTACCCCGCACGCTCAGAGGTCCGCTGGCCGGTGGCCGCTAGGCCATGCTGACTCTTAACTTCGGAGCAGCACCCCCGGCCGCGCGTCGAGGCCCTCGGGCACCGGCTCGCCGTCGGCACGGACGATCACGCCGTTGACCGTCATGTGGGTCATCCCCACGGGCGAGTCCGCGGTCAGCCGCTCGCCGTGCGCCGGGAAGTCGAACACGCGCCGCAGAGGACCGGGGGCCACGGTGTCGGGGTCGAACACGCAGATGTCGGCGGCCTTTCCCACCTCGAGGGTGCCCCGGTCTGCAAGCCCGTAGACCGAAGCGGGCTCACCGGTCAGCTTGTGGACAGCGCGCTCCAAGGACATCACGTGGCGATCGCGTACCCAGGACCCGAGCAGGTCCGTCGCGAAGCACGCGTCGCACAGCTGAGACACGTGCGCTCCGGAGTCCGCCAACCCGAGCAGCACGTTGTCGCGCGGCAGCAACCACGCGATCCCCTCCTGGTCGTCGTTCGCCACCACGGACCAGAACCTGGTCGCCAAGTCGTCTGCGAGCGAGATGTCGAGCACCACATCCAGCGCAGTGCAGCCGCGCTCCTGCGCGAGCTCGGTGACCTGGCGCTCGACGAGCTCGGGGTGCTTCGGGGACTCGGCCACGGAGACCGCAGCCCAGTTGAAAGGAAACCCGCCCGCAGCTCCCGAAAGCTCATCCCAGCACGACTCCCTCCACGAAGGGTCGCTGTACGCGCGCACCCGCTCTTCGTGGGTCGTGTCCATCAGCTTGGCGAAGCTGGGGCGCATGTTCAGGGTGAAGGGCTCGGCCAGGTTCATCTGGAACACGAGCGGCCGGCACGACACCTGGGGCCACACCTCCACTCCCTCCATGCGTGCCGCGTCGTTCTCGGCGATGACCTTCTCGTGGTACGGGTACCCCTTCACAGTCAGAAGAGCCGTCCACGTGATCGGGCGACGCGCGTGACGCGCCAGCTCGAAAACGTCCTCGTTGCGAAAGACCCCGCCGGGCAGCAGCGCCACCACCCCCTTCTTGGCGTCGCGAAGGGGCTCCAGCAGGCACCTGAGCTCGTCGAGGTCCGCCAGGCGCGAGGGCACCGGGCGGCCCTTGTCCCCGTTGTGGGTGGGCGAAGCGCTGGAAGCGAAGCCCATGGCGCCTGCGTCCATCGACTCGGCGACGATCGACTTCATCCGTGCGAGCTCGTCGTCGGTGGCGGGCCGTTCGTACGCGTCCTCACCCATGGCGTAGAGGCGCACTGCCGTGTGCCCCACGTAGCAGCCGTAGTTGAGCGCAGAACCACGACGCTCCACCGCGTCGAGGTATTCGGGAAAGGTCTCGAACTCGTCCCACGGCACACCGGCCGAGAGGGTGTCGAAGCTCATGTCCTCGACGTGCTGGAGCGTGCGCGCCAAGAGCGCGACCATCTCCGGGCGGGTGGGGGCGATAGAGAACCCGCAGTTGCCGGCGACGACCGAGGTGACCCCGTGGAACACCGAAGGCGTGAGCCAGGGGTCGAAGAAGACCTGGGCGTCGTAATGGGTGTGGATGTCCACGAAACCGGGCGCGACCACCTGGCCCGAGGCGTCGAGCTCGCGGTCGCCCTTCAGGGAATCCCCGATCTCGGCGATCCGCCCGTCCTTCACCGACAGGTCCGCCCTGCGCCCCGGGGCGCCGGTGCCGTCGACCAGGGTGCCGCCGCGTACCACCAGCTCACCGCCCATCGATCCTCCTCCTCGGTGACGCCGGGCCTCGCCAGTCAGATCGGCCAGTCAGATCGGCCGGTCAGATCGGCCGGTCACACCCTGGCGTCACCCGGTCATTCGCGGGGACTACGAGCGCTCGGGGACCCTCACTTGCTCTCCCAGCCCTTGCGTACCTGCTTCTGCGCGGCCTGCTTGGCGTGCTTCGCCTGGCGCTTCTCCTTGAGCGTCCGGCCCGGCTTCTTCGGCTCGCCCGTGGGTTTCGACTTGTTGGCCATCCCCTCACCCTAGGACCGGGGCAGTCTGTCCGGGTATTTTTTTTCCGTTGTTTATGGCCCGGACGGGCGTAATCTAGTTGTGCGGGTGCATCACCGCCGACTCGACCCGGACGGGCCCACAGAGGCTCCGAGCGCGGCGGCGCAGGCACCCCTTTTGGACGGGCAGAACGGGGGAACCGGGTTGAGGGAGCTCAACAACTCCATGACGGGGGCTCTACTCGCGTACGTACGGAGGATCGGCGGAGACACGAAGGTGGTCGCCCTCCTCGAGCGCGCAGGGGAAACGACCCCGCTCGCCGATCTCGAGGACCAGAACAACTGGAGCAGCTACGAGGAGACCCTCCGGAGGTTCGTCGCCGCAGCAGAGGTGATGGACGACCCCGACGTAGGGCGCCACGCAGGGGCCGAGGTCTTCAGCCACTATTCCTCGAGCGCAGTCATCGAGATCCTGCGCTCCTTGGGCGGACCCGCCGAGGCCATGGGGCTGATCGCCGAGACGGCCACCAAGCAGTCGACGGTGACCACGATGACGTGCGTCGAGACCGCCGAGACGAGCGTGCTCGTCTCGGCGGTGACAGCCGCGCCGATCACCCGGCACCGGCTGTTCTGTGACTACACCGCCGGCGCGCTCGGTTCGCTGCCGACAGTGTTCGGCCTCGACGTGGGCACGGTCGCCGAGATCGAGTGCCAGCGCCGCGGGGACGCGAGGTGCCTCTACCGGGTCGCCTGGGACCCGAGCACCTCCGACGACCCGGAGGTGAGGGCCAAGTTCTTGACCGCGCAGGTGGCCGCGCTGACCGGCCGGTTCGAGTCCCTCGAGAGGCTCGCGTCCGAGTTGGCCGCCATCGGCGACATCGACGAGGCGCTGCGGACCATCACCGTGAGGACCGGGGTGGCCGTGCGCGCACCGCAATATCTGCTCGCTGTCCGCTTGCCGCGCGAGCACAAGCCCCGCGTGCACTCTGTCGGCTTCGAGCCGGAGGAGCTGGACCGGTCGAGCGCAGAGATCCTGGCAGCGAATCCCGACGACCACCAGGGCAGCCGGCTCATCGTGGACGTCGCCTCCTCCACCATTCACTTCGGGCGCCTCGCCGCCTTCTACCCCGAGGGTCGCCGCTTCCTACCCGAGGAGCGCAGGCTGCTCGAGGCCTACGCCGGGCACGCTGCGGCGGTCCTCTCCACGGCGGCCGCGCTCGCCGAGGCGCGCGAGCGGGCCGAGACGATCGGAGCCCTGTTCGACCTCACCACCGCCCTGGCTGAGGTTGGCACCGTCGACGAGATCGCCGAGCGGCTGGCCAGGGCGGTCCCTGCGGTGGTCCAGTGCGAGAACGCAGCCGTGTTCGTCTGGGAACCCCGTGACGCGCGGCTGGTCTGCAGGGGAAGGAGCGATTCCTCGATGGACGGCCACAACTTAGGGATCGCACTGGACCGGTCCCTGATCGTGCTGCTCACGAGGAACCCAGAAGCGGTCGTGTACGGCCCGGCCGCCGCAGAGTCGGCCTGGTCCGAGATCGGATCGGTGGTGGGCTACCGCTCCGGCGTGCTCGTGCCCGTGGTCACCCGCCACACCCTTCTCGGCGTGGTGGTGACCGAGTCCGGCTTGTGGACACTCGGGTCCGAGCCCACCGAGGTGCACAGGACACGGCTCAACGGGATCGGGGCGATCGCCGCCACGGCCATCGACAACGCGCTCCTGCTGGAGCAGGTCCGGCACCAAGCCGGCCACGACGCGCTGACGGGACTGCCCAACTCCAGGCTCCTCGAAGAGCTCACCACCGCAGCGCTGGCCACGGCCAAGCGCCACGGCTACGGGGTGGGCGCGATGTACGTGGACCTCGATCTCTTCAAGGAGGTTAACGACGAGCTCGGGCACCACGCAGGAGACCGTCTGCTCGTCGAGGTGGGGTCCCGGCTACGCGCCGCGGTGCGTGCCGGGGATGCAGTCGCCCGCCTGGGCGGCGACGAGTTCGGCGTCCTGCTGCCGCACGTGGCCGAGGTGAGCGCGGCCAAGGTGGTCGCCGAGCGGATCCTCGACGTGCTGACCGAGCCGTTCATCGTCCAGTCCAAGCGCGTCGAGGTGTCGGCGAGCATCGGAATTGCGATCTCCTCGGCGGGAGCCGACACCTTCGAGAGCCTCATCCGCCGCGCCGACGTCGCCATGTACGAGGCCAAGGCGCTCGGCCGCGCCGGCTACAGCGTTCACACCTGACGGCCCGTCCTCAGCGGCGATAGTCCGTGTGGACGCTCGGGCTGTGCAGCCAGTCGCCGATCCTCGCCCCTGGGCCCGCGGGCCAGGTTCCACCACCACCACCCTCGTCGCTCTCGCCGCCGGCGCCGCCGATGTCAGAGAAGTCGGTGGCGGAGGCGGCGCCACCAGCAGCAGCAAGGGGATCTGCTGAGTCGAGCCGGCGCGGCGCCCCGATGGCCCATCCGCCGTCTCTCAAGAGCACCTCGCACAACAGCTCCACGTACTCGGCGCCACCCTGCGCCGGCGTAGGGGTGCCGAAGCCGAACACCCGCTCGGGGCCAACCGACGAGCTCGCCATCGCACGCCCTCGCACGAGACGCCGGTAGTCGGTGCGGGCCAGCTCGACCTCGTAGGCCTCGAGACAGGCGAGGATCTCGCCCATACGCTCCTCGCCGAACCCCGAGACGATCGTCGGAAAAGGCAGGTCCGCCCACAGGCCCCAGAACCACAGGCGGGGCACTTCCAGGCCGTTCGACTCGCGGCGCTCGCAAGCGGCCACCGCCGCCCGGCCCACTGCCTCGTGCGCAGGGTGCGCGTCGTGCGGGCTCGGCCCGACGACCACGAGCGGCCCTTCGCGGGCGATCGCGTCGCAAATGAAGTCGGTCACCTGCTCCTCGACTCGACGGAGCTCGCCCGCCGCGCCGGCACCGGCGCAGGCGGCAGTGGCGCTCGGGCCGAGGGGCAGGTCCGCGACGACCAGTTCGAAGCGCGCCCTCCTGCACGCTTCGCGGGCCTCGGCCTCGCGGCGCTGCTTCTGCTCCTGCACGCTCCCAAGGCTCAGCACGAGGTTGACGACCTGCCAGCCAGTGTCGCGCAACGCCATGAGAGTGGCGGGTGCGCCCACGAGCTCGTCGTCGGGGTGGGGGGCGAGGTGGAGGAGGACGCTCACCCGCGGTCGTCCTCCGGGGCCTCGCCGCGACGTCGCACCATCTCGACCAGCGGTCCCGCCCAACCGGCATCGGCCGCTCCCGTGACGTAGCAGCGGCGCACGTGCTCCAACCACTCGCAGGACTCCTCCAGCCCTTCGGGGCGGTTGCGCACGCGCCACAGGCGTCGGTGCTCGTCGATCACCTCGGCCATCTCGTCCGCCAGCTGCGCGCGTACATCGCCGGGGAGGTCCTCGAGCCGGCCGCCGACCTCGAGGCGCCCGCGCGCGTCGCGACATGCGAGGCTCACCAGGCGCGCCGAGTTGGTCAGCTCGGCGACCGCCACCCGCCCGTGCTCGTCGCGAGGCTCCGAGCGCCCGAGGCCCTCTGTGGCGCCCTCGATCGCTGCACTCACCGACTCGAGGTGCGACGGCTCGAGACCCGCGGTGAGACCGGCGCCTACCGAAAGCTGGGGAAGGTACAGGTTGAGCACCAGGCTCGACATGTTGGGGAACCGGCACGGCGACAGCATGTGGGCGTCGCCGAGCTCGACGAGCGCTCTCGACAGAGCTCGCCGAGGGTCGTCGAAGCAGTGAAGGTCGAGGAGGCCTCCGAGGGTGGCGGCGTCGAGGTGGCGGTTGGTGCGCTCGCACCACGACATCGCCGCAGCGGTGGCGAACCCGGGCTCGGACACCGGCAGGTACTGGAGATGGCCGAAGTCCCCCCAGTCGGTGACGAGCATCCCCTCCACGGCGCCGCCCGAGCTCGCCGCCACCGCCCCGGCCGCCGTGCAGTTGGCGACCGCGTTCGAAGTCCGCCCGAGCACCGACATCCAGCTCGAGGTGCCGGGGCAGAGCCACTGCGCGACCCCGGCCTCCGAGAGCGCCTCGCTTCGGGGGCCGAACGGATGGTCGGCTTCGTACCCCCACTCGCACACGGTCACCCCGTCGGGGAGCTCGCCTAGAAGCCCGCTGTGCGAGGCGAGGAAGTCTCCCCACACGAGCATCTCGCGTCCGGCGAGCTCCGGGGCGGCGCGCAGCTTCGTGGCCCACTGAGCCCACTCGCCGCTGCGGCCGGCCCGAAGCTCCCACGGCTCGTCGAGGCCGACGTGGAAGCGGCTTCCCGGTACCGCGGGACCGAGCTCGCCGATCAGCTCTCGCACGAGCGAAAGGGATCCCGGGTTGGACGGGTCGAGGGTGGAGGCAGCCAGAGGCATCCCGAGCGGCCCGCTCACCACGCCGCGGGCGATGCCGAGCGGCGCGTAGCGCTCGTGGCAGAGCCACCGTTCCATGTGGCCGAGCGTGTTCTGGTTGGGCACCAGCTCGACGTGACGCGCCGCGCAGTACGCGCCGAGCGTCTCCAGGTCCTGCGCCGTGTAGGGGCCCGAGTGCTGCCAGACCTCCGCGTGATGCTCGTATGCGTAGGTGTGCTCCATGTAGAGCTCGAGATGGTTGACCTTCCAGGACGCGAGCCGGTCGACCATCCCGAACAGCGTCTTCAAGGTCGGGACCTTCGTGCGCGAGACGTCGAGCATCACCCCGCGCACTTCCAGGTCGGGCCAGTCCTCCACCCTCCCCACCGGCAGCCCCTCTCCGCGGTGGATGCGAGCCAGCTGGGCGAGCGTCGCGTCCGCGTAGAAGAAGCCGGCCGGGCCGGCCGCGGCGACCGTCACGCCCCGGTCGTGGTCTAGCTCGATGCGGTAGCCCTCGCGCCGCAGCGACCGGTCCTCGACGCGCCTGGGGGTGTGACCGGCATGCAGCCGCTTTCCCCGGTCGAGCTCGACCAGACGGGGACACGGGAGCAACCCAGCTCCGCTCCCCCGCTGCGCAGCGGGCCCGCCTGGCCCCACGCGCTGAAAGCTACCGGATCAGTTTCCACAGCCGTGTGGACCAAGGCCGCCCAGGTGAACGGCAGGTGACCATCGAGTGACATGAAGGGGATCGGGGCGCGAGGAGAAGATGAAATCCCAGCCCTGGGGCTCCGGGGCATGTGGACAAGGCCCAACTGCCTAAGCCGCTCGGGACCCCGCCTCGTCCGGTGCGACAAGGCCCTCGTCCTCGGCGACGAGGGCCTGAGCCAGCACCTCGTCGACGGTATCGACGAGGTGGAAGGACACCTGGTCCCTCACGGATTCGGGGACGTCCTCGAGGTCCAGCCCGTTGCGCCTCGGCAGGATGACCTCGGTCAACCCCGCGCGGTGCGCCGCCAGGACCTTCTGCTTGACGCCACCTATGGGCAGCACCCGCCCCTGGAGCGTGACCTCACCGGTCATCCCGAGCACAGGCCGGACAGCACGCCCGGTCAGCAGGCTCACGAGAGCCGTGGTCATCGTGACCCCGGCCGATGGCCCGTCCTTGGGCACCGCGCCCGCCGGAACGTGAACGTGGAAACGCTTGCCGGCGAACGCATCTGGTGCGATGCCGAGCTCGGAGGCGTGGGAGCGCACGTACGACAGCGCGATCTCCGCAGACTCCTTCATCACGTCGCCCAACTGGCCGGTCAAGGTGAGCCCCTCGTTGCCGTCCATCGAGCTCGCCTCCACGAACAGCACGTCTCCGCCGGTGCCGGTGACCGCGAGCCCCGTGGCCACCCCGGGCACGGCGGTGCGGTCGGCGGCCTCGAAGAAGAAGCGCGGCCGTCCGAGCCACTCCCTCACATCGGAAGCGGCGACGCGGACCGGGGCTTCGACCTTCCCCGAGGCGAGCCTGGTGGCGACCTTGCGCGTCAGGCGCCCGAGCTCGCGCTCGAGCGACCGCACGCCGGCCTCACGCGTGTAGTCGGCCGAGATCGTCCGCAGCGCCTCGTCGGCGACGTCGACCTCATCCGGGCGCAGCGCCGCACGCTCGATCTGCCTCGGCAGCAGGTGGTGGCGCGCGATCGACAGCTTCTCGTCCTCGGTGTAGCCGTCGAGGCGCAGCACCTCCATGCGGTCGAGCAGCGCTCCGGGGACGGTCTCGGTGACGTTCGCGGTCGCAAGGAACAGCACCTTCGAGAGGTCGAGCTCCACCTCGAGATAGTGGTCCCTGAACGTGTGGTTCTGCGCAGGGTCCAGCACCTCGAGCAGGGCGGAGGAAGGGTCGCCTCGGTAGTCCGAGCCGAGCTTGTCCACCTCGTCGAGCACTATGACGGGGTTCATCGTCCCGGCCTCCCGCAGCGCGCGGGCGAGCCGGCCCGGCTGGGCTCCCACGTAGGTCCGCCGGTGACCTCTGATCTCGGCCTCGTCGCGCACCCCGCCCAGCGACACCCGCACGAACTTGCGTCCGAGCGCGCGCGCCACCGACTCGCCTAGTGAGGTCTTGCCGACCCCCGGCGGGCCGACGAGCGCGAGTATCGCTCCGGTGCCGCGTCCCACCGGCACGAGCCCGCGCTCGGCTTGGAGCTTTCGCACGGCCAGGTGCTCGAGGATGCGCTCTTTCACGTCGACGAGCCCGTCGTGGTCCTCGTCGAGCACCCGCGCTGCGCCCACGGTGTCGAGGTTGTCCTCCGACACCACGCCCCACGGGATCTCGAGGACCGTGTCGAGCCAGGTCCGGATCCACCCGAGCTCGGGGCTCTGCTCGCTCGTCCGTTCGAGCTTCGCTATCTCGCGCTCGACAGCGGTCCTGACGTTGTCGGGGAGTTGGAGGGCCTCGATCTTGCTGCGATAGTCCTCGGCAGTGCCTTCATCGGCCGTGCCGTCGAGCCCGCCGAGCTCCTTGCGAATCGCCTCGAGCTGGCGGCGCAGGAGGAACTCGCGCTGGGTCTTCTCCATCCCCTCTTCCACGTCGGACTTGATCTGCTGGCGAAGGCTCAGGTCCGCGAGGGTCTCGCGTGCCCAGCCGAGCACCAGTCGCAGGCGCTGCTCCAGCTCGACGGTCTCGAGCACCTCGACCTTCTGCGCGAGGGTGAGGTCGGGCGAGTACCCGGACAGGTCTGCTATCTGGGAGGGTTCGGTGACCGACCTGAGCCGCTCTGCCATCGCACGCGCGCCGCGCGTGAGGAGGATGTTCTCGAGCACCGCCCTGTACTCGCGCGCAAGCTCAGTCGCGGCCTCGCTGGCCGGTGCCTCGGCGACGGGCTCGACCTGCACCCAGAGGGCTTGGCCCGTCCCAGGAACCGCCGCGCCGATCCTGGCGCGCGAGATCCCGCTCACTACCATTGCCATGGGCCCGCCGGGAAGCTGGCCGAGCTCGAGGATCTCGGTGATCACCCCCATCGAGGCGTAGCTGCCCTCGACGTGGGGCACGAGCACCAGCTGGCCGCCCACCGATCCGGCCGCCTCCGCGGCGACCTTCGCCTCGTCGGTCTCGAGGCCCATCGTGAGCACCATCCCGGGAAGCACGACACCCGAGGTCAGCGGCAGCAGGGGCAGGGTCCGGCTTGTCGCCCCGGGCCTGCCAGCGTCGTCGTTCACGGTCGCCCCGGGCCTGCCAGCGTCGTCGTTCACGGTCGCCCCTGGCCTGCCTGCGTCGTCGTTCACGGTCACACCTGACCTGCCTGTGTGTTCGTTCTCGGTCGCACTGGGCGTGCCTGTGTCTTCGTTCATGTTCGCCACCTGGTCGTTCTCCACCTGTCTCCTCCTTCAGACGCCGGCCCACTACCCGCAGGGCCGGTCACCTGGACCTCTTCGGTCGTTGTGCTTACAACAACCCGTCAAGCCCGTGGATTCCTGGGCGCCCGGCCCTTCCTCCCCGCAGGTCCGCACGAGAACCTCGGCACTAGTGGGTATATTGCCCACTATGGCGTACGTGGTCAGGAGGCCCCGCGGCCGCTTCGAGATCCGGGAGTCGACGACCACCCCAGCTGGGCCGAGGACACGCAGCTTGGCCACGTTCCGAGCCTTGAACGAGGAGGTGCTCGAGGACGCGTCCCGCCGAGCCAGGGCGCCGCTCGACCGTAAGCGTCTGCGCGTCCTTGCTGAGAGGTTGGGTGCTCCCGTCGAAGGGTCACCGGCAGACCGAGCGGCGCGCTCCTTGCTGGTCGAGTTGGCGTCAGGCCGCCGTCCCAGGCCCGGGTTGAGCCGACTGGTCGTCGACGCGCTCACGACTTCGGGCCCCGGGCCGGAGCCAAGTTCCCGCGATTCCATAATCGAATGGCTCGGAGCGTCAGCGCGCAGGCGGGGCGAGACTCTGCGTGACCTCCTGGACCTCACCGACCATCTGCCTGCTCGGTCCGATGTCGAGCTTCGCTATCCGCCGTTCAAAACGCTCGAGAGGCCGGCCGGATGACGCAGTTCCCTGGAAAGGCGATCGTCGAGCCCGGGCTTCCTGAAAAGGTCGAGATGCTGAACCAGTTACTCGACGAACGTGCCATCCCACATGCGTTCGGGGGAGCACTGGCACTCGCCTACTACACCGAGCCCCGCGCGACAGCCGACATCGACCTCAACATCTTTACCGCACCGAGCTCCTACTCCGAAGTGGCCGCCGCGCTCGAGACCCTGGGGGTCGACCGGCTCGCCGCGCCGTCGGAGGTCGAACGCGATGGCCAAGGCAGATTGTGGTGGGGAAGGACTCCTCTGGATCTCTTCTTCGCATACGACCCGTTCCACGAGGCGATGCGCGAGCGCTCTCGCTCGGTACCTTTCGGTGCGGTCGAGATCCCGATCCTGGCGCCCGAGCATCTCCTCGTAGCCAAGGCGCACTTCGACCGTCGTAAGGATTGGCTGGACATCGAGCAGATCATGATCGCATCAGAGGGTCTCGACGTGACTGAAGTGCATCGCTGGCTCGACCATCTCGTGGGTCCGGAGGATCAGCGAGCTCGACGTGTGACACAGCTCGAATCCGACCTCATCGGCGACTGAGGCTCAGCGGAGCTCGTAGGCCTCCAGCTTCGGGGCGGCCATCTCCTCGCGAAAGCGCTGAAAGGGCCACGGCCAGACCGCCGGCACACCCCGGTCGTCCAGGTACCAGCTCTTGCATCCAGTCGCCCACACCGTCGCCTTCGAGGCCTCGAGCCGCGCCGCCTCGAACTCGTCGAGCGCCTCCCGGCTGGCGCAGATCCCGTCGCAATCCCCTGCCTGCAGGCGAGAGACGAGCTGCATCACGTACCCAAGCTCCAGCTCGGCCACCTCTATCAAGGAGAAGTTCCCGACCGGGCCGTTCGGACCGTTGAGCATGAAGAAGTTCGGGAACCCCGGAATAGAGATGGACAGGTAGGCCTCGGGGCGCGGCGCCCAGGCCTCTTCGAGGGTCCTGCCACCCTCTCCCACTATCGTCATCGGCCGCATGAAGGCGTCGACCTTGTAGCCGGTGGCCAGCACGAGGACGTCGAGCTCGTGCAGGACTCCGTCGGAAGTGAGCACCCCTCGTGGCTCCACGCGCTCGATCGTCTCGGTAACGAGGCGGGCATTCGGCTTCTGGATGGCGTCGTAGAAGTCGCAGGAGATTATGAGCCTCTTGCATCCCGCTCTGTAGTTCGGTCGCAACCGTTCACGCAGTTCGGGATCAGTCACGTGGTCCTCGAGGTTCGACCTGCATGCCTCCTCGACCGCCTTCATCTGCGCCGACTCGGCGTCCACCACGGCACCCGAGAAGCCGTCGAACATGGTCGCGAGGTTGGCGTGCAGCTCCTCGAGCGTGCGGGGGTCGGCTCTCCAGTCCTCGATCTGCTCCTCGGAGTACTGGGGGTTCTCGATGCGCATGACCCACTGGGCTGTCCGCTGGAACAGCTCGAGCCGCTTGACCCGTCCGATGACGCCCGCCGTGATCTGGATCGCGGTGGACCCCGTGCCGACGATCCCGATCCGTGATCGTTCGAGCGCCACGCTGTGGTCCCAGCGCGAGCTGTGGAACATGGCTCCCTTGAAGCTGTCGAGCCCCTCGATCTCGGGGTACTTCGGGTGGTGGAGCACGCCTGTGGCGGCGATCACGATGTCGACCACGTCTTGGTGCCCGCTGGCGGTGCTCAAGACCCACCGGCCGTCGACGTACTCGCAGCTGGTCACCTCGTCGCCGAAGCGCACGAAGCGCAGCACGTCGTGATCTCGGGCGACGCGCTCGAAGTACGACTGGATCTCGGGGCCCGGCGAGAACGTCCGGCTCCACTCGGGGTTGAGCGCGAAGGAATAGCTGTACAGGTGGGAAGGGACGTCACAGGACAGCCCTGGATACGTGTTCTCACGCCAGGTACCGCCGACCCGGTCGGCCTTCTCGTAGACCGTGAAGTCGTGGCCCGCCTGCTTCAGCTTGATCGCGCTCAGGATCCCTGCCATACCGGCTCCGATGACGGCGAACCGAAGCGGACGCCCCGGCGCCAGCGCCCCGCTCACCGCACCAGCCCCATGCGCGGCCGAGCGGACGGGCTCACGGGACCACCACGGCGTGCATCGGCGGCGCCGCGCTTCCCTCGCCGGACATGTCGGTCAGCAGCGCGGCGACGTCGTCCAAGCGGGCGGTCCTTCGAGGCAGGTCGTCGAACGGGTAGCGCCCGCCTGCCAGCAGCTCGAGCGCCTTCTCGTACGCGGGGGTGTCCACGCCGAGGGCGCCGAGGATCCGTACCTCCTTGTACACGACGTCGTCGGGCCTGAAACCCGGCGTGTCGGCGGTGCCCCTGGTGCCGGCCACCACCACCGTGCCCCCGACGCGCACCAGCCCCACGGCCTGGGCGAACGCGGCGGGGGCCTTCGCGGTCACGTCCACCACCACGTCGGCGAGCGCGCCGGTCGCATGCCTGAGCGCAGCGACGGGGTCCTGCTCCTCCACGTCCACGGTGAGTTCTGCCCCGAAGCGCCTCGCCACCTCCAGCCTGGAGTGGTCGCTGGGACCCCTGCCAGTCATCATCACGAAGCCGGCCCCGACCTCGCGGGCAGCCACGAGCACCGAGAGCCCCCGAACCCCCGGGCCGAGGACTGCGACCACGTCCCCAGCGGTGGTTCCCGCGACCGTCGCACCCCAGCGGATCCCCGCCCCGAGGGGATTGAAGAGAGTTGCGGTCACCGGGTCGAGCCCTGGCGGCACCCGCAGCAGCATGCTGTCGCGGGCCAGGTACTGGTGGGTGGCGTACCCGCCCCAGAGTCCCGGAGGCTTGTCGACCGGCACGAATCCGTACATGTCCCCCAGACCGTGCAGCCTGCACCGGCGGTACTCGCCGCTACGGCACTCGTCGCACCTCCGACAGGACTGGAAGACCTCCACGGCGACGCGATCCCCCGCTGCCACCCGCCAGCGCTCAGCAGCGCGCTCACCGATGGCCTCGATCACCCCCACCGACTCGTGGCCGGGTACGAACGGCAGCCCCGACGGCAGCACCCCGGTGAACTGCTCGTGGTCGGTGCCGCACAACCCGCAGGCCTCCACCCTCATCAGCGCGTCGTCGTCACCTACCTCGGGCAAGGGGAGCTCGCGCCGCACGAGCCGCCGGGGCGACTCGAGCACCACGGCCACCGCTGCACGGGCCGCGGTGGCCGGACCGGGTGCGCGCTCTGCGGGGCTTGCGCCGGATCGCACCGAGCTGCGCAGGGATTTCGAGGCCACGGAGCGCAATGTTGCCATGGCGGTGGTGCGGACCGAGCCCACCGGTCGGACCACCACACCTTTGCGGTTGAATGGGGCGGTGCACCCTCTCGGTGACGTCGACTCCCGTGGAGCCCCCGCGGTCGTAAGCGAAGACCGGCTTGTGGCCCGGTCTGCCACCGACGACTGGGCAGAAGGCCTTCACCCTGCGGTCGAGAAGTGGTTCACCGGGCGTTTCGCCGACGGGCCCACCGAGGCGCAGGCCCGGGGATGGCCGTCCATCCGGAGCGGTGCCGATACGTTGATCGCCGCCCCCACCGGGTCCGGCAAGACCTTGGCCGGCTTCCTCGTTGCGATCGACGCTGCGTATCGTGCTCACGAATCCGGCGACGAGCTGCGGGGACACACTCGTTTGGTCTACGTGTCGCCCTTGAAGGCGCTAGCGGTCGACGTCCACCAAAACCTCGAGCAGCCGCTGGCCGAGATCGCCGAGGTGGCGAGGGGCCTCGGCCTCGAGCCCGCTCCCGTGACCGTGGCCGTGCGGACCGGCGACACCACCGCGAGCGCGAGAAGCGCGATGGTGCGCGACCCGCCGACGTTTCTCGTCACCACCCCCGAGAGCCTGTACCTGCTGCTGACAGCGGAGCGAAGCCGGGCGTTTCTCTCGGAGGTGAGGACCGTGATCGTGGACGAGATCCACGCGCTCGCTCGCGACAAGCGCGGGTCGCACCTGGCTGTCACCCTCGAGCGCCTCGAGCACCTCCAGCTTGGGGCGCGCCCGCAGCGCATCGGTCTCTCGGCGACGCAGCGCCCTATCGAGGCAACCGGGCGACTACTCGTGGGTTCCGGCACGAGGCGTACGAGGTGTGAGGACGGTCCGCCAGACGGTCGAGGGGAGACAGACGGGTGGCCGACATCGGAGGGTCCCCGCCGCCCGCAGGGCAGCGAGGACGGCGGGGATGCCGATGACGGACAGGACCCGCCGGTCGAGATCGTGGACTGCGGGCACCGGCGCGAGCTCTCCGTGCGAATCGAGCTGCCCGACACCGAGCTCGGCGCAGTGGCCACCTCGGAGCAGCTGGGCGAGATCGTCGACCGCATCGCCTCCCACGTGGCGGACCACCGCACCACGCTCGTCTTCGTCAACACTCGCCGGCTCTCCGAGCGCCTGGCCCACATGCTCGGTGAACGTCTCGGGCCCGAGCAGGTCGCCGCGCACCACGGCAGCCTCTCGACCGAGCGGCGCAAGCGCACCGAGTCGCGCCTTCGCGCAGGGGACCTGCGCGCACTCGTCGCAACCGCATCGCTCGAGCTCGGGATCGACGTCGGCCCGGTCGAGCTGGTGTGCCAGGTCGGCTCACCGCGGTCGATCGCCACCTTCCTCCAACGCGTGGGGCGCTCCAACCACTCGCGCACCGGTGTCCCGGAGGGGATCTGTTTCCCCATGACCCGTGATGAGCTCGTGGAGTGCGCTGCCCTGATGGCCGCTGTACGCGCCGGGCGCCTCGACTCGACGACACCGCCCACGGCTCCGCTCGACATCCTCGCCCAGCAGATCGTTGCCGAGGTGGCGGCGGCCGGCGAGTGGGAGGAGGACGCGCTGTATCAATTGGTGCGCGCGGCCGCGCCCTACGCCGGGCTCGGGCGCGAGGACTTCGACGCCGTCGTGGAGCTGGCGTCGGAGGGCATACCCACCGGCCGCGGATCTCGCATGGCCTACCTGCACCGCGACCGCGTCAACGGCGTGCTCCGCCCGCGGCGTGGGGCACGGCTGGCGGCGCTGACGAGCGGGGGTGCGATCGCCGAGGTCGGTGACTACCGGGTCGTCGCCGATCCTGACGACACCGTCGTCGGGAGTGTCAACGAGGACTTCGCCATCGAGTCGATGGTCGGAGACGTGTTCCTGCTCGGCACCCACTCGTGGCGCATCCGCCGGGTGACCCAGGGCGAGGTGCGGGTCACAGATGCACAGGGCGCGCATCCCACCATCCCGTTTTGGGTGGGGGAAGCGCCGAGCCGGACCATGGAGCTCTCGGAGGAGGTGTCAGAGCTTCGCAGCCGTGTCGGCGCGATCCTCGCAGGCACCCTCACCGACTCGAAGACCACCGACGAGGCCCCCTCGGACGGCGCCGAGGCGGCTATCGCGCAAGTGCGCGAGACCTGCGGGCTCGACGCGGACGCGGCCCGCCAGCTCGTGGACTACCTCTCGTGCGCGATCAGGGAGCTCGGGGTGCTCCCCACCCTCACCGACGTCGTGTTCGAGCGGTTCTTCGACGAGGCCGGGGGGATGCAGTTGGTCGTGCACGCCCCCTTCGGAGGAAGGGTGAACCGTGCGCTCGGGCTCGCCCTGCGCAAGAGGTTCTGCGCCACGTTCGACTTCGAGCTCCAGGCTGCGGCGACCGATGACGCCGTGGTGCTGTCGCTCGGGGCGCAGCACAGCTTCGCGCTCGAATCCGCTCCGCGTCTGCTGCGTTCGACCACAGCGGCGGCCACCCTTCGGCAGGCGGTGCTCGCGTCTCCCATGTTCGCCTCGCGCTGGCGCTGGAACTTGAACCGCGCGCTGGCGGTCCTGCGCTTCCGGGGTGGCAAGAAGAACCCTCTCCCGATCCAGCGCATGGAGTCGGACGACCTCATGGCGGCGGTGTTCCCGGCGCTCGCCGCCTGCCAGGAGAACGCTGCGGCCGGGCCGGTGGAGATCCCCGACCACGTGCTAGTCCGCCAGACCCTCGACGACTGCCTGCACGAGGCGATGGACGTGGACGCCATGGTGGAGGTCGTCGAGCGCATCGAACGCGGTGAGATCCACGCGCACTTCGTCGAATCCACCGAGCCGTCCGTGCTCTCCCACGAGATCCTGAACGGCAAGCCCTTCACCTTCTTGGACGACGCGCCCTTGGAGGAGCGTCGCACCCGGGCGGTGCAGCTGCGGCGGGGCCTGCCCGTGGAGGCGAGGGACCTGGGACGGCTCGACCCCGCGGCGATCGAGCGTGTGCGCGCCGAGGCGGCTGCGGACCCGCGGGGGGCCGAGGAGCTGCACGACCTGTTGACGTCGCTCGTCGTGTGCCGGCCGATTCCCGAGCACCAGGAGTGGTTCGACGAGCTGGTGGGCTCGGGGCGCGCCTCGTCGATGGTGGTGCCACCACCGGGACAGGCGACGGCCGATGCGGAGCCGAAGAACAGGGCGGGCGAAGGCCTGTGGTGCGCCACCGAGCGCAAGGCGTGGGCCGAGGCGCTGTTCGGTCGGGCGAGCCTCGACGGCGCGGACTCGCCCGACCCGGACGCCGCGGCGGCCCTGGCGCTGCGGGGGCACCTCGACATCTCGGGTCCGGTGACGGTGGAGGAGCTCGCAGAGCGCACCGCTCTCGGCGTCAGCCGGGTGCAGGTGGGGCTGGCTCGCCTGGAGGCAGAGGGCTTCGCCATGCGCGGGCACTTCGACCCCGCAGTGACCGAGGAGCAGTGGTGCGCCAGGCGTCTGCTCGCGCGTATCCACGTGTACACCCAGCAGAGGCTGCGTCGCGAGATTGAGCCGGTGAGCGCGCAGGACTTCGTGCGCTTCCTGCTGCGCTGGCAGCACGTCGCGCCGGGGACACAGCGCCAGGGCCGCGCCGGCTTGCTGGCGGTGGTCGACCAGCTCCAGGGTTTCGAGCTGGCGGCGGGAGCATGGGAGGAGCAGGTCTTCGCGGCGCGCGTAGAGCAGTACCGGCGCGAGTGGCTCGAGGACCTCTGTCTCTCGGGCGAGCTGGTGTGGGGACGCCTTGCGCTGCGGCCTCCTAGCCCCGATGACGCCGCCCCCCGGCGCGGGGCCTCGACCCCTTCGCGCGCCACGCCGGTCACCTTCGCGCTGCGCGAGGACCTGCCGTGGCTGCTTCGCGCCGCGCGCGCAGACGCTGTGCCCGAGGAGCCCTCGCACGGGGCCGCGCGCGACGTGCTCGAGGCGTTGCGGGCCAACGGCGCGATGTTCCACTCGGAGCTGCGCAGCATCACCGGCCGCCTGCCTGTGGAGGTCGAGGAGGGGCTCTGGGACCTCGTCGCGCGCGGGCTCGTGACGGCTGACGGTTTCGGAGCGGTCCGTTCCCTGTTTTCGGCGCGCGAGGCCTGGAAACGCCGGCACCGCCAGGAGCGGCGAGCGCGTCTGGGCAGCCGGCGCGTACCCGGGCTACGGCAAGGCGGCGAGGGGCGCTGGGCGCAGCTACCCGTGCAGGCCGGCGCAACGCTCGGCGACCTCTCAGATCCCGACGCCCTCGCCGAGCAGGTGGCCGCTCAGCTGCTCGCGCGCTGGGGTGTCGTGTTCTGGGATCTCACCGCGCGCGAGAGCCTGGCCGTGGCGTGGCGCGAGGTGCTCTGGGCGCTCCGCCGGCTCGAGGCACGAGGGCTCGTGCGCGGCGGCCGCTTCGTGAACGGGTTCGCCGGCGAGCAGTACGCACTGCCCGAGGCGGTGGAGGAGCTTCGGCGCGTGCGCCGCAGCGAGCGCAAGGAGGAGATCGTCAGGCTCGGTGCGGCGGACCCGCTCAACATCACCGGGATCGTCCTGCCAGGGACCCGGGTGCCCGCAGTGCGCACCAAGCGCGTCAGCTATCGAGACGGCCTGCTCATGGACGAGGAGGGGAGCCGGTCCGCCGCGCTCGCAGGTCCGGATCGCTCGATCCCGACGGTGGCGGGCCGCTGAGCCACCCGAGGTGCGGGCGACAAGGAGGGCGGGCGGTGCCGGCGGGGGGCGGTGCCGGACGGGAGGCGCGGCCGGACGGGGGGCGGTGCCGGACGGGGGGCGGTGCCGGACGGCAGACTGGCGCAGGCAATGGCGAGATCCAGTTCGGGATTGTTGGTGTACCGGGTCGTGGAGCACGCAGGACCCGACGAGGGCGCGCTCGAGGTGCTCATCGTGCACCCGGGCGGGCCCTACTGGGCGAAGAAGGACGACGGGGTATGGTCCATCCCCAAGGGCGAGCACGATCCGGACGAGGACCCCGCCGCCTGCGCGGCCCGCGAGTTCGAGGAGGAGCTCGGGCTCGCAGCGCCGCGCGGGACGTGGGAGGACCTCGGTGAGGTCACCCAACGCGGCGGCAAGATCGTGCGCGCCTGGGCCGTACAAGGGGACCTCGACGTCGCAGAGATCGCGAGCAACACCTTCGAGATCGAGTGGCCACCGCGATCGGGGCGGATCCGCTCCTTCCCCGAGGTGGACGCGGCCGCGTGGGTGAGCGTCAGAGAAGCCCGCACGAAGCTCAACGATGCCCAGGTCGCCTTCGTGGACCGGCTTCTCGCCGCTCGGCTCGGTCGACGCGGCGACAGCACTTGACGTCCCGCAGCAGGGCCGGCTCTCGCCGCTGGGCCTCTCAGTCCACGCGGCCGAAGGACTTGATGTCCGCTGCCTCCTGGTCGCTCAGCTCCCGTGGCCTTTCCCCGCTCGCCAGCTTCTCGTTCTGCACACGCTCGCGGATCTGGTCGACGATCTCGGGGTTGGCCAAGGTGGTGACGTCGCCGACGTCGGTGAAATTGGAGATCCCGGCGATTACGCGGCGCATGATCTTGCCCGAGCGCGTCTTGGGCATGTCGGGGACGATCCACACGTTCTTCGGCCGCGCGATCTTGCCGATCTCGCGATCGATCGACTCGACGACCTTTTCCTCTATCTCCTTGCTCGGCTCGAACCCTGGCTTGAGAGACACGTACATCTCCACCGCCCTGCCACGCAGCTCGTCGACCACGGGCACGGCGGCGGCCTCTGAGACCTCGTCGACGGTGAGCGCCGCCGACTCGAGCTCTTTGGTCCCGAGCCTGTGGCCGGCCACGTTGATCACGTCGTCGATGCGGCCCAGGATCCGGAAGTACCCGTCGGAGGCCTGGAGCGCCCCGTCTCCGGCCAGGTACGGCCAGTCGCGCCAGTCCTTGGAGTCGGGGTCGGCGCAGTACTTCGCGTAGTAGGTCTGCACGAAGCGCTCGGGTTGCCCCCAGATCGTCTGGAAGATGCCGGGCCACGGGTTGCGCATGCAGATGTTGCCGGCCCTGCCACTCCCGGCCGGTACCTCCTTGCCGTCCTCGTCGTAGATGACCGGGTAGATCCCGAGCGCGGCAGGCCCACAGCTCCCCGGCTTCATGGGGTGGACCGCGGGAAGCGTGCTGCCAAGGAAACCACCGGTCTCCGTCTGCCACCAGGTGTCGACCACGACGGCCTCGGACTTGCCCACCACGTCGTGGTACCACCGCCACACCTCCGGCTCGATGGGTTCGCCGACGGTGGTCATGTGCTTGAAGTGGTAGTCGTACTTCGCGGGCTCGTCGGGCCCGAGCTTGCGAAGCATCCGTATCGTCGTGGGAGCGGTGTGGAAGATGTTCACCCCGAGCCGCTCGGCGATCCTCCACAGACGGCCCGGGTCCGGGTACGTCGGCACGCCCTCGTACATCACGGTCGTGGTGCCGAGAGCGAGCGGTCCGTAGACGATGTAGGAGTGCCCCGTGATCCAGCCGATGTCCGCAGCGCACCAGTACGTGTCCTCGGGGTGGATGTCCTGGTAGTACTTCGACGTGCCGGCGACGTACGATAGGTAACCGCCGGTGGAGTGCTGGCAACCCTTCGGCCGGCCGGTGGTGCCGCTCGTGTACATGAGGAACAGCGGCGCCTCGGCGGGCATCGACACCGGCTCCACGAGGCGTCCGCGGTAGGCGCCGATGAGCTCGTCGACGAAGAAGTCCCTGCCGATCACCATGGGGCTCCGAGAGGCATAGCGGCCCGGCTGTCGCCGCCACACGAGGACCTTGTCCACCTGCTGGCCCAGCTTGGCTGCGGACTCGAGAGCTTCGTCGGCTTTGACCTTGTGGTCGATGAGCTCGCCGTTTCGGTAGTAGCCGTCCATCGTCACGAGGATCCTGCTCCCGGAGTCAGCCACCCGGTCGCCGCAGGCCGCGCCGCTGAAGCCGCCGAACACCTCGGAGTGCACCACTCCCAAGCGCGCGCACGCGAGCATCGCAACGGGGAGCTCGGGGACCATCGGCATGTGGAAGGTGACCCTGTCGCCGACCCTCACCCCGCAGAAGTCCTCCAACAGCGCGGCGAATTCGTTCACGCGCCTGTAGAGCTCCTGGTAGGTGACAACCTGAGTGTCGGCGTCCTCGGGCTCGGGGACCCATACGATTGCCGCCTTGTTGCGCGAGGCGTCGAGGTGGCGGTCCACGCAGTTGTAGCAGGCGTTCAGCCGGCCCCCCACGAACCACTTCCAGAATGGCGGGTTGCTGGTGTCGAGCGTCGTGTGCCAGTAGGAGTCCCAAGTGAGCAGATCGGCGTAGTCCTTGAAGCACTCGGGGAACCGGTCTTCGGAGAACCGGTCGAAGATGCGAGGATCAGAGGCGTTCGCCTGGCCGATGAACCTGGAGCTCGGGAAGTAGTAGCCCTCTTCGCGCCAGTGGACCGCTATCTCGGCTTCGGAGACTGCCGCCTCGCGCGATGCGGACGCCTCGTTCGGGCTCTCGGCCGCCATCGTCGTCTCCCTTCTCGACTGGGCCTTCTCGACTGGGCCTT
>DATKIB010000103.1:0-3764 GCA_035509915.1 Acidimicrobiales bacterium | reverse complement strand
TCGCTCCCATCGCCAGTTCGAGGATGCACCCCGTGCCGACGGTGCCAGAGCCGATGACGTCGCCGGGTACGACCTCGGTGCCCCGGCTTGCATAGGAGAGCATCTCGGCGAAGCTCCAGTAGAGATCGTCGAGGTTGCCGCCCCCGTACCTTCGTCCGTTCACCGAAGCAACCATCTCGAGCCGAAAGGCTCGCCTCGACCGGTAGGGCTCGAGCTCGTCGCGGGTCACGAGCCACGGCCCGAGCGAAGTGGCGCCGTCCTTTCCCTTGGCGGGGCCGAGACCGAGGCGCATCTCACGCCGCTGGAGGTCCCTGGCGGAGAAGTCGCACATCACGGTGTATCCCGCGATGTGACGCTCCGCATCCTGCGGCGTGAGGTCTGCGCCGCGTGCGCCTACGACCGCGGCGACCTCGAGCTCGAAGTCGAACATGGCCGACCCCGGAGAGATCGCCACGTCGTCGCCGGGGCCGTGTACTGCGGCAGGGTTGGAGAAGTAGAAGATCGGGAGCTCGTACCAATCGGGATCGATGTCCTGACCACCTCGTGCGTTGCGAAGATGCTCCTCGAAGGCGAGGAAGTCGCGGATGGACGGAGGCACCGGCAGCGGCGCCCGCAGCACGACCCCTGCAAGGGGGGATCCTCCGCTCCGGTCAGCGAGCGCCCTGCTTCCCGATGCGAGCAGGGCCTCGAGGCCGCCGGTCAGCTCGGCGACGAGCGTCGTCTCGCGAGGGAGGGCGAAGACCTCGTCGCCTTCCACCACGCCCACTCTCTCGGCGCCGTCCCCCGGGTCGAGATATGTCGCGAAGCGCACCCTCACTCCTTCAGAACGTTGTTCGACGCCCCCGGCCTCCTTCCTACCGCGAAAGGCGTTCGGCGATCGTGGCCGCGTCGGCCCGGCGACCCAGGACGCTCAGCGCCCTGAGCGCGCTGGCAGGCGGTCCGTTTGCATGAATATGCACGCTGTCGTATAGTCTTGCGTCTATGCGTGTAGGAATCGTGGGCGCCTCGGGATTCACCGGAGCGGAGCTGCTGAGGCTGTGTGCCTTGCACGACGAGCTCGACGTCGTGGTCGCGGGGGCCGAGAGCCGGTCCGGGACGGCGGTGCGGGACCTCTACCCCTCGCTCGCGTCGTGCTACCCGTCGCTCGCCTTCTCGAAGGTGGTCAGTGAGGACCTCGCCGGGCTCGACCTCGTGTTCCTGGCGCTGCCACACGGCGAGTCCCAGCTGCTCGCGCCCGAGCTCGTGGACCAGGTGGGGGTGCTCGTGGATCTTGCGGCCGACTTTCGCCTGTCCGACGCGAACGCCTACTCGCAGTGGTACGGGAAGGATCACGCCTGCCCGGAGCTCCTCGGCAGCTTCGCCTACGGGCTCCCGGAGCTGTCGCGCGCGGATCTACGGGGCGCGTCGCGCGTCTCGGTCCCGGGCTGCTATCCGACCGCTGCTGGGCTCGCCCTGGCACCGTTGGTGCGCGCCGGCCTGGTAGAGACCAAGGGTGTCGTCGTCGACGCCGCGAGCGGCGTGTCGGGCGCGGGCAGCGGTCTCACCCGCGAGACGCACTTCAACAGCGTGGACGAGGACTTCGTCGCGTACGGCCTCCTGGACCATCGCCACACGCCGGAGATCGAGCAGCTCACCGGCGCACAGGTCCTATTCACCCCTCATCTGGCACCGATGAACCGCGGGATCCTGGCCACCTGCTACGCGCGCCCGTCTCCCGGTGCTGGCGGGATCACCACCGACGACGTCCTGCGAACCCTCCGCGACGCGTACTCGGGTGAGCCCTTCGTCGTCGTGTCGGAGCGACCGCCTTCGACCAAGGCGACCCTCGGTTCCAACTGCGCGCACCTCACCGCGCGCGTCGACCCTCGAACCGGGTGGGTGGTCTCGATCTGCGCGATCGACAACCTCACCAAGGGCGCCTCTGGACAGGCCGTCCAGTGCGCCAACGTGGCCCTGGGGCTGGACGAGCGATCGGGGCTCCCCGTGGCGGGTGTGTACCCGTGAGCGTCACGGCGCCGGCCGGCTTCGTGGCGGCGGGGATCGCCTGCGGGATAAAGGAGTCCGGCGACCTGGACCTCGCGCTCGTGGCCACCGACGACTCGCGGGCTGTGCCGGCCGCGGGAGTGTTCACCGACAACCTCGCGGCCGCTGCCCCCGTACTGGTCAGCCGTTCTCACCTCGCCTCGTCGGGAGGCAGAGCGGCTGCGGTGGTGCTCTCGAGCGGTAACGCCAATGCCGCCACCGGCCGCCGGGGGGTGGCCGACGCGGAGCGGATCTGCGCGCTGGCCGGCGAGGGCCTCGGTGCGGCGGCTTCGGAGGTCCTTGTGTGCCAGACCGGGCTGATCGGGATCCCTCTTCCGATGTCACGCATCGAGCCCGCCGTGGGCGAGCTCGTATCGCGCCGCGCCGGTCGCGCAGAAGACGCAGAGCTCGCCGCCTCCGCCATCATGACCACCGACACGGCTCGTAAGGAGGTAGTTATCGACGGCGGTGGCTTCAGGGTCGGAGGCATGGCCAAGGGCGCGGCGATGCTCGCGCCTCGCATGTCGCTGCCCGGCGCGGCTGCGCACGCGACGATGCTCGCGGTGCTCACCACCGACGCGCGCTGCGATCCCCCAGAGCTCGCGAGGGCACTCGCCGTCGCCGTGGAGCGGACCTTCAACCAGGCGACCGTCGACGGTTGCACCTCGACCAACGACACCGTGCTAGCGCTCGCCAGCGGCCGCAGCGCCGGTCCCCCCGCTGCCGGTGACCTGGCGGCGGCGTTCTCGGCGGCCTGCGAGGCGCTCGCCGAGATGATGGTGGCGGACGCAGAAGGCGGCACGAAGGTCGCGCGCGTGGAGGTCCGGTCCGCGGCCAGCGAAGCCGACGCCCGTCGAGCCGCGCGCAAGGTGGCCGAGTCCGCCCTGGTCAAGTGCTCGCTCAACGGCGAGGACCCCTACTGGGGCCGCGTGGTCAGCGAGCTCGGTTCAGCCGGGATCGCCTTCGACCTCGACCTGGTGGAGGTGGCTTACGGGGGGACCGTCGTGTGTCGTGGGGGAGTGGCCGCGGAGCACGACCCTGGGGCGGTGCGAGCGCACATGCGCCAGGACCGGATCGAGATCAGCTGCGAGCTCGGGTTGGGTAGCGCCCGAGCCAGCGTGCTCACCTGCGACCTCTCCTACGGCTACATCGACGAGAACAGGACGACCTCGTGAACGCCCCGAGGTCCCGGCCGGCGACCGCCGTGGGGGTCGCTGCCGACCGCATCGCCGACCCCGACCAGAGGGCGGCGCTTCTCGTAGAGGCGCTTCCCTACATCCTGCGCTTCCTCGGGAAGGTCGTCGTCGTGAAGTACGGCGGGAACGCTCTCGGGGTCTCGGACCCGGACGCGCTCGCCTCCTTCGCCCAGGACGTGGTGCTCATGCGCTCTGTAGGGATGCTCCCGGTGGTGGTGCACGGCGGCGGTCCCCAGATCGGCGAGCTCATGGCGCGCCTCGGCAAGGTTCCCGAATTCCGCGACGGCATGCGCGTCACCGACGCGGAGACGCTCGAGATCGCACGCATGGTGCTGGTCGGCAAGGTGAACCGCGAGATCGTCTCGGCGATGAACACCTACGGGCCGCTCGCCGTAGGCCTCTCGGGTGAGGACGCCAATCTCCTTACCGCCATTCGGCGCCCGGGCGACCTCGGTTTCGTGGGCGACGTCGAGGTGGTCGACCCGTCGATACTCGAGCGCTTGCTGGCACAAGGTCTGATACCGGTGGTGGCGACGGTGGCCGCCG
>DATKIB010000102.1:0-2769 GCA_035509915.1 Acidimicrobiales bacterium | reverse complement strand
ACTCCTCAGCGGTGACCACGTTTCGTACATGAGCCACGAACTCCCACTTGGCCGAGCGCAGTCGCGTGCCGGTCACCTCGACGGTATCGCCCTTCCGCAACCCAGCCCAGGTCGATGCACGCTGGAAGTTCGTCGTAGGTTGGTCTGTGGCATCTGGCGTTCGCTTCCGGCGGGTCATCGCCGTGCCTCCATTCGTGCCAGCAAGTGGCGAACTCGACTTGGCGCTCGGTGACTGGTATCGCCAGGTCCTTTGGGCAGCGTTGATGGTACAAAGCGTCTTCTGCAGGTGTCGGTTACCCGGCGATTGGGCGGAGAAGCACCAGCGGTATCTCCCTACTGGTCTTGCGCTGATAACCGGCATAGTTGCGGTGGTCGGCGATGACCAGCGGCCACAATCTTGCTCGCTCGTCCGACCCGGCTACCTCGGCACGCATCGGCATTGGTGGCTTACCCCCAATGGAAACGGTGACCTCCGGGTTGTCACGCAGGTTGAGGAACCAGGCGGGATGGTGGTCGTCGCCTCCGCGCGACGCCACGATGACGATTGTCGATCCCTCTTGGTAGGGAGAGGTCAGCATGGATGTGCGCTGCTGACCGCTCCGCCGTCCCGTAGTCGTCAACTGGAGCACCGGCATCCCGTATCCCGACGATCCGAGTCGCCCGCGCGAAGCGCTAAGCACTAAACGGTGAAAACTATTCAACAGCTTGAAGCTCAGGTCCGAGGGCACAACGCGATGGTACCCACGAATCCTTCGGAATGGACAGTTGGACTGAGACATATCCCGTCAACCCAGCCACGCCGCCCTCGAATCAAGTGGCACCAACGACGTGAGCCGCTCGACCCTGATGGGAATGAGCTCTGCATCCGCTGAGGTGACCTGGATGGCGATTCAGGCGTTGCCCTCCTCAGATAACGAGTGAAGTGCTTCAAGAGTAACCTCTAGGTCTCGGTGCGGTGGAACAAGAATGACCAGCTTCTTCAGGTACGCCATTGACTACAGGTTCGCCCCGGTGCTGGCACCGTTCGGTCTGCGACCAAGGAAGGACGGCGTCACGATCACCGACGACGACAGATTCATCGCGACCTTCGGGCTCCTCAAGCTGGAGACTTCCCTCGCTAATGTCGACGGCGCACACGTCACCCGTGACTACCGCTGGTGGACGGCCATCGGAGTGCGCCAATCCTTCGTCGACGACGGGCTCACCTTCGGCACCAACCGGGACGCCGGTGTGTGCGTCCACTTCGATGAGAGGGTCCGCTCGCCTCTTCGTCGGAGGGGCCATTCGGCGCTAACTGTCACAGTCGCCGACCTAGACGGCCTCATCGAGACGGTATCGCCAGGTGCAACGTGGTGAAGGTGCATATATGTAGGAGTGCTTCTGCCAAGGACGCTGCTCAGAAGATGGCGTGCCCAGCTCCACTTCTTGATCCCCTTTACATGCGCGACGCGTATGTCATTGATCGGACAGCCATGAGGTTCCGAAGTCATCCTGCCCGTTCGTCGAGTTGAAGATCTGCACACCCGGATCACCACAGCCCGGAATCGAAGGGCTTCGAGGAACTGAGTAGACCACCCAGACGAGCACGTTCTGGTACTGCGGGACGAGCGTGCCGTTTGGCTGTTCCTGTGCCGGGAGCCGCGCAGAGAGGCGGGTGAGAAGCAGCTGATTGCGATACAAAGGATTCCCGTTGGACGCCCGTTTCCAGATGAAGGCTGCGGACACGCTGGGCTGGTCAGATGGAAGCGGTGGGTCAAGGGTGATGTCCCCTTGGTTGAGGACCAACCGCACTGTAAGCCTCTCAGGTCTAGGCATGGCGTCGGGGTCCTTCGACATAGCGCAGACCTCGGAGGCTTTGGTGTCGGGGGCATGTTCTCTGAAGCCGATCGAGTCGAGGATGGCCTTTCCGACCTTCGGGTCCGGTCCGATCCCGATCTCAACCGATACGCCGTCGTACCAGTAGGATTTGACAGGACCGGGGTAGGAGTCACCTTCGTATGCGAGCACCTGTCCTCGGGCCATCCTCACTGTGCTGGCGCCGCGCTGTCTCTTGCCTGGCTGGAGCCATACGCCGTCGCTCCTATATTGCAGCTCCTCGCCTGGATATGGGCCGGGGCAGCTTGGCACTCCTTCCCAGGCCGGTCTGGGTCCGACGAACACCGTGGGGGGATTACCGAAAGGGCCATCACAGGTGCCAACTCGCATGCCCTTTAGAACCCGCCAGCTCGCTGGCACGGTGACGTGGACACCGTGGTAGCTCACGACCTTTTCTCCATTTGGCGCTGTGGTCGCCGGCGTTGAGCCGCTGCCTCGTGAGCAGCCTGCCGAGATGCCCATGACTAGGGCGACTGCTACCAGCCCAAAGCGACGGGACCTCTTGTCGATTTGGACCCTTCGAGGTCTGGTTGCGGCTCGGGGGGCCAGCGTTCGAGCAAGGACCACGTTCACGATGTTTCTCCCATCGGCTGCTCTCGCAAGGAGGAGCGCAAGGGGAAAGCCGTTATTCCGCTTTCCCGAGCGGTCTGAATATATGGGGTGGAATGATGTTGCCCGGTGCGCCGAGCGTCGGGGGTTGTCGCTGCTATGGGGCTTGGCCTTTCCCTCGCAGCCCGAACAACACCCGGCAAATATGAAATTCCTAACCGTGTCAAGCAGGCATAGCCTGGTGTTGAGCGGGCCAACGCGGGGCGCCTCTGGTGACCCCTATCTCGTTGGCTCGCTCGTCGCGTCAGGGACGCGTGAACGCCGCCGGGCTTCGGGTGGAATCAC
>DATKIB010000101.1:0-10113 GCA_035509915.1 Acidimicrobiales bacterium | reverse complement strand
TGAAGATCGCCGCCTACGGGGGCTTGTTTCTCGGCTCTCCGGTGATCCTGTGGGAGCTCTGGCGTTTCATCACGCCGGGCCTGCACAGCAACGAGAAGCGTTACGCAGTGCCCTTTGTGACGGCTTCTGTCGTGCTCTTCGGAGGCGGGATCGTCATCGCCTACGTGATCTTTCCCCACGCTCTGCAGTGGCTCGGGAGCGTCGGAGGACCCTCGCTGCACGAGATCTACAACCCCAACCAGTACCTGAGCCTGATGGTCGCGCTGATGCTCGTCTTCGGCCTGACCTTCGAGTTCCCGGTGGTCCTCGTGTCGCTCGAGCTCGCCGGGGTACTGCGCCCTCAAAAGCTCGCCTCGTGGCGGCGCTGGGCCTTCGTGCTGATCGTGCTCTTCGCCGCGATCATCGTCCCTACCGGCGACCCCTTCTCGATGCTCGCGCTGGCAGTGCCCATGTACGCGTTCTACGAAGGCTCGATCCTGATCGGCAAGCTCCTGCGCCGACAGTGACGCCGACCAGCCCTCGAGCATCGTGAGTGGCGAGGCGACACACTCCCGTCGATTGCGAGACGAGCTCGTGGCTCGGCTGGGGTTCGAGCTCGACAGGTTCCAGGTAGAGGCGTGCGACGCCCTGGACACGGGACTCTCCGTGCTCGTGTCCGCTCCCACGGGTTCGGGGAAGACGGTGATCGCCGACTACGGGGTCGCGGGTGCCCTCGCTGCAGGTCGAAAGGCCTTTTACACGACCCCTCTGAAGGCCCTGTCGAACCAGAAGTTCGCCCAGCTCTCCGCCGTCTACGGCCGCCAACGCACGGGTCTTCTCACCGGCGACGTCTCTCACAGGCCCGAGGCGCCCGTGGTGGTGATGACGACCGAGGTCCTGCGCAACATGTTCTTCGCCCGGTCGAAAGTCCTCGAGGGGCTCGGCGTGATCGTCCTCGACGAGGTGCACTACCTCCAGGACCCCTCCCGCGGGTCGGTATGGGAGGAGATCATCGTCCTCGCCCCCCGTGATGTCGTGATGGTGTGCCTCTCGGCGACTGTGTCCAACGCAGACGAGCTCGGCGCGTGGCTCTCGAGCGTGAGGGGTCCCACTACGGTCGTCACCGAGCGCCGCCGACCAGTCGAGCTGCGCAACCACGCAGCGGTCGCCGAGCGGGGCTCGGGTCAGGTGGACCTCTTGCCGGTGCTATCCGACGGTCGCGCCCATCCCCGGGCAGTCGCGCTCGATGAGCGTGTCTCCAGGGCTGCCAGACGGCCAGAAGGGCTCAGGCACCTGCGTCTCGTCTCGCCGAGGCGGACCGACACGATAGAGGCGCTGGCTCGCAGAGAGATGCTCCCGGCGATCTACTTCATCTTCAGCCGCGCCGCGTGCGACGACGCCGTCGCCAGGTGCATCACCGACGGGGTACGGCTCACGACGTCCGAGCAACGGGACCTGATCCGCGAGCTGTGCGAATCCCACACCGACGGCCTGCCCGACGACGAGTTGCGAGCGCTCGGGTACGGGAGCTGGGCAGCCGGAATGGAGGCGGGCGTGGCGTCGCACCACGCAGGCTTGATCCCCGCCTTCAGGGAGGCCGTCGAGGACTGCTTCTCGAGGGGTTTGATCGGGGTCGTCTTCGCCACCGAGACCCTTTCGCTCGGCATCAACATGCCTGCGAGGAGCGTCGTCATCGAGAGCCTCTCCAAGGTCCGCGCTCACGGCCGGAGCGGCCTCACCTCGGGGGAGTACGCACAGCTCACGGGGCGCGCCGGGCGTAGGGGCCTCGACGCTGTCGGCCACGCGGTCACCGTGTGGCGGCCGCAGGTCTCCCTCGTGGAGCTCGCGCACCTGGCAACCTCGCCGGCACCCGCGCTCACCTCCTCGTTCAGGGCCACCTACAACCTCGCTGTGAACCTCGTGCGCAGGTACCCGGCAGACCAGGCGCACTACATCGTGGACCGGTCGTTCGCGCAGTTCCTAGACGAGCGCCATCACCACGCGATCTCGAGACGACTCGACCGCGCGCTGCACCTGTTGGAGAAGTGGGGGTACGTGGACCTTCGCAGTTGGAGGCTCACCGACCGAGGTCTGCTCCTCGCGAGGGTGTACCACGAGTCCGACCTGCTCGTGAGCGAGGCGCTGTCTCAGGGGATCTTCGACTCGCTCGAGCCGCCGTTGTTGGCGGCGGTGGCCTCGGCGTGCACCTTCGAGGCCCGCCCTTCGCGATGGATGGCCGAGGCGCGTCCCCCGTCCGGGGCGAGAGAGAAGCTCGAGGCACTCGCCGAGCTCTGGGAGCGCCTCGACTCCGACGAGCAGCAGGCCAAGCTCTCGCGGACGCGGGCCCCCGACCCAGGGTTCAGCGAGGCCGCCTGGCGATGGGCGCGCGGCGAGCGCCTGGTGCGCGTGCTCGAGCACGCCCGGCTGGCCGCGGGGGACTTCGTGCGCAACACCAAGCAGCTCGTGGACTTGCTCGGTCAGATCGCGCTCGTGGCCAGCGACCCCGCCTCGGCGCAGGCTGCGGCGGAAGCCTCGAGGTCGATGCGGCGCGGGGTCGTGGCAGCCTCGATCTGGCCGGCGGACGAGGTGGTCCTCCCTGCGGACGAGGGGTCCGCCACCTCCGGCCGGGCCCGGCCGTAATGTTCGGGGGGCATGTTCCCCTACGCCGAGGAGTCCTTCAGCGAGGCCGAGTCCGAGCTGCTCAGGCGCTACTTCACCAACGTCGAAGGGCCTGTCTTCGCGCTGGTCAACCTGCCCGAGGTGACCAAGGGTGCTCTGTTCGCGCGGTACTCGCGCTCCAACAAGAGCCTGAGGCGTCTGTTCCTCGACGAGTTCGTGGGCGACCTCGACACGAGCGCCGACGCCGGCACGGACGCGACCGTGGGCGTCGAGCGCGCCGAACGGCTCTACGAGCGCGTCTTCCTCGAGTACGGCGACGACTCGGTGGCGCAGCTCGGCGGGGTCCACCTGGCCTGCGAGCAGGCTTCGAACCTGCTCACCAAGGTGCTCGAGTGGGGGCGGCTGATGGCGTACCTGGAGCAGTCGACCCGTTATGTCGCGTACGACGGCCGTTTGTCCTCGGGCCACTATCGCTACTACCGAGACCCCGAGGTCCTCGAGTCACCACTCGGTGCCCGGTACGTCGGCGACATGGACAGGATGTTCGACTGCTACGCAGGACTGGTGCCCGAGCTCGTGGGATGGCTCTCGCGCCGCCATCCCCGTGAGCCGGGGGACTCCGACCTCGTGCACCGGCAGTCGGTCAGGGCCAAGGCCTTCGACGCGCTCCGGGGGCTGCTGCCCGCCGCCTCGCTGTCCAATGTAGGCATCTACGGGACCGGTCAGTCCTACGAGATGCTCCTTCTGCGCATGCGCTCGCATCCTCTCCCCGAGGCGAGGCGCTACGCCGAGCTGATGCTGGAGGAGCTTCAGAAGGTGATCCCGTCGTTCCTCCGGCGCCTCGACGTGCCCGAGCGCGGGGGAGCGTGGTCCGAGTACCTCGCCTCCACCCGTGACCGGACCGCCGAGCTCGTGGAGGAGATGTGGGCGGGCGCTCCTGCGGGCTCCGGATCGCCCTCGGAGGTGCGTCTCGTCGATTTCGACCCCGAGGGCGAGGACAAGGTGCTCGCGGCGATGTGCTACCCGCACTCGTCTGTCGGCGAGCAGGAGGTGCTCCGGCGCGTCCGGCTCCTGCCGGCGGCCGAGCGGATGGCGATCGCGCGCGCGTACGTGGGCGAGCGGGCCAACCGGCGACACCGTCCCGGTCGTGCGTTCGAGCGCACCGACTACCGCTTCGACGTCGTCGCGGACTACGGGGCGTTCAGGGACCTCCAGCGTCACAGGATGCTCTCGATCGAGTGGCAGGAGCTCGGTCCTCACCTCGGCTACGAGCTCCCCGAGGTGGTGGAGGAGGCCGGGTTGGCCAAGGACTTCGTCGCATCACTCGAGCGGTCCGCCGAGCTCCACGGCGCAATGTCCGAGGTCTTCGGGTCGCAGGCTTCGTACGCCGTTGCTCTTGCGTTCCGGCTCCGATTCGTGATCCAGATGAACGCGCGTGAGGCGATGCACGTGATCGAGCTTCGGTCGACCCCCCAGGGACATCCGAGCTACCGGCACGTGGTCCAGCAGATGTACAAGCTCATCGCAGAGCAGGCCGGGCACCGCGTCATAGCAGAGGCGATGAAGTTCGCGGACCTGTCCGAGCCCCAACTTGGGCGTCTCGACTCCGAGAGGAGAGCCGAAGCGAGGCGCACCTCGCTCGCAAACTGAACTGCGTGAGAACATCGCGGGAACCTTGGAGTCGCTGACCTGGGCCGATACGCGAACACCCTGGTGAGCGGCGGGAAGATCCCCTTGACGACTCCCCGCGCGCGACGCGTAGTGTTCTCCTCAGTCCCAGTCGCCCCAAAGTCGCGCCACCGGTCTGCAGACCCGGCAAAACAGTGGGGGGGATGCTGTGAGAGGCGGAGGGAGGCCCGCGGGACCGAGTAGAGAACGTCTTCCTTCCACTCAGGCGGCGGCGCCGTG
This sequence comes from Acidimicrobiales bacterium, assembly GCA_035509915.1. Lineage (GTDB taxonomy): Bacteria > Actinomycetota > Acidimicrobiia > Acidimicrobiales > UBA8190 > Bog-564. The sequence goes on along the minus strand of DATKIB010000101.1, from coordinate 5,607 downwards.
AGAGGGAGACGGCACCAAAGGTCCCCGGGCCCTACCGCCCTCGCACCGCGTGAGCTACGCCCCGATCGCCCGTCCCCGGCCGTCGGGTCCCGCGAGCCATCTCACGCACGAACACGCTTCGCTCGAGGTGGTGCTGTCGCTCCTCGGCGTGCCTAGGACACGCGCCCTGGCCACTGATCGGGATTTCCGCGGGAGCAGATATGCTCCCGCGGCGTTAGTGGACCCCGAAGGGTAGGAATGGCCGACGACCTGGACGAAGTGGCTGAGCCGGACGAGCTCGTGGACGAGGAGCTCGGTGAGCTCCCAGACGACGAGCTGGACGAGAAGGACCTGGAGGACGACGACCTCGCGGACGAGCTCGACGTCGACGACGAGCTGGCCGACGACGACGACGTGGAGCTCCCTGTCGGCGATGAAGTGCTCGAGGCGGACGCCGTTCCCGAGGCGACGGCCGCTGTCGCGCCTGCGGTAGAGGAGTCCGAGGAGGAAGAGGAGGAGGTCGAGGACGAGGACGTCGAGGCCAGCTTGGACCAGATCCTGAAGGAGCGCCTGGTCGTCGAGGAGGAGGACGAGGACGAGGAGATTCCCGAGCCCGAGGACAGGTCGGAGATCTCCGAGAGGGTCCTTCCGAAGCAGCCCGACGAGTTCGTCTGCAGCTCCTGCTTCCTCGTAAAGCACTCGAACCAGCTGGCGGACCCCGAGAAGGGTCTGTGCCGCGACTGCGTCTGAGGACGGCGTGTTCGAGGTTCGGGGAGAGCGTCGAGGAAGACGAGACAGGCGAGGTAGGCGCCGTGAGCAGGCGAGGGAGTTGCCGTGAGCGAGGATAGGTCCCAGCTGGACAAGGTGCTCGACGCGCTCGTGTACGCGCCGGTCGGGCTAGCCCAGAGCGCCCTGGAGGAGTTCGACAAGCTGGCGGAGAAGGGACGTCACCGTGTCGAGGGTCAGGTGCACACGGCGAGGCTCGTCGGGCAGTTCGCGCTCCAGATGGCCCGCAGGCAGACGGAGCAGTCGATCAAAGCTGCGTTGGCAGGATTCGGTCGCGCGGAGCAGCCTGCGCGCGAGGACCCCGCCGAGCAGGAGCCCCCGCCCGTAGCGGTCACGGAGCGCACGGGTGCGGACGAACACTCACCTGCGCCGACGTGGGACTCGAACACAAGCTCGACGAAGGCCAACGGCAGCGAGCCGGCGAGCGATCTCGCCATCCCGGGCTACGACAGCCTGTCCGCGTCTCAGGTGGTACAGCGCCTGGGTGGGCTGTCGCGCGCCGAGTTGGTGGACGTCAAGGACCACGAGCAGGGCCACCGGCACCGCCGCACGATCCTGAACCGCGTCGACCAGCTCCTGTCCGGCGCGGACAGCGGACAGCCCTGAGGAAACTCGTAGAGGACCTGGACCTCGAGGTGCCGGTCGGTGGGGGCAACGCAGAAGGGGCGAGGGCCGCTGTGGCGGCCGACGCAGGGCGTTGTGGAGAGCTCTGCCAGCAGGCACTCGACTCTCTGCAATCCCAACGCGGCGGTCCGCTGTTCGCTCGGCGCGAGGTCGGGTTGGTGGCCAAGGCGCTGTTGCGACCCGGAGGGCTGGCGCGCCTGCTTGCGGACCCGCGCCGCAGGGTCCTGGTGGGCACTCTCGACGGAGTCGTCGTAGGACTGGCCGTCGGGAAGGTCGACCCGGTCGGCGAGGCCTCGGTTGGAGTCGTCGACGCGCTCTACGTCGAGCCCGGCGGTCGGGGAGTCGGAGTCGGCCACGCGGTCCTGCACGCCCTCGTCGACTGGTTCGCGTCGTCCGGTTGCAGGGCCGTCGACGCCACCGCGTTGCCCGGCGATCGCGCAAGCAAGAACTTCTTCGAAGGGGTCGGCTTCAAGGCCCGGCTGATAACTATGCACCGGCCCCTTCATTGACGCCCCCGACGCGCTGCGCTGACGCTGGGCACAAGAGGGCTCGATGACGGCGGTGCCGGGGGCGCCCACCGTGGCCGTCGGCGGCGTGGCGGTCGTGGACGGCTCCCTGCTGATGGTGCGCCGGGCAAACCCGCCCGAGGCGGGTCGTTGGACGATCCCGGGAGGGCGGGTGGAGGCGGGGGAGACCATCGCCGAGGCCGTCGAGCGCGAGCTCGGCGAGGAGACCGGTCTCGACGTCCGTTGCGGGCAGCTGCGGGGGTGGGTGGAGCGGATACTGCCCGGATATCACTTCGTGATCCTCGACTTCGACGTGACGGTCGAGGGGACTCGCGACCTGGTCGCGGGCGGGGACGCGCTCGAGGTCGGGTGGGTGCCTCTCGAGCAGGTCGAGTCTTTCGAGACCGTGTCAGGCCTCGTCGAGTTCCTGCGCGGCCACGGCGTGGTCGGCTGAGCGCTACTGGCGACGCCCTGCCGCGGCGGGCCGCCGCGGCCCGGGAGGCGGAGGAATGGGGAGGCCGAGCAGGCGAGCGAGCTCTGGCACAGAGCCTGCCGCACGGCGAGCCGAGACCATCAGGTCCTCGCCGGACCCGCGTGGGATGCCGGTCGGCTTCACAGTCCGACGGACGGGGGAGTCGAGCACGGCCGCGAGCAGCTCTGACCAGGCTTCGGGGCTCGCGTCGGCCGACATCGCGCCGCTCGCCTCGGCCGCGAGCCGCACTGCGAGATCGCCGGGTACTCGCGCGGTCGGCTCGGGCGGCTTGGAGGACAGCCGCAGTGCGTCGGCGACGCGTCGCTCGTCCAGGGCCTTGGTCATCCTTTCGAGCCACGACTCGCGAAGCGCGGTCACCCGGGCTTCGAGCGACTGGCGCAAGAACGACACCAGTGCGCGCCCTTCCTCGTCGAGGGTGACCGCGGAGGAGCCGGACACCACCGAGCGCACCTCACGCAGAGGCGCGCCAGCTCCTGCGGTCTGGAGAGCCACAGCCCTGTCCTTCCACGCCGCGAGCGTCACGGTGGGTAGGAGCTCCTCGGCCATGGCGAGCAGCGGCTCGGGAGAGATCTCGGCACGGTCCTCTGCCCGCGCACGCGCGTTCTGCTCCTCGATGGCTCTTCGGACCGCCGGTAATCCGCCGCGCAGCAGTTGCTCGGCGACTGGCAGCTGCTCGGGGCGCAGCCCCGCGAGCGCGGCGTTGCGGTGGGTCGTGACCTGCTCGACCTTTCGGCGATCGCGCCGTTCAGGAGCATCACCGCTCCCACGCGAGTTGCGCGCGGCGCCAGCACGCTCCGAGCGTTCCGAGCGCTCCGAGCGCTCCGAGCGTTCCGGGCGCCGTTCTCTATCGCTGCGCGCGGGCGGCCGGCGGGGAGCGCCGGCCGGCGAGTGATCGCCCCGGCGGCCCTCGCGTCGACGGGCCCCGCGCTCGGGATCGGAGCGGCCGCGCTCGGGGCCGGAGCGGGCGCGCCCGCCGGAGGGCTCTCGAGGGCCGCCTCGCGCAGGGCGCGCGCGGCGGGTGCGCTCGTGCGCGCCGTCGTCATCTCGAGGTCTCGAGCCTGGCTTCCAGCTCACCGAGACACCGCCGGAGACGGGCTCGCGTCCGGAGCCGAGCACCTCTATCCGACGCGGGCCACCGTCGTCGCTTCGATCGTCCTTGGGAGGCTGTACCGCGGTGACGAAGATGCCCTCGAGCTCGAAGTCGGCCTCCGCGCGCAGCACGTCTCCAACGGCGGCCGTTGCGGGGATCAGAGCTGCGTCGACGGTGCCCCGGGGCTGGCGCGCACCCGGTGCGCGCCACGTCCAGGTCTCGTCGTCGCGTCGGCTGGTCAGCTCGATGTCGAGTCTCCGAGACATGGCCGGGACCACGCTACCCGCCACCGCCGGCGAGGCCCGACGAAGAAGGCATCCGAGCACGGGGTATGCGACCGGGCACGGCAACCTCCTGCCAGGCGCGTCGCGACTGAGCGGGCGGGTCTCTATCCTGGGTGCGCGGGCGTACGGAGCTTGCCGTGTCGGAGGTCCTGCGTAGCCGGGGCTCCGCGAAGCGCGCGGCGTCGCTCCGAGTGACCCTCGCGCCGTCGAGAGCGCGCCACGCCTCACCAGGATCGCCCGCCGCCGGGGACGCCGACAGGAGAATGACCGTGGACGACAACCACGAAGAAGCTTCGAGAACGTGGGTCCCGGGCAGGGTGCCGGGCACGGGGGACGGTGGGGCACCCGGCGGAGGTCTGCCCCCCGAAGACGCCGGGCTCGGCACCGGCGCCCACGGCCCCGGCCAGGAGCCCGCCCGGTTCGGGGCTGGCCCCTCGTCATGGCCGATCGCCGTACACGGGGCGGCGCCAGAAGAAGGCTGGTCCGATGCGCTCGGGGGGGAGCGCCCCGGCGACGGCTCCCACGAGGGTTCCCTCGGCGACCCGCATTCCCCGGTGCCAGCCGACCTACGTTCGCACCGCAGGGCGCCGCAGTGGCTGGTCACAGCCGTGGTGTCGGCGGTCGTGGGCGCAGCGGTAGGGGCAGGGGTGGCCGAGGGCCTCGGTGCAGGGTCCTCGAGCACCCTGCCCGCCATCAGGGTCGGGGAGACGAGGCCCGGTCCGGCCCTCGCGGGCGGCCAGTCGATCCCGGCGATCGTGAAGGGGGTGCTGCCGGAGGTCGTCTCCATCGACGCCAAGGGGCCTGCGACCGGGGAGGACCAGGGGACGGGGATGGTGATCTCCTCTGCAGGCGAGGTGATCACCAACAACCACGTGATCGCCGGCGCCACGTCGATCACCGTCACCGTCTACAACCAGACAGCGCCGCTTCAGGCCGCGCTGGTGGGCGCGGACCCGACCAACGACCTCGCCCTGCTCAAGGTCGACTCACCGCCGGCCGACCTCCACCCGGTCACGTTCGGTGACTCGACCCACCTCGTCGTGGGCGACGCGGTCATCGCGATCGGCAACGCCCTCGGGCTCTCGGCGGGCACCCCGACGGTGACCTCGGGGATCGTCTCCGCGCTGGGGCGGACGGTCCAGGCCGGCGACACCACGGGGAGCACCGAGACCCTCTCGAACCTCATCCAGACGGACGCGGCGATCAACTCGGGAAACTCCGGCGGGCCGCTCGTCGACTCCTCTGGCGACGTCGTGGGCATGAACACCGCGGTCGCCTCTTCGTCGAGCGGCAACGCGCCCGCCCAGAACATCGGCTTCGCCATACCGGCGGTCACGATCGAGAAGCTCATCACGGAGCTGCGCAACGGCGGCACCGCCGCGGCGTCCAAGGCCTACCTGGGCGTGTACGTGACCGATGAGACCGCCCAGCTCCAGCAGCAGTTCAGTCTCGTGCCGTCCTCGGGCGCCCTGATCGAGAGCGTGGTGCCGGGTTCGCCGGCCGGCGACGCTGGGCTCGCGGCCGGCGACGTCATCGTGGCGTTCGACGGCAATCCCGTCGGCTCCGCCCAGGACCTGACCACGGCGGTCCAGAAGGCGTCCCCGGGTCAGAGCGTGCCGGTGACCCTCTGGCGGGGCCAGCAGAAGCTCACCCGCGACGTGACTCTCACGTCGGCACCCGCCCGCTGACCTGGCCCGGGGGAGCGCGCCCGGAGGAGCCTCGGCGGGCACCCACTAAGCGAGAAGAGAGCCCTCGAAGGCGCCCAGGGGCTGCGCTCCGGCTCGGATGTACCACTCCGTGCCCCACACCGCCTCGAATGCCTCCGGGGGCATCGCCAGGAAGAAC
>DATKIB010000100.1:0-48783 GCA_035509915.1 Acidimicrobiales bacterium | reverse complement strand
AACGCGCCCTATGGCCTGGCCAAGAGGATGCTCCTGGTCCAGGCGCAGGCGTACCGCAGGCAATACGGCTCGAACATCGTCTACCTTTTGCCGGTCAACCTCTACGGCCCAGGCGACAGCTTCGACCTGGAGCGCGGGCACGTGGTCCCTGCCATGATCCGAAGGTTCATCGAGGCCCGGGACAGCGCTGAGCGCTCAGTAAGGCTGTGGGGAGACGGCACACCGACCCGTGAGTTCCTTCACGTCCGCGACGCCGCACGCGCCTTTCGTCTTGCCCTGGAGATCTACGACGAGCCGGAGCCCGTCAATGTTGGCTCGGGTGAGGAAACCACGATCGCGGACCTGGCCATGACCGTGAGCAGCGTCGTGGGGTTCGACGGTGAGATCGAGTGGGACCCTTCCCGACCGAACGGTCAGCCGAGGCGCAAGCTCGACACGTCACGCGCGTCCGAGCGGCTCGGATTCGTCGCCTCGATACCCTTCGATGCCGGGATTCGCGAGACCGCAGCGTGGTACGAGCAACAGGCACGCCCGAGCCCCCGCCCAGCGCCGCATCCCTGACCAAGCCACCTCGCCCGGATGAGCCCAAGGGCCCGATCTTCCGGCGTTAGCGACGCGCCTGGGCCTCGGACGGGCCCAGAGCGGTCCCCGGGACACCTCAGTGCCTCCGGGGACGCCGAAGGGGGGCGCTGAGCCGCCCTAAGGCGCCACACACTCGCCAAGAGCGACCGCTCTACCGATCCACCTTTCGCGGACCCACTCAGGCGCCCGCCGTTGCATGCCCGAGGCGCGCCTCTCGCACCCGACGAAGAGCCGAGACGCCCGAAGAGAGGAGGCGAGCAGGATGGCCCCGAGCCGAGCCCAAGCTAGAAAGCCGAGTGCCCCGGCCCCCCCTAGGGGCCGGGGCACTCTCGGCGCTACTTCTTCAGGCCACCCGCTCGGAGCGGCCTTAGGTGATCAGCCGAGTGTCAGGTCACCCGGGGCGTTGGGGAAGCCACCGGACAGGCCCGTCCCCGCGTTAGCGGCGACGCCATTCTCGGCGGCAAGAGCATCCACGACACCTGCACCCTGGCCTCCGGTCACGACGGCGGCAGAGGCGAACGTAACCGTGACGGTCGTGCCGCCGTTGGTCAGCGCTGTCGCCCCGACGCCGAAGTTCGCAATGCCCGAGGACGGGATCACGAAGAAGTCAGCTGAGGCCGGCGCGGCCGCAAAGGCCTTGTCGAAGGTGTACTGGATGGTGTTCGGACCGGAGACGGCCACGCTCACCAGGTCAGGCCCGAAGGTCGCGCCCACGTTGCTGCCGGTGATGAGCGTGATGGGCTCGGAGCCGGTATTGGTGGTGATGGCGTTCGTGGCATCCGCTGCCGGGCAGAACGCACCGCCGAGGCCCTGGGCGCATCCCTGGTACTCGTAGGCGCCCAGGGTGATGTTGCCCTGCTGGTTCGACGGGATCGCGAACGTCACGGCGATGGTGTCCGGTCCGTTCTGTATCGCCGCAGTCCCCGTGAACAGGGTCGCCCCGAGCGCAGCGGCAGGCGCCACACCAGCGGAGTAGTTAGCGGCGTACAGCTCGAAGTCCCCGGCCCCCAGGTTGGCGGTGGAGCCGCTGACCCCGGTGTCGAACGTGTAGTTGTACACGTTCGGGTTGGCCGTCTGAGCGACGGTGGTGAGCAGCGGAGCACCGGTCCAGCCTTCGGTGTTCGATCCACCGAGGGATCCCTGCGGGCCGGGAACAGCACCCGACGGGTTCCGGCTGGGGTTGCTGGCGGCGGTGACCGCTCCAGGCAGGACTCCGAACCTGGCGGCGCTCGTGACGAGCCCGGCGCCGGCCGATTCACCGAAGGGCCCGGTCCCGCCGGTGCCGAAGGTGACCGTGACCTGCGGGTTGCCGGTCGCGATGCAGGTGCCGGCGGTGGTGGTGCCGACTCCGGCATCGAAGGTCGGGGCGCCGCTGATCTGCCAGAACTGGAAGCCGGAGAATGTAGCCCCGCCCGCTCCGGTACCGACGTTGTTGCAAGCCGCGATGCCCTGGTTGAACGTGAACACGGCGGTGCTCGAGTTGATCGGGGTCACCGACATCAGCTGCGGGCTCGCCGTGAGCCCCGGGGTGGTGCCACCGGGTGCCGTGCTGCCGTTCAGGGCCACCGCTCCGAGCGGGTTCGGCAGGCCGTTGCCGTTACCGGGCTGGGTGCCGGTCACGGCCCCGCTGCCCGGTGCCTCGCCCGCCGGAGTGTTCTGCACGACCGCCAGCGGGTAGCTGAGCGCGATCGCAGCCGGCGGGAACGTGACGTTGACGCCGTCGGTGTTGCCCGGCGTACCGGTGCAGTTGTTGGCGAAGTTCCCCTGAGTGTTCGTGTTCGCACCCGTGTTGGCCGTCATGAGCTCGAAGTTGGCGAACGCCCCTGGCGGGCCGCCGGCGGCCGGTGCACAGGTGACCGGCTTGTCGAACAGGTACTGCACGACGCTCGGCGTCGTGGTCCCGTTGCCGTTCACGAGCACGCTGGCCGACACGAGGTCAGGAGCGCTCGTCGTGAGCGGTGACGTCTGTGCCGGTCCCGCGGTCACGGTGAACGTGGCGGTCGACGTCTGCGACGGCGAGCCGTCGTTGTTGTTCGACACGAACGTGAGCGTGCAGGGGCCTGTTGCGGTGGTCGACGGGATCTGGAACGAGAACGTGCTCGTCGGGCCGCTCTTGGTGACGTTCTGGTTCGTGAGCCCACAACCCGAGACGGCCTCGGCGGTCACGGCGTTCGGGTTCGTGACAGTGGCCACGACGTTGCTACCGGCGGGGCCCGAGGTCGGGTTGATCGCCGTCACCGTGCCCGTGCCGCCCGTGGTGCTCCCCGTGATCGTGAAGGCTGGGTCCGTGGTCACGGTCCCGCTCGTGCCGGTCGCCGTGAAGACGAGCTCGCACGTACCCGGCGATTGGCCGGTCGGGATCGTGAAGCTGTAGGCGGGCGTCGAAGAGGCGCTGAGGGCCTGGTTGGTGAGCCCACAGCCCGACACCGACAGCGAGGTGACACCGGACGGGTTCTGCACGGTCGGGGTGACGACTGTGCCGACGGGCCCGGAGGTCGGGGTGATGGCGGTGACGGAGCCCGTGGTGACAGGCGTGGAGGCGGGAGCGAAGTAACCGTCCATGTCCACCACGGCGTTAGCCGGGCTGGTCGAGTTGAACAGCTCGACGATCCCTCCGGTGCCCACCGTCGCGTACGAGGCGTTGGACAAGGTGGAAGAGGTGTCGAACTGCGTGTAGTTGACGTTCGCGGCCAGCGGCACCGCGGCCCCGTTCGGGTAGAAGGTCATGTAGTTGGGACCCTGGGCGATGTCGGTGAGGTTCAGGACACCGGCGGTCGCGTTCGAAGGAACGCCGTTCGTGCCTGCGACAGCGACGTCAAGGACGAACCCTGCCGGGATGGCGGAGGGCCGGGTGTCGTCGAGGCGAATCGGGGTGGAGAGCGGGAACAGGAACGACCCACCGGTCGAGGTACCCGGAGCGGTCATGTAGCCGTCGGCGTCGACGACCAGGTCGGTGCTGCCGGCTGCGTTCTTGCAGGTGACTGACCCGCCGGAGCCGATGGGGACGATCACCTGGGTGGAGAGCGTCTCACCGGCCACCCAGTTCTGGTTGACCGTGGGGGTCGCGCCCGAGGGCGGAGAGCCGGTCCCGTAGCACTGGATGTAGCTCGAGGCGGTGGTGTTGGTCACTGCGACGTTCAGCACCGCTGCGTTGGCGTTGGCTGGGATGCCGCCTGCGCCTGCAGTGGGCACGGTCAGGATCGAGCCAGCACCGAGGGTGCCACCCTGGATCCTCGTGTCCTCGATGCGGGCCGGGGTGAGCGGTACGTAGGCGTCACCGGAGCTCGCCGTCTGGGGCGCGTAGTAGCCGTAGAGGTCGAAGGCGAAGTTGGTGTTGCCCGAGGGCCCGTTGGTGATGGTCACCGAGGGCGCGCCCGTGGAGGAGTCAGTCCCCGTGCCGACGGTCACCAAGTTGCCCACGGTCTGGTTACCGGTGAAGAGCACGTTGGCCGTGCCGGAGGAACCGGTACCCGTCGGAGAGGCGTTGAGGTAGCCCGGAAGCGTCGGTGCGATGGCCGTCAGCTGACCGACGACCGCGCCGGTGTTGGACGGCACGCCGGGGATGTCGATCACGATGGAGGCACCGGAGGCGAGGGTCCTACCGGCATAGGTGGCCGGGTCGTTCGCACCCGGGCGGGTGTCAACGATGCGCACCGGCGACGCGAGAGGCGTGTAGGCCAGGCCTGTCGCGACGTTCGGGGACGCAGCCGACGCCGGCTGGGCGGCGATACCCGCCGCGAACCCTGACATCGCCAGGAGACCCGTCGCCAAGGAGAGGACACGTACCGAGAACCGGTTACGTCCCCTTGCTTCTCCGCCTGAGGGGCTTTGCTTCTTCATGTTGTTGCTCTCCTTGGTGTCGGTGCTGACACAACGTCGGCCAGACCGTATGCGAGGTGACCGACGCCGTCAAGCATCGGTCACCGCGTTCTCTAGATCTGTTCCGGACCTCTTCTGGCAGCTCGTCTGCGTCCGCATCGGTGAGCGAGGACTAGCTCGCTGTGACCCGGACCCAGGTTCGCTACAAGGGGGACAACTGCAAGTTCGAGGTCGCTGTGACAGTTCTCTGGGTCCGTCTTCCGATTTTCCGGACGCTTTATCGCGCAGCGATGTCTCGCGACTCCGCAGCGAATGAAAACGGTCTCATCCCCCGTCTCACTGCGCACGAGCTACCACTCACAGTGCCGAGCGAACCGGAGGGGCCGCAGGAGCGAGAGGACGCATGGGAGGACAGGACGAGACGGAGCCAAGAGGACGGAGTGGAGGGCTGGGAGTGGAGGGCTGGGAGTGGAGGGTCGAAGGAGGCAACGGGGCTGCGGCGGTCACGGGCTGCCGAAGACCGCTAGGGGGGTATCCGTCAGGGGTATCCCCTTGCCAATGCCGGGCTCCAAGGGGCATCGTTTTGGAAGCGTTTGCCGTCCGTAGCGACCACGTAGACCGTCGGAGGGGGCCGAATTCGGGGCGAAAGACCCATGCACCGTGCACGAGTGGGTGCTACGGTCAGGCAGGACGAGGCTTCGGCGGAAAAGTCCAGGTAGGGGTCGAGGACAGCCACGTCGTAGGTATTGGATCGAAGAGGGGACGATTTACCCAGATGGCCGTGCAGCCAGAGACCCTGGAGACCTTCGACGACCGGCGCCTCGTGGCGGCGTTCCAGGCGGGCGACGAGGACGCTTTCGCCCGGATCGTGGGCACCCACTATTCCTCCTTGATGGCCGAGGCGCGCAGGCGCTTGCGCTCGGCAGGAGACGCCGAGGACGCGGTGCAGGAGACGCTTCTACGCGCCTACGTAGCGCTCGACCGGTTCGGCGGGGACTACCACCTTCGTGCATGGCTGGGCCAGATCCTGGCCAACGCGTGCGCCGACATTCAGTCGCGGCGCTTCAGGGAAGGGCGCTTGCACGATCGACTGGCCTCGCGCCGCGAAGTGGTCCCGAGCGCTGACGAAGCCCTCGGCGACGCCGACGTACGGCGCGTAGTGACGGACGCGGTGGCGTCGTTGCCCAAGTCGTACAGGGACGCCTTCGTGCTACGCGAGGTCGAGGAGCGCTCCTACGCCGAGCTCGCAGAGGAGATGAAGGTCACAGAGGCGAACGCGCGAGCTCGCGTGCACCGAGCGCGAGGCGCGCTCCAGCGCTCGCTGAAGGGCTTGGGCGGAGCGCTCGGTGGCTTCGCCCTCCCTCTGAGATTTGTCTCAGCACGATTCAGGTTGGGCGGTGATCGACGCTCGGGGCCTCTCGTCAGGGGGCCGCTCGCTCCGAGCACCTCGAAGAAGGCTGTGACGGCACTGCGCACGGGCCAGAGCTCCGGCACGGCTCGTGCGATGCACGCAGGAGGTGTGCTGACCGAGCCCGCACACCAAGTGCCGTTCGCCGACGTCTCCGCGGTGTCGCAGACTGCGTTGTCGGCTGCACCGTCGGCATCCCTCTCGCCGCTCTCTCAAGTCTCCCAGGCATTGGGGCAAGCCGCAGCCAGCCCGCTGTCCCAGACGATCATGGCGCTCGCACCCGACGCAGCGAAGACGTCCGTGCCGGTGGCGGGAACCCTCGCCACGCTCGCGGCAGCTGGGGCGGCCATGGTGGGATCGGGCACGGGAATCGTGAGCCAGGCATCTGCGGCACCGACGGCCTCACCGCTGACGGTGGCCGCTGCGGCCGCGTCTACGGGCTCGTACACTCAGGCTCCGGCTGCGCAATCCCCAACATCTCCCGCTTCCGCCGGAGCCTCGGGTACCTCACGTACATCGGCTACCTCGTCATCGGCTTCTTCTCCGTCTCCATCTTCGACCTCCCCTTCGACTACATCGGCTTCTAGCACCGGCTCGTTGGCGGCACCGGGGGGAAACAACGCGTGGAGCTGGGTGAGCAACGCCGCTTCGAGCTCGGACACGACCGGAGGCTCGTCGGATTCCTCCGGTGGCTCGGGGACGAGCAGTTCGTCCTCTTCCAGCGATCCAGCAAGCGCCACCGGCTCGGGTTCGTCGTCTTCAGCGGGCTCGACGACGGGCTCCCCTACGACTAGCTCAGGCTCATCGAGCGACTCGGGCTCTACGTCCTCCGCGGGCTCCACAACATCGGGCAGCTCTGATTCGGCCACGACGACCTCCGCCGCCCAGGGCGCGCCGGCAGTGCCCGGCAGCTGCCCTTGGACCACATCGTTCCCCGTGGCCGCCCCTGGACCGATCACCGCCTCGGCACCGGAACCCTCGGGAGAGTCCGCTGTCGCCTATTTCACCGCTTCCATGGTCCTTCCGAGCGCTTCTTCCGCGTTCCAGTGGGAAGGACAGGGGACCTTCTCCGGTGACGGTGGCTCGGGTCCAGTCGATACCGTGGCCGGAATATGTCTTGCCGGTACCGACGACCCAGTGCTTGTCGTGAACCTCACCGAACCTGGCGCATCTGAGCCGTACGTCTTCCAGCTACGAGCGGGTCTCGTCGACACCACCGTCAGCGGCGAATCCGTCAACTCGCTTTACCGTGGCACCGGCACGTGGCTCGACGGCCCTGGCGCGGACTCGCCACCGGTGCCGTTCGTGGCCGACGTGGTCACGCCGAGCCAGGGCGATCTGTTAGTGGCGTTCTTCGGTTCCGTGTCCGGGCTTCTAGGTCCGCCCACTAGCGCAACCTGTCCCACGAGCGCGTCGACAGGTGGATCGGCCGGCTCCGATTTTTCGGGTGCGGGGTCCGGGACGTCGAGCTCCTCCTGTGCGCCACCCTCGGGCGCTGAGATCACGAGCCCTGACACCTCGGGCTCGAGCAGCTAGAGGTCAGCGCCGGCGCCAGGCCACCCCGGTCCAGTCGATCTGCTCGATCGGCTCGTCGACCCCTCGCTCGTAGCGGAAGTCGTCTACAGCGGCGCGGCAAGCGGGTACCGCCCCGTAGTCGTCGACGATGCACCAGCCGCCCGGCGAGAGCTTCGGGTACAGCGACTCGAGCGCCTGCGTGGTCGAGGAGTAGAGATCGCCGTCCACCCGCAGCAGAGACAAGCGCTCGACCGGCGCCGTCGGGAGGGTGTCCTCGAACCAGCCCTTCAAGAAGCGCACCCGATCGTCGAGTAGGCCGTAGCGCGCGAAGTTGGCCTGCACCTGCTCGAGCGAGATGGCGAGCTCCTCGAAGGTCCACAGGTCGTCGCCCTCGTCGGCGGGGTAGCGCTGGGCGTCGGGCTTGGGCAGACCCTCGAACGAGTCAGCCACCCACACGCAGCGGTCGGTGTCGCCGAATGCTTCGAGCACGCCGCGCATCAGGATGCAGGAGCCACCCCTCCACACTCCAGCCTCCAGCAGGTCGCCCGGCACGTCGTCGGCGACGACCTGCTCGACGCACTCGGCGAGGTGCCGTGCGCGCACCAGGCCGATCATGGTCTCGGCCTCTCCGGGCGGCGGCCAGTCCCTGCCCTCCTCGCGCACCGACGGGTCCGCATGGACGTCGCGCACCACCACGAGGTCGTGGGCACGCAGGTGCTCGTCGATCTTCGCCTTCGTCTCGGCGTCCAGGTCGTCGCCGAGCTTGGCCTCGGGTTGCGGCTCCCCGAACCCGGTTCGCGTGAGGCAGTTGATGAGCAGGGTGACGTAGCGGTCTTCGAGGCGCATGCTGCGGCGTACTCTCTCTTCGATGGCCCGGACGCGACCACTGCGAGTGGCGATGGTCTCCGCCCACTATCCCCCGAACTTCTTGAGCGGAGGGACGCTGGTCCCGCAGCGTAGCGCCCGCTCGCTCGCCCACCGGGGCTACGAAGTATCGGTCTTCGCCGGCTGGATCGGGGACGAAGTCGAGCACCCGATGTTCAGCGCGTGGGACGAGGACGACGAGGGCGTCGCGGTCCACTGGGTGGCGACCTACTTCGGGTGCTGGGACCGCCGCCACTTCGACAACTCCGAGGTGGCGCGTCAGTTCGGCTCCTGGCTCGACGAATTGCGACCTGACGTCGTGCACCTGCACTCGCTCCAGACCCTCGGTGCCGGGCTCGTGCACGAGGCCGCCGACCGCGGGCTCCCGGTGGCAATCACGTTGCACGACTTCTGGTGGTGGTGCGCGCGCCAGTTCCTCTGTGACCGCGATTTCAAACCCTGCTGCCCCGTCGTCGACGCCGGCAACTGCGGGTGCGAGGTGGGCCGCGCCTGGCTCGAGGAGCGCAATTCCTTCATGTCGAGGGCGCTCGAGCGCGCTGACGTGATCCTCCCCGTGTCGCAGAGCGCGGCGGCAGTCGCCGTCGCCAACGGCGCGGACCCGGACCGGGTGGTGGTGCTCGAGCCGGGCACCGACCGGCCGCCGACTCGTCCAGGCGTGTCGGTTGGTGCCTCGGAAGCCACGCAACCATCCGCATCTTCCGACGCGATGGTCCGAGCTCTCCCCGTGTCGACTCGCCCTCCGACGACCACGGGGCGGATCACGATCCTCTACGCGGGCGGCTCGAGCCCAATGAAGGGGAGCGCCGTGTTGGCAGAGGCGGCTCGGCTGCTCGCCCACACCGTCGGCTGGAGGCTCATCTGCTTCGGCTCGGAGCTGCCTTTGGACGCCGAGGACCTCCCGGTCGAGAACCTCCCCGCCTTTCCTCCGGAGGAGCTGGATCAAGTGCTCGCGGGCGCCGACGTGCTCGTCGTGCCCTCGGTGGTCCACGAGTCGTACTCGACACTCACTCGCGAGGCCATCTCGCACGGCGTGCCCGTCGTGTGCTCGAGCTGCCTCGGGCCCGAAGAGGTCGTGGAGGACGGCCTCAACGGCCTGGTCGTGCCGCCCGCCGACCCCGTGTCCCTAGCTGACGCGCTGCGCGGCCTCGTCGAGGACCCCGAGCTGCTACCCCGGCTCCGGGAGGGGTGCAGGAGCATAGAGCTCCCCACGGTGGAGGACCACGTCGACCAACTCGTGAAGATCTACGACGACCTGCTGGCGCTTCGGACCACGAGAGCCGTTCCGGCCCACCGCGTGAGCCGGGTGCTCTTCGTGGTCGGCATCGACGGGGCACCGCTTCGCTACCGGACGCACCTGCCAGCCGAGGCGCTCGCCTCGCTCGGAGTCCACAGCGACGTGCGGCACTACCTGCACCCCGACGTCGAGAGGCTCTCCGAGGACGCTGACGTCGTCGTCTTCTACCGCGTGCCCGCGACGCTGCAGGTCCTCGATCTCATCCACCGACTTCGACGCCTCACCAAGCCCGTCGTCTTCGACGTCGACGACCTCGTCTTCGACCCCGACCTCCCCGAGGAGATTCCTTCGCTGCGGCACCTGCCCGAGGAGGAGGTCTCCCTCTACTGGCAGGGCGTGCGCCGCTACCGCACGACGATGGAGCAGTGCGACGCCTTCATCGGCAGCACTGAGCTCTTGTGCTCGCGCGCCACGGTGCTGGCCGCCGTCCCGGCGCACCGCTTCGCCAACGGAGTCGGCCGCGTGCTCGGCCGGCTGTCGGACGAGGCGCTGCATCGCCCACGCAGTGAGGGCCCGCGGCGCATCGGCTACCTGAGCGGCACGAGCACGCACTCCGACGACTGGGAGTTCGTCGAGCCGGCGGTGGCCGAGCTGCTGGAGACGCGTCCCGACATCGAGCTGTGGCTCGTCGGGCTGGTCCAGCCCTCGGAGATGTTGGCGCGTTTTGGCGAGAGGGTGCGCCGCCGTCCGCTGCTCGAATGGACCGAGCTCCCCGAGCTTCTCCGGGACCTGGACGTGAACCTGGCCCCGATGAAGCCCGCGACCCTCTTCAACGAGGCCAAGTCCCCCGTGAAGTGGCTCGAGGCGGCCCTCACCGCCACCCCCACGGTGGCGAGCCCCACCCAGCCGTTCCGAGAGGTCGTCCGGCACGGCAAGAACGGGATGCTGGCGGGCGACCTTCCGGAGTGGGTGGATGGCGTCGGCGAGCTACTCGACGACGCCCACCTGCGCGCGCGGCTCGGCGCGCGCGCACGGCGCGATGCGCTGCTCCAGTTCGCGCCGGCCGTGCAGGGGAGGCGCTACCTGTCGATCCTCGAGCAGGTCCGGCCGCGACCTGCCTCGGGCGGCACGACCTCCTCGTCGTCGTGGGTGTCGGTGGCCAACGACGAGCCGTACCGTCCGATGGACCTGGAGCCGTACCCTCCGCGCACAGCGCTGCAGGGGCTCGGCCGGCCTGTTGGCATCCCATAAACGATCCGATATACTCCTCGGCGTGGGCCCGGAACAGAAGGACCTCGCCGGGGACCTCCTCGTGGCCGCCCGCCGGCAGGCGGGAGTCTCCCAGGAAGAGCTGGCCCGCCGCGCAGGGGTCTCCCAGGCGATGATCTCCACGTACGAACGACATCGCCGCCAACCGTCGATACCGACCCTGTGGCGCCTCCTCGAAGCAGTCGGAATGGAGGTGCGCGTCGAGCTCACCGAACTGGAGTTGACCGGCTACCGGCCCATGACCGTCGCCCAGACGGGGGCCAAACTCACCGGCGGGACCTCTGACCCGTGGCTGCACGTACGCGAGTTCCTCACCGAGTTCACCTTCGAGGAGGCTCCGGGCCGAAGCCGTCTGCTCGGGCAACGACCACGTCCTACAGGTGACGCCCGTTGGGACGCGTTCTTGGGCGCTCTTGGCGAGCACCTGGCGTTCCACGACGGCGCCCCTGTCCCGCACTGGACTTGCGAGCCCGAGCGTTTCTTGTCTCGGGCATGGTATTGCTTCGACACTCCGTCTGCGCGGGTGGAAGCGCGAATCACGTCGCCGGCTTCGTTTCTTCGCCGAGGCGTGTTCCTCGAACGCAGGAGCCTCGACCGGGCTTGAGCGAGGACGCATACATCACACGCGAGCTGATGCTCGAGGCGTTTCGCCGCCTGGCGGTCATCTCCCATAGAGAAGGGATCGTCCTAGACGTCTACCTGTTCGGTGGTGGCGCCATGCTGTCGGCTTTCGAGGAACGGGGCCCGACAAAGGATCTAGATGCTCGCTATGCATCGAGCGGCAAGGTCCAACGTGCGATCGAGGAGGTCGCCGCGCAAATGGGCTTCCCGCGATGGTGGCTGAACGAGCAGGGGACCGTGTACCTGCCGCGCACCGATCACCAGCAGCGCCACCCCGTTGCGGTCTTCGATCACCCGAACCTGCGGGTGATGCGAGTGTCGGATCGCCAGCTCCTCGCGATGAAGATCGCCGCCGGACGGCGCCTCGGTGATCTGGAGGACATTGCGCTGCTGGTGAGTCATTTGGAGCTATCGAGTGTCGACGAGGCATTGACCATCCATCACGAGTTCTTCCCGGAGGAGCCACTGTCCGACGCGAAGGTCTCGGTCCTCGAAGACGCAGTGGCGCAGGTGACTTCTCAGGACTCACGTCCGGGAGCCCCGTAGCCCGGGCACCGGCGGGTGGGGCACAGCCCACTCCTCGGCCTCGGTCGCTTGCCCCGTCCCGTCCTGAATGGGTAAGTCACGGGCTCGAGCCCCGGAGTAGGCGGCCGTAGAGCCGACGCGCGGCGCTCGTGTAGCGCAGCAGCTTGGTCCGCCTGAGCCTCTCCAGCTCTTCCGAATCGGCGGAGAGCTTGGCGATGTCTCCGCTGCCGGCCCCGAAGCCCGGGGCGACGCGCGACTGACGGTCTCGCAGCTCCGCCAACTCCATCTCGGCGCGTGCGCAATGCTCCTGTGCCTGCCGCTGCTCGGACAGCGCCTCTTCGAGCTTGCGACGAGACTCGTCGCGCTCGCGCGCGAAGCGGTCCCGGCTCTCCTGGAGGGCGAGGAAGGTCTCGTGGCCGATCCACCAGGGCTGCTCCTCGGACTTCGCCAGCTCGATGCGCTCGGGGGAGGCCTGGTCAGCCACCAACGCGTCGTGGCGCCTTTGCAGATCGGCGAGCTCGGCCTCGGCGCGCCCGCAGGCCTCGGTGGCCACTTCGAGAGCCGGCTGGAGCTGGGCGACGGCCACCCTGGCCTCCTCGAGCTGCGTGACCAGGCGTTGGTTCGTGGCCTGCACGCCGAGCAGGGTCTGCTGTAGCTGCCACCAAGCCCTGTCGTAGTGCTCGGCCAGCTCCTCCATCCCCCACTGCCGTCGGCGGAACAACATCGCGTGCGGCACCACGTAGGAGGCATCGTGCCGGACGTCGCGGTACAAGCCGCGCGCGGCGAAGAGCGACACCCAGTAGTCGGGCGGTTGCACGTTCATGTGGGTGGGCTCCTCGAAGTCGTCCGAGGTGGACGAGAAGAGCACGGTGTCGGTGTGGCGGCAGATGTTGGCGATGGCGTCCGGGGCCTCGTGTGCCGGGAGGTGCTCTATGACTTCGATGCAGGTGATCAGGTCGTAGCGGCCGTCGATCTCCTCGGCGAGCGACCCCACGCGGCAGTACGGCGCGAGAGCTTCGGGAACCTGGGAAATCGCCCACTCCGAGAGGTCGAAGCCGCTCGCGTCCACGCCGCGGTCCCTGAGCGCCTCGACGAGGAGGCCGATCGCACATCCGGCGTCGAGCACGGTGGCGGGCCGAAGCCTGTCCACGATGCAGTCGGCGATGTGCGCGAAGAAGGTGTCCCAGTTGGTCCCGCGTCGATAAGGGCGCACGATCGGCGCGCCCGACTCGTCGCGGGCGCCGTAGGAGTCGTAGTAGGACTGGTCGTAGACGGCTGCGGGCACCGCGCTTGGCGGATGAGACGTGTCGGTCTTCTCGGTGTGGAGCTTCGCCATCGTCTTCGGGCCGTGCACCGTCTCGGACATTGCCGGACCAGTGTAGGCAGGACCCCAACCAGGACCGGGTCCCTGCTGATCAGCGGTTTTGTGAGCCCGCCTCGATAACCTCTGCCGATGCCGACGTCGACCCGCTACCGCGTCGCGTGGGCACGACCTCTCGAGTGGGGCGCTGCGGCGTGGCACGCGACACGTGGGACGCGGCTCTGGGGGTCCGGGGTCCTGAGCTCGCTGAACCCACTAGCCGG
Organism: Acidimicrobiales bacterium; assembly: GCA_035509915.1. Taxonomy (GTDB): domain Bacteria; phylum Actinomycetota; class Acidimicrobiia; order Acidimicrobiales; family UBA8190; genus Bog-564. The sequence goes on along the minus strand of DATKIB010000100.1, from coordinate 35,341 downwards.
CTCGCTGATCTCATTGGCTGGCTCGCTCGCCAGCTGGATGGGCTCGCGCAGGCGGTGGTGGGTGACGCTGGTCGTGTTGTTCGCGTTGAGCGCAGCGTGGAGCCTCGCCACCCCGCTCACCGCCGCGCCGGACGAGCCCGCACAGATCATCAAGGCGGCTGCGGTCGTGCGCGGTGAGTTCCTCGGCACTCCTGCGCCACCCACGCGCGCTGGCCCGTCCGCGTACGTGGCCGTGCAAGTGCCGGCGGTGTTCGCCAGGTCGCCGGCGGTGCCCCGGTGCTTCGCGATGCAGCCGGACATAGCTGCGTCCTGCTCGCCAACGTTTCGCGGCTCTGCGCGCGGTCTTCGCGTGTACACCTACGTCGGGCGCTACCCACCGCTCTATTACCTGGTGGTCGGACTGCCGAGCCTCTGGCTGGAGTCGGGCGCTGGGGTCCGCCTCATGAGGATGCTGAGCGCCCTCGTGTGCTGCGCACTGCTGGCCTCGGCGTTCGAGTCGGCCGCCTCGTCACGCTGGGCTCGGCTGGGGGTACTCGGCCTGGCGATCGCGGTGACCCCGATGGTGCTCTTCCTGAACGGGACGGTGAACCCCAACAGCGTCGAGATCGCTGCCGCCTTGGACCTCTGGATATCGGGGCTGGTCCTCCTGACCGACAACGTACTGGCGACGAGCCGCAGGCTCATGGCCCGCGTGGGGTTCGCGGCGGCTGTGCTGGTCGAGATGAGGGGTGTCTCGTGGCTGTGGCTCGGCCTCGCAGTGGTAGGACTCCTGGCCCTGGCACGGCGGCCCTGCATCGCTGCGGTGGCGCGAGACCGCGTGGCGTGGGCGTGGGGAGCGGTGGCCGGCGCCAGCGCCGGCTTCTCGGCGTGGTGGACGGTCAACTACTCGTCCCTCGCGGTCCTCCCGAGCGGGACTCCTCACCCGCGTACGCCGCTCTCCAGCCTGATCGAGACCGGCATAGGCGAGACCGAGGCGTTCCTCCGGGAGATGGTCGGGATCGTCGGCTGGCTCGACACGCCTGCGCCGACGCTCACCTTCTATCTCTGGTTCGCTCTGGTCGCACTCGCCCTCGGTGCCGGGCTCGCATTCGGGGCGCGACGCGCCTCTTGGGTGCTCGCCGGCGTGGCGGTGGCAACGGTCGCTGTACCGGTCGTATTGCAGGTGCCCGTGGCAGCGAGGATCGGCTTCGCCTGGCAGGGCCGCTACACGCTTCCTCTGGCGGTGGGGATCCCCGTGGTCGCCGCCTACGCCCTGTCGTCCAACCGGCAGCTCGAGAGGGTCGGGTTCAGACCCGCCGGCTTGATGGTCGGTGCCACGGTCGTAGCCCAGGCGGCGATGTTCCTGCTCGCGCTGCGCCGGTACACGGTGGGGCTGGGAGGACCGCTCAACCCTTTCGGCGGGACGTGGGCGCCTCCGCTCGGGGCGGGGGGGGCGACTGTGCTGTTCGGGGCGGGGCTCCTCGGGTACGCCGCTTGGCTCGTGAAGCTCTCACGCGCCGAGATCCATTACGACGACACCGCTAGCCGAGCGCTGAGGTAGGCGCGGGGGCTGGCCGCAAACGACAGCCGAATGGGGGACGTGGTTCGCGCCACGTCCCCCATTCGGTGCGCTAGGTGGTCGCCGTCTGGACCATGATCACCGAGCCGGTCGCGTTAGTGTTGGCCTCCTTCGCGGTGATCGTGCAGTCCCCAGAGGGGATCGCGACACCCGCTGTGTAGGTGACCACCACCTGGCCGCTCGCGTTCGTGGAGTAGGGCCCCGCCGGGGCGATCGTCCCGCACGTGCTCCCGGTCAAGGTGAACGTCACGGTGTCAGCCGACACTGCCGTATTGGTCGGGCTCTTCACCGTGACCGTGACGGTCGAGGTCATGGTAGTGGCGTTCAGCGCCGTCGGGTTGCCCGTCACCGTCACGGTGTTGGGAGCGACGGTCTGGGTGATCACCGCCGAGCCGATCTGGGCGTCCACAGCCTCCTGTGCGGTGATCGTGCACGTGCCTGCGGTGGTGCTCGTCGTGTAGGTGACCGCGACCTGGCCGCTCGCGTTTGTGGTGTAGGGCCCTGCCGGGGTCAGCGTCCCGCAGGAGCCCGTCGCGCTCGGCGCAAAGGTGAAGTTCACCCGGTCGTTCGCCACGGCGGTGCTGGTCGAGTCCTTCACGGTGAACGTCTCACCTTGGGTGGTCTTTCCGTCCGCCGGGACGCTGGCGGTCGACGGTACCGCCGTGACCGTGTACGGCGTGTTGGCGGCTGCGACAGACGTCTGGTCGACCACGCCCGTGCCGGATTGGCCCGTGTTCGACTCGGTCGCGGTGATCGTGCAGAAGCCGACCGTCGACGAGGCCACGTACGTCTCGGTGAGCTGCCCCGAGCCGTTGGTGGTGCCGCTCGAGGCGCCGAGCGTCCCGCACGAGCCCGCAGGGTTGGCCGAAGTCACGAGATTGACGCTGTCGTTGTTCACCGCCGTGCCGGCGGGGTTCTTCACGGTGACGGTGACGGGCGTCGTCGACGTCCCGTTAGCAGGGACGCTGGAGGACGACACCGTGACGGTGTTGTTCGAGCTCTGGGCTATCGCGGTGGTCGTGCTCAGGTCGGCATCGGCCTCGGTCGCCGTGATCGTGCAGGTTCCGCCGGTCGTGCCCGCCGTGTACGTGAACGTGGCCACACCGGTTGCGCTCGTGGTCGTGCTCGCAGGAGTGGTGGGGCCGGTCCCGCCGACGCTGGTGTCCGTGCAGACACCGGACCGAGATCCAGAGGCGGAAAGCGCCACGGTGTCACCCGGCACACCCGAGCCGTTGCTCTGCTTCACGACGACCGTGACCGTGGATTGCGAGGCGCCGTCGGCAGGGACCGTCGAGGGGCTCGCGCTGGCCGTGATCGACGAAGGCATCACGAGGCTCGTCTGGTCGATCTGGCCGTTGCCGCTCTGGCCACCGGAAGCCTCGGTCGCGGTGATCGTGCAGAAGCCGGAGGTGGTGCTGGCCGTATAGGTGAACGTGGCCACTCCGGAGCTGTTCGTCGTGCCTGTCGTCGAGTTGAGCGCCCCACACGCCGCTGCCGGGGACCCAGAGGTCGTGAGCGTGATGGTGTCCGCCGGCACGGGCGCGCCGGTGGAACCCTTCACGGTCACCGTGACCGTCGAGGTCGCCGTGCCGTTGGCGGGGACGTCGGTCGGGCTTGCCGACACCGTCACGGTATTGGTGGCGGTCTGCGTGATGGTGGTCGGGCTGCTCTGTGCGTCCACCGCCTCCTGCGCGGTGATGGTGCACACACCTCCGGTCGTGCTGGCGGTGTACGTCTCGCTGACCGTGCCGCTCGCGCTGGTGGTGCCCGTGCTCGAGCCGAACGTCCCGCAGCTGCCGGTGGGGTTGGCCGAGGTCGTGAGGATCACTGGGTCACCCGACACGGCCGCGCCAGTCGAGTCCTTCACGGTCACGGTGACCGTAGAGACAGACTTACCGTCGGCCTGCAGGGTCGCAGGCGAGGCATTCACCGTCACGCTGTAGGGCGTGTTGGCGGGCGCGGGCGTCTGGGTCTGGTCCACGTCGGTCGAGCCTGTCTGGGACTTCGCCGACTCGGTGGCCGTCAACGTGCAGAACCCGACCGCCGTCCCGGCTATGTAGGTGGTTGTGACCACTCCCGCTGCATTGGTGACGCCGCTCGCCGGGGCCGCGCCGCAGGCCCCCGAGGGGAAGCTCGAGGTGGTGAACGTCACCGTGTCACCCGAGACCGGTGTGCCCGTGGGGCTCAGCACCGTGGCCGTGAGCGTGGTGGTCGAGCTCGCGCTCGAGGGGGTGTTCTCGGGAATGCTCTGGGGGTTCGCCGCCAGAGCGACCGTGTTGTTGGCCGTCTGGGTGATCGTGCCCGTGCCGCTCTGGGCGAAGTCGGCCTCAGTCGCGGTGAGCGTGCACGTGCCTGCTGTCGTGCTCGACGTGTAGGTGAACGTCGCCACACCGGAGGCGCTGGTGTTCGTGGGGTTGGCGGTGATGATCGTCCCGCAGGCTCCGGCGGGCGCTCCCGATGTCGTCAGCGACACGGGGTCACTCGGCACCGCCGTCCCGTTGTGGGTCACGGTCACCGTGATCGTGGACATGGAGGCGCCGTTCGCCTGGAGGGTGGCCGGGTTCGCCGTCACCGTCACTCCGGAGGCGGTCACGGGCGCGAAGTAGCCGAAGGCGTCGACCACGATGTTGGCCCCCGTCGAGGCCCCAGGTGAGTCGAGGATGTCGGCCGCTCCTCCGGTGCCGAGTGTGGCGTAGGAGGCGTTACCTACGATCATCGAGGTGTCGGCGGTCACGTAGTTGACGTCTGCTGCTGTGGGCGCCGACTGCCCGGCCGGGTAGACGGTGAGATAGTTGGGGACGCTCGGCAGGTCAGTGACGTTCAGCACGCCGGCGACGGCGTTGGCGGGGATGCCGTTGGAACCGGCGACCGTAACGCTGAGGCTTGCGCCGGACGAGATCGGGTTGGGCCGGGTGTCGGCGAGGCGCGCGGGGGTCGCGAGCGCGTTGAACAGGTCGCCGCTCGTGCCCGCCGCTGTGAAGTACCCGTCGAGGTCGATCACGACGTCTGTGCTCCCGGCATCGTTGAACAGGGTGATATCACCGCCGGAGCCGACCCCGACGATGGCCTTGGTGGAGAGAATCTCACCGGCGACCCAGTTCTGGTTGACCGTCGGCTTCGCCGGCGGCGAGCCCGCGGGATAGCTCTCGATGTAGCTCGGAGCGGTGGTGTTGACGACAGCGATGTTGACGACGACTCCGGTGGCGGTTGCGGGCACGCCGGTGCTGCCGCCCGCGACCGTGACGTTGAGGGTGTCACCCGCGCCGAGCGTGTCACCGGCGCCGGCGAAGCCCGAGCCGGTCCTGGTGTCGACGATTCGTGCCGGAGTCATCGGGACGTACGCCGCGCCCGAGGAGGCGGTCTGCGGGGCGTAGTAGCCGTAGAGGTCGAAGGTGAAGTCGGTGTTGCCGGCACTCGCGCCCGCGCCGTTCAAGATCGAGACGGCGAGGGCGCTAGTCGACGCGTCCGTCCCGAGACCGACCGTGACCAGGTTCCCCACGATCTGCCCTGCGACGAAGTTCACGCTCGCGGTGCTGGGTGCCGTGCCACCGGCGGGGTACGCCGCCAGGTAGCCGCCGGCGGCGGGGACCACCGCCGTGAGCTGGCCGACGATGGCGCCGGCGTTCGAGGGCACCGAGGAGGGCATGTCGACGGTGAGCGATGCGCCGGGTGCGAGGGTCTTGCCCGCGTAGGTGGAGGGATCCGTCGCGCCCGTGCGCGTGTCGGCAATGCGCACCGGCGAGGCCAGGGCCGTGTAGCCGAGGTTCGTGGTGGTGACCGCGTGGGGCGTGGCGCTCTTCTGCGTCGCGGCCTGTGCCGGAGACGCGACAAAGAAGGCCGCCGTACCGGCGATCGTCAGCAACGCCGTCAGAGACGAGGCCGCTCGAGCCGAGAGGCGGCGGGATATCCCGGGCATGCCTGCTTTCCCGTGATCGCGGTTGGTCATCGAATCTCCTCCATCCATGCTCGATTGGCCCTCAGCTAGCTCGAGCCTTCTCAGACTTCTCAGCCTTCTCAGGCGCTGAAGTTCCAGCCGCCCCAAGCAATGCGTACCAGACTCTACGAGAGCGGGCGGACCATGTGCTCACCGGCCCCCTCGATCGCGGGCCTCGCAGAAACCGGTACCTGAAAAACGCCGAACGTCGGACCGCTGTGACAACGGGCGCTCGTCAGAACGAAGACGAACTCGTGAGCCACTGCCACGCGACCCTAGGCGAGGCGTGCACGCGTTCGCCAGCCACGGTTCTGCCCGCATCTACAGGGGACGGTATGTAGCACGACCATCTCTGCGCGTGAAGGGATACGGACTGTTTGGGCGAGGCGTGTACATGAAAAGACTGGACGTGGCACGAATCTCTCTGGGCGTGACCCGATCGCCAGGTTCACTCATGGACGGCGCCGATTACGAAGGGATTTGAAGTAGCACGACCATCTCTGCGCGTGAGCAACGTGAGGAATCCGTAGCCTGGACCCGAGGATTCGAGTGCGTAACGCAACGTTGGCTCAACACTGGCCGGCGTGCGACTGGCAGCCGCCTGAGCGCCTTGCTGGCCGCCGGCCCAATGTGGGCTGTTGGCCGCCGGCCCAACGGGGACTATCGGGCGGGCTGAGCGCTCCGCTGGGCACGCATCGTGGACGTCCCTACCGAGGCCCAGAGCTGCTCGGGGGTTCCCGGGTAGGCGAAGTGGTACCCCTGGGCGAGCTCGCAACCCATTTCGCGCAGGGCTCGAGCCTGCGCCGGCGTCTCGACTCCCTCGCCCACTACGGAGAGCCCGAGAGCGTGCCCCAGACCGAGCAGGCCCTCGACGATGGCGATGCCACGAGCGCCGTCGGGGACGTCGAGACTGGCCACGAAGCGGCGATCGATCTTGAGACCCGATATCGGCAGGTCCTGGAGCCAGGAGAGGTTGGAGTGCCCGGCCCCGAAGTCATCGAGGTTTACCGACACACCGAGCTCCTGGAGCCCTCTCAGCACAATCTCGGTGGCCCGCGCGTCGCGCAGCGCCTCCTCGATCATCTCTATGCCGAGCATCGAGGCCGGGACCCCGTGGGTCTCCATCAGCTCGGCGACGGTCTCGGCGAAGTGGGGGTTGGCCAGCTGGTGCGGAGAGACGTTGACCCACATCCGGAAGGGCTCGGGGATACAACCCTGCGCACGCGCGGACTCGAGCTCGCTGAGGGCGTTCTCGAGGGCCCACCGGCCGATCTGGACGATCAGGCCGGACTCCTCGGCGACCGAGAGGAACGACCCGGGCAACATCGTCCCGTACCCCTCGCGGTGCCACCGAAGCAGGGCCTCCGCCCCGACCACGGCACCTGTGGCGAGGTCCACCAGAGGCTGGTAGGCAAGGGCGAGCGAGCCAGCATCGATCCCGGTGCGAAGGCCGCGCTCCACCTCGAAGCGTTCGAGCACGCGGTCTCGCATCGCGTCGTCGAAGAGCTCCCAGCCAGCGCCACCCTCCTCTTTGGCGCGGTACATGGCGGTGTCGGCGTTGCGCAGGAGCGTCTCCGAGCTCTGGCCCGCCATCCCCGGGCCGCTGAGGGCGATGCCCACGCTCGCTGTGAGCCGGTGCTCTAGGCCCTCGACCTCGGCCGGCGCAGCGAGCTCCGAGAGTAGGTGCTCCGCAATTCGGCAGGCTGCGGCGGAAGTCTTCACGTCGGGACAGACGACGACGAACTCGTCTCCCCCGAAGCGCGCCACGGTGTCCGACGAGCGGCGCGCTGCGGCGAGCCTCTCGGCCATTTGGCGCAGGAGCTGGTCGCCGACATGGTGGCCGAAGAGGTCGTTGACGACCTTGAACGTGTCGAGGTCCACGAAGAGCACGGCCACGATGTTGCCCGCGCGGCGTGCCGTGGCGAGGGCTTGGCCGAGGCGGTCGTCGAGGAGCGCCCGGTTCGGGAGTCCCGTGAGCGGGTCGTAGAGCGCCTGGTAGGCGTTCAGCCGTTGGAGCCTCTTCACGAGGCTGCGGTTCTCCACTACGAGTCCACGCCGAGCAAGCGCGTTCTGCGTCGTCTTGAGGAATGTCTGTGGCGCGACGGGCTTCATCAGGTAGGCGTCGAGCTGGCCCACAGCGGCGATGGCGCTGTCGAGCGATGCATGACCGGTGAGTAGCAGTACCGGCACCTCAGGGTCTCGCTCTTTGAGGGCGACCGCAAGGTCGATCCCGCTCCCGTCCGGCAGCCGGTAGTCGACTACGACGACCGCGGGGCGATGGAGGCTCTGAAGCTCGAGGGCATCGTCGGTCCGCCCGCATCCGAGCGCCCTGATGCCGGCCGTGGCGAGCACGTCGATGAGGCTCTGGCGCATCGACTCGTCGTCGTCCACCACGAGGACGAGCGAGTTGACGTCCTCGACGGGATCGAGGTCGGGTGAGGTACCGGCGAGCTCCACGTCGTCCCCCGGGGTTGCCGGGTACTTGATGGGAGCCGGGGGCCCAGGCGCGATCGTCACTTGTGTCCTCCGCTGTCTCGTGGTGGCCGGGACCCGTTGCCGGCTGACTCCGGGCGCCCGCCCACCGTGGTGCTGGATGCGGCAGCCACCTCCTCGAGGAGCCGCATCGGGGGGAACGGCTTCTTCAAGAAGGCCGCGATCTTCTTCCCCAGCCGGCGTTTGGTGCTCGGATCGAGGCAGTAGGCCGATACGACCACGGCAGGAGGGGGTTGCGCCAACGCGTCGAGCACCGCGATCCCGTCACGTCTGGGCATACGCACGTCGAGCACCATCACGGACACCGACCTGCGGCGAAGCAGCTGCAACGCTTCTTCGCCGTCGCAAGCCTCGACCACGTCGTAACCCTCACCACGCAGGATGTCAGCAGCCGAGCTGCGCACGTCCTCCTCGTCGTCTACGACGAGCACGCCCGGCGGGGTCACGGCTCTTCCCCGTTCTGCGAGGCTCCGGATTGCCCGACTCCGTTGACCGGCAGCCGCACGGTCACACGGGCACCGTGCTCGGGGCGGCGGTTCTCGATCGATATCTGCCCACCGTGGGCCTCGACCAGCCTGCGCACGATGGCTAGGCCGAGGCCCGTACCGCTCGACTTGGTGGTGAAGAAGGGTTCGAACATCCGGTCCGCAACTGCTTCGTCGAGACCGGGCCCGGTGTCCTCCACGACGATCACCGCGCCCGTCCCGTTTGTCGCGGACCTCACGCTGACCGAACCTCCGTCTGGGACTGCCTGGTACGCGTTGGTCACCAGGTTGGCCAGCACCTCGACCAGCTGGCCGCGGTCGGCCCGCACCGTGATCGGGCTCGCGTCGACCGCCAACTCCACCTGCTCGGGGGGAGGGGTCGCCTCGACCACCTCGTTCACGACGTCTGCGAGATCGAGCTCCTCCATCACGGGCTGGCGCGGGCGCACGAAGGCCGTAAGGTCCTCCGCCAACGTGGCGGCCTTGCCGGTCTCGCGCTCGGCCATGTCGAGGTGCTTGGCGCTGCCCGCGGGGACGGGCTCGCCGATTCCCCTGCGCAGCAAGAAAAGAGCGTTCATGACGGCCGTGAGCGGGTTGCGAAGCTCGTGCCCCACTACCGAGGCCATCTCGCCAAGCGCTGTCAGGCGCTCACTGCGCACCAGCTGGTCCTGCGCCTTGCGCAGGTCCGTGAGGGTCGTCTCGAGCTCACCGGTGCGTTCGGCGACGAGGTGGTTGGCGTAGCGCTGGCGTCGCACCAGGATCTCCACCGTCCCCGCGAGCAGGAGGGCGAGGAAGAGGCCGAGCCCGAGGATGACCCAAGGTGCTGCGCTGGCGAAGGTCCCTGCGAGGGGGTACCGGGCCTGGGCCACGAGCAGCCATTGGCGGGTCCCGATCGAGAGCGTCTTCGAGCTGATCGCACCGGAGAGGGGGATGTTTCTCGTGGTGGCGACGATCAGGCTCGACGGGTTGGGCTTCGACGATCCGTACAGCTCCAGGCGCAGCAGCTCGAACGGGCCCTTGTTGCCGACGAGCGTCCCGGCGGCGGTGAAAGGGTTGATCGTGAACTGGAAGTAGATGACCTCACCAGGTACGCCTGCGACCTGGCTGGCGAACCCGATCGTGCTCTCTCCGCCGTTGCCGCTCCTGGTGACCGGGGCCGGGACGAACTGCGGCGCGATGGACCCGGGCTGCGCCTTCGCCGTCACTGCTGCCTCGAGGGTGGCGCCGAGCGAGCCAGCGGCGGCCTGGCCGGTCTTGGAGCCGGGTCCGGCGGCCGCCACCGCAACGAAGGAGCCTTCCGGCGTTCGACGGAAGACGTCGACCCCGAAGGTCGGGGTAGCGCCGGCTATGCCGCTCACGATCCCCTGGAGGGAGCCCTGGTTGAACTCCGCCACCGGACCCACGAGCCCGGTGATCTCCGACACGATGCTGTCGAACTCGCTCGTGCCGTAGAGGGCCCCTTGAGCTGTCTGGTCGCGAAGAAGTCGCTGGTTTTGTTGGGCGGCGTTGTTCCGAGTGAGGACGAAACCCACCACGGATACCGCAGCCACGACCAGGACAATGAGGACGGAGAGCGGCGACGCGCGCAGCACCTTCGCCATCATCCGCACCTCCTGCGACCCCCCAGGCGCCTCCGGCGCTGTACCGCCGCCGGAGCCACTTCTCGCCCCCAAGTTTGCCACCACCGCGAGCGCGGAGTCAAACGCTCTGTGCGTAATACAAGAACCCATTGTGGCTGTGTAGAGGGACGGTGCAGGCACGTCGGAGGCGCTGGCAGGCAAGCCGGAGGGGCCCGGGACACGCGTTAACAGCCTCGAGGGCTGGCCACTGGACCCGGCCTGCTCGGCAGGGTTCTCTGGCTGCCCCGCAGGGTTGGGCGGCTCCGCCGCCTGAGGGGGGACCCTGCGCGGCCGGTCTTGGCGCCCATGCGTGACCCGGACATCGTTCGGGCTCCCTAGGATCGGGCGCGCGCAAGCCACGACTTCATCTTCAGAGACGCGCGTGCTCGAATTGCCGCCCGGGAGGGAAGGCGTCTTCGCGCGACGGCTCCTGCTCGATGCCATCGCGAGCGGCGTGATCAACGCCGGCGGCTTCACGATCCCAGAGGCCAACGCCCAGCCTGCCAGCCTCGACCTTCGCCTCGGCGAGACCGCCTATCGCATCCGTTGCAGCTTTCTTCCCGGCAACCAGACGGTCGAACGCAAGCTCGAGGACTACGTAATCGACGAGCTCGACCTTCACAGGCGCGGAGCCGTCCTCGAGACCAACCGGCCCTACCTGATCCCGCTCAAGGAGAGACTCGCCCTTCCGCCGGGGGTCAGGGCGAAGGCAAACCCGAAGAGCTCGATCGGGCGCATCGACGTCTTCACACGTGTCATCACCGACGAGGGTCAGCAGTTCGACGAGATCGTCGCCGGCTACGAGGGTCCGCTGTACCTCGAGGTCGTACCGCTCTCCTTCGCGGTGAGACTCCGAGAGGACCTGACCCTCAACCAGCTGAGGCTCTCGGTCGGCCGGACCATGCTCACCGACGACGAGGTACGCGACTTCCACGCGGACGAGCATCCGCTTTTGTTCTCAGGAGGCGAGCCCGTGCCGGTCGAGAAGCTCGCGCTGGCCGACGGGATGCTGCTCGGACTCGACCTGAGGGGCGATCCCTCCAGGAAGGTCGGATACCGGGCGCGCGAGAACGCCCCGTTGCTCGACCTGACGAGCGAACAACCGATCGACCCCGAACCGTTCTGGGAGCCGGTGCACAACGAGGAGGGAGACAGGATCGTGCTCTCCCCGCAGAAGTTCTACCTGCTCATGTCCAACGAGGCAGTGTCCATCCCCCCCGAGCTGGCGTCGGAGATGACGGCCTACGACCCGACCAACGGCGAGCTCAGGACCCACTACGCGGGCTTCTTCGACCCGGGCTTCGGGTTCGACCCCGAGGGGCCGCGCGACGGTTCGCGCGCGGCCCTCGAGGTGCGGGCCCACGACGTGCCCTTCGTGATCGAGCACGGCCAGCGCGTGTGCAAGCTGACCTTCGACCGGATGCTGGAGGCTCCGCGCTCCTTGTACGGCGAGGCCATCGGATCCTCTTACCAACGCCAAGAGGAGACGCTGGGGAAGCACTTCAGACGCAGCACGCCCTCGCCTGCCAGTCGGCCCTGAGTCGAGGCAACCGACAAATCATCGGCTAAGACTCAGCCGATGAATCGCCGGGCGAAGGCCTCGAGGGCTGCGGGCACCTCGCGGGTGCGGTTCCACGGGCTGACGATCAGCCGGTCCACGCCGCTCGCCTCGAAACCCGAAAGGTCTGCATCCGCCGAGTCGCCGAGCGTCGCTCCGACCGTCATGGAGAAGCCCGTCTCGTTGCGACCGTGGCGATCGAGATGCTCCTCGATGACGCGCACCTTGTCGACCACGGACCTCGGCGTGTGGTTCAGCCCTATCCAGCCGTCGTAGCGCGCCGCGCGCCGAAGCGCGGCCGGCGACTCACCGCCCACCAGGACGGGCGGCCTGGGTCGCTGCACGGGCTTGGGCTCGAACATCACCTCGGGGAACTCGAAGAACCGGCCGTGATGTTCGACGCGCTCTTGCGTCCACAACCTCGTGCAGACATCGAGCGCCTCGTCGAGGCGGGCGCCCCTGCTGGCGAAGTCGAGCCCTGCGGCCTCCCATTCGGCGCGCAGCCAACCCGCTCCTACGCCGAGCTCCGCCCGCCCTCCCGAGACCACGTCGAGCGTCTGCACCGCGCGCGCCGCCACGAAGGGATGGCGCAGCGCGAGGTTGTAGACGTGGGTGCCGAGGCGGACGCGACTGGTGCGAGCGGCGAGGAACGCCAGGTATTGCAACGAATCGAAGACCGGCGTGGACGGTGGGATCGGCGGGTGTGCGGATCCCTCGAAGGGCGAGCCGGCCATCTCGACGGGGAGCACAAGGTGCTCGGGCAGCCACAAGGACTCGAAGCCGAGTTGCTCGGCCGCCTCCGCGGCCTCGACGAACATCGACGGGTGCATCCCCCCGAGGGCGACACCGAACTTCAAAGCGATCCGCCGGCGCCTCGAGGCCGATCAGAAGCAGGCGCGCAGCGCTCCTCTCGGTACAACTAATCCTCGCGGTGCAACAAAAATGTGCCGGTCGCGCGGCTCACCAACCTGGAGTCGCCGTCGCGCACTGATGCCTCGCCGTAGGCGACCTGCCGGGCCATCCGCACCACCTCCCCCCTCAGGGCGAAGGTGTGGCCCTTGCTCGCCGGGCGCATGGTCTCGGTCTTCATCTCCAGGGTCCCGCGTGTGCGGTCGCGGCCTGCGAGGGCGGCGTTGATGGCGAAGTTCATGCACGCGTCCAGCACCAGGGAGTGGATCCCGGCCTGCACCGTGCCGTGCGGGTTGCAGGCGAGGTCGGTCGGCACCCAGCCGCCCTCGACCCACCCGAGGTCCTCGCCGTCCACGCCGTAGGACGTGAACGTGGCGCCTACCAGGCCGATCACCTTCATCCCGCCGTCGCCGAGCCAGCGGTCCATGTCCTTCGGGCGTCCGGTAACGGTTCCGGCCATCGAGGGGCGAGATTACAGGGGGACGATTCCCCGGTCCCCTCCACGGACGATCGGGGAAATTGACCGGTAATCTCGCTCCGTAAGAGAATCTTGACCGATCAGTCAGTTTGCCCCCGCCCCTCGGGAAGGAGCACCAAATGACCACCGCCGTCATCGTCGACGCAGTCCGCACCCCAGGAGGCCGCCGCAACGGCAAGCTCCACGGCTGGCACGCCGTGGACCTGGCCTCGGAGCCCCTCAAGGCCCTCGTCGAGCGCAACGACCTCGACCCCTCCCAGGTCGACGACGTGATCGTGGGCTGTGTGATGCAGGTCGGTGAGCAGGCCCTGAACATCGGCCGCAACGCCGTCCTCGCGGCCGGGTTCCCCGAGTCCGTGCCCTCGACGACGATCGACCGCCAGTGCGGCTCCTCCCAGCAGGCGCTGCACTTCGCCGCTCAAGGGGTCATCGCCGGCGCCTACGACGTCGCGATCGCCGCGGGGGTCGAGCACATGACCCACACCCCGATGGGTTCCTCGGTCGTCCGCGACCTCGGGTTCCCCTTCGGCCCGACCGTCATGGGCCGCTACGCCGAGCGTGGCGGGCTGGTGTCGCAGGGCATCTCGGCCGAGATGATCGCCGACCAATGGGACTTGTCGCGAGAGGAGCTGGACGCCTTCGGCGCCCGGAGCCAGCAGCACGCAGCGCGCGCCGCGGCCGAGGGCCGGTTCGAGCGCGAGATCGTGACTCTCGAGATACGCGACGACGACGGCAAGCCGACCGGCGAGACCATCACCATCGACGAGGGGATCCGCCCCGACACCACGATCGAGGTACTTTCGAACTTGAAGCCGGCCTTCAAGCCCGACGGCAAGGTGACGGCAGGCAACTCCTCTCAGATCACCGACGGAGCCGCAGCGGTGCTGGTGATGAGCGAGGAGAAGGCGAGTGCCCTCGGGCTGACCCCACGCGCTCGTTTCTGCAACTTCGCTCTCGCAGGGGTCGACCCGGTGACGATGCTCACCGGCCCCATACCGGCGACCCGGTCGGTGCTCGAGAAGGCGAAGATGTCGATCGACGACATCGACCTGGTGGAGATCAACGAGGCGTTCGCTTCGGTGATCCTCGCCTGGGAGAAGGAGCTCCACCCCGACATGGACAAGGTCAACGTGAACGGCGGGGCGATCGCCCTCGGGCACCCTCTGGGTGCTTCGGGCGCGAAGCTCATGGCCACGTTGCTGAGCGAGCTCGAGCGCACGGGTGGGCGCTACGGGCTGCAGACCATGTGCGAGGGCGGCGGAATGGCCAACGCCACCATCATCGAGCGGCTGGGCTAACAACGTGCGCGCATAGGCCGACCGGACGAGTCGAGCCCTCCGCCAGGTGTCGAGCAACTGGCGGATCCTCGGCTCGCCGATCGCCCATGCGCACGCCTATCGGCTCGCGCCCAGGTGCTCAGTGGTACCGGGTGGCGACGATGAACCCTGAAGCGATCATCACGATTCCGACCAGCAGGTACCAGTCGCTCGGGCCGGCCGGCAGTACGTCGAAGTAGTTGAGGATGATCACGAGGGCACCCAGGATCAGCAGCGCCAGAATGGAGAAGCCCATCCATCTCGGGCTGACCTTGCGGCTGCGCGGGATCGGAGGCGTGTAGCGGCCGCTCGTGGTCGAGCGGGTCTGGCCGCCGGCGGTGGTACGCCCCGAAGAGCGTCCCCTCTTGGTGGCGGCGCCGGGCCCGCGCTTGGATGAGCTCGCCATCGCCAACCGAGGATAGCCATGCGTACGGGGCGGGCAACACGGCGCCACTAACATCATTGGTGCGTGGCCGTGCGTGTGCTGCTCATAGACAACTACGACTCCTTCACGTACAACCTGGTCCAGGAGCTGGGGGAGCTGGGCGCGCAGCCGATCGTGCACCGCAACGACGCCGTCGACGTCGACGGGATCCGAGCCGCCGGGCCCGACGCGCTCGTGATCTCTCCAGGGCCGGGACGGCCCGAGAGCGCCGGGGTGAGCCTTCGGGCCGTGGCCGAGCTAGGCGGCGAGCTGCCGATACTCGGTGTCTGCCTCGGCCACCAGTGCATCGGCCAGGCCTACGGAGGGCGGGTGGTGCAGGCCCCGGTGCTCATGCACGGCAAGACCTCGGCGATATTCCACACAGGCACCGGGTTGTTTGCCGGACTGGACAACCCGTTCGAGGCGACCCGTTACCACTCGCTCATCCTCGAGCGCGCGTCGCTCCCCGACTGCCTGGAGGTCACCGCAGAGACCGCCGACGGAGTGGTGATGGGAGTCCGCCACCGCGACCTGCCCACCGAAGGCGTGCAGTTCCACCCCGAGTCGATCTTCACGCCCACAGGGCCCAGGCTCCTGGGCTCGTTCTTGTCTGCTGCGGCCGCGGCCTAGGGCTCGTGGTGTTCGGGCACCAGGGCGCCGGCTAGCACCTCCACCGCCTGGGCGAGGGGGAGCGCGCCGTCCACCACCACGTCCGCGTGCTCGGGGATCTCGTACTCCTGGCCCACACCGGTCATGTTCGGGAGGGACCCGCAGTCGGCCTGCGAGTACAGGCCCTTCGGGTCGCGCCTGGCACACACCTCGAACGGCGTGTCCAGGAAGGCCTCGACGAAGTCGCCCGGCTCGAACATCTCGCGCGCCCTGCGGCGGTCCGCCCGGAAGGGCGAGACCAACGCCACCACCACCACGAGGCCGGCGTCGAAGAGCAGCCGCGCGGTCTCGGCGACGCGGCGGACGTTCTCGGCGCGATCCTCGGGGGTGAAACCCAGGTCGCGGTTCATCCCCTTGCGCAGGTTGTCACCGTCCAGCACATAGGTGTGGATCCCCATGGCGTGCAGGCGGCGCTCCAGCGCGTCCGCCAGCGTGGACTTTCCGGCGCCGGGTAGGCCGGTGAGCCACAGCACCCGCGGCTGCTGGTTCTTGATCCGGGCGCGCGCCTGACGGTCGACCACGTACGCATGCGGGACGACATTGCCCGAGCGCCGCAGCACGTGCCGGACGAGGCCCGCGGCGACGGTGTCGCAACTCACGCGGTCGACGAGCAAGAACCCGCCGGTGTCCCTGCACAACCCGTATGGGTCGAGGGCGATCGGCGCGTCGGTGGCGATCTCGACGCGCCCGATGTCGTTGGTCTCGAGACGCCTTGCCGCGACCTCCTGGCCGGAGGTGACCTCGAGGCGCGCACGAAGGGTCGTGACAGTCGCGGGCACCACCCGCGGCCCGCTCACGAGCAGGTAGGAACGCCCGTGCATGAGCGGTTGCTCCCCCACCCAGACGAGCTCGGCGGCGAACGCCGTGCTCCCCTCCGGCGGGTCGGCCGCCCCTGCGAGCAGGTCGCCACGAGACAGGTCCACGTCACGGTCGAGCACGAGGGTGACGGCCGCCCCGGTCTCGGCGCGGTCGAGATCGCCGTCGAAGGTCGTGACCCGCTCCACCTTTGCGCTCACGCCGGTGGTAGTGACCACGACCTCGTCGCCGGGCCCGACCGACCCCGCCACGACCGTCCCGGCGTAGCCCCTGAACCCGGCAGAGCGCGTCACGTACTGGACGGCCATCCGAAGGGGTCGCTGCTCCGGACACGGCGGGTCCCAACCCGCCAGCCCCTCGAGCACGGTTGGGCCGTCGTAGTAGGTCATGGAGCTGGATCGGGTGGTCACGTTGTCGCCGAGGAGGGCGCTCACGGGCACGCACAGCACGTCCGACACGCCCATCCGCCTGGCGTCGGCCTCGAGCTGGCCGGCCAGCTGCTCGAACACCTCGCGCGCGTGGCCGACCGCATCCATCTTGTTGACCGCCACGATCACCGATCCGACTCCCATCAGGGCGCAGACCGTCAGGTGGCGATGGGTCTGGGGCCGCAGGCCGCGCTCGGCGTCCACGACCAGCAGGGCGAGGTCGGCGTTGGAGGCGGCCACCGCCATGTTCCTCGTGTACTGCTCGTGCCCCGGGGCGTCGGCGATCACGACCCGGCGGCCGGAGGGGAGCTGAAGCTGACGGTAGGCGACGTCGATGGTGATGCCCTGCTCGCGCTCGGCCTCGAGACCGTCGGTCACCAGCGAGTAGTCGATCTCGCCCACTGGGATCGCCGAACCTCCCCGGCGCACGCGGCGGGCGTGCTCCAGCTGGTCGTCGGGGACGCTGCCGGTCTCGGCAAGCAGCCTGCCGATGAGCGTGGACTTGCCGTCGTCGACCGAACCGCACGCCACGAGGTGCACCAGCGGGCGCGCTGTGTCACGAGCACCCGCGAGCCGCGAAAGGCCGACCGAGGTTTCGGCGACCTGCGCAGAGGATTGGGTGGTCGTCTCACTCATCGGAGGTCGGTCCGCTACGCAGTTCGGTTCTCCATGCCGTGGAGGGGGGCATCAGAAATATCCCTCGGTCTTCTTCGACTCCATCGACCCCCCGCCCTCACCGTCGATAAGGCGCCCCGCGCGCTCCGAGGACGTCGACTCGGTCATCTCGGCGATTAGCGCGTCGAGGTCGGACGCCTCCGACACGACGCCCGCCGTAAGCGGGTAACAGCCGAGGGTGCGGAAGCGAACGGACCTGGCCTGTGGTCTTTCACCCTCTGCCAGTGGGAATCGATCGTCGTCGACCATGATGAGCGCCCCGTCGCGCTCGACCACCGGTCGCTCGGCCGCGAAGTACAGGGACACGACCTCGATCCGTTCCCGGCGGATGTAGCGCCAGACATCCAGCTCGGTCCAATTCGAGAGGGGGAAGGCGCGCATGGTCTGGCCCTCTGCCAGCCGGGGGTTCGGGGTACGCCAGAACTCCGGACGCTGGCGCCGCGGCTCCCACCGGTGCCCGGGCTCGCGCAACGAGAACACGCGCTCCTTCGCACGAGAACGCTCCTCGTCCCGGCGGGCGCCGCCAACGGCGATGTCGAAACCACCAGCATCGAGCGCCTCTCTCAACGCGACCGTCTTCATGATCCGGGTGTACTCGTGGGCGCCGTGGGTGAACGGAGTCACTCCCTGACGCGCGCCCTCGGAATTGGTGTGGACGATCAGGTCGAGGCCGAGGCGCTCGGCGGTAGCGTCACGAAACCGGATCATCTCGGCGAACTTCCAGCCCGTGTCTATGTGCAGCACCGGGAACGGGATGCGAGCGGGGTGGAAGGCCTTTCGCGCCAGGTGGAGCAGGACGGAGGAGTCCTTCCCGATCGAGTAGAGCAGCACGGGCCGGCGGAACCCGCCTGCCACGTCGCGCAGGATCCCGATCGCCTCGGCCTCGAGGGCGTCGAGCACCGAGTCCTCGCTCACGGTGCCCGCGGAGACGCCGACCGTGGAGCCGGCGTCCGTGCCCGTCGCTGCCGTCGCGTCGGGTCGGGCACCGTTGGCGGCCACCGCGCCCCTGGGATTCGCGTCCGTGAACGCAGGTTGTTTCACGAGGGAGTTGATCTTATTGGCCTCGCAGGGGGAAACATCATGGGCGGCCTGCTCCGACGAGGCCGTCGGTCCAGATCGGCGAGTAGCTCACGTCCTCTCCGGTCTGCGGCGCCTGGATCACATCGCCGCCGCCCACGTACATGGCCACGTGCTGCACCGAGCTCGTGCCGTCGTCCCAGAAGAGCAGGTCACCCGGCTGGAGTGCGGACAGCGGGACGTGGGGGATGGCGTCGTACTGCTCCTGCGCCGTGCGGGGGATCGAGACGCCCGCCCGGCCCCACGACCACTGGGTCAGCCCCGAGCAGTCGAATCCCACGCCTGGTTGCTCGCCACCCCACACGTAAGGCACGCCGAGCTGGCTCTCCGCCGCCTGAACTGCGCCAGCCGCCCCCGGGGACACCGGCGCGTCGGCGTCGAGGCCTGCCCCCGACCCGGCCAACCTCGCTGCGAAGGCTGCTGCGTCGGCCGCCTGCTGCGCTGCCTCCTGCTGGGCCAGGAGCGTGGCGATCTGCCCCTTCACCTGGCTGAGCGCCGACTGCTGGGAGGCGAGCACCGACTGCGCCTGGGACTGCGCCTGCGCGAGCTGGCCCGAGGCGGTCCGGGCCTTCGCCTCGCTCGCCTGGATTTGGCTCTGCTGCTGGGCCAGGACCTGCTGCGCTGCGTGGAGGCGGTCGATCGTCGCCGACACGTCCGCGCTCGCTACCTGCTCGTACGTCTGGACCAGGGAGGAGTGCTCGTTGCCGGGGGAGAAGAGCCGCGTGAGAGGGAACACCGCGCTCCCCTTGGTGTAGATCGAGAGCGCCTGGTCGCGTAGCACCGCCTGGGCCTCGCCGATGGTGGCCTCGGTGGCGACGACCTTTGCCCCGGTCACGAGCAGGGACTGGTCGAGGGACTGGACCTGCTGCTGGGCCACCTCGTACTGCTGGTCGAGCACGTCGAGCCGGTCGGAGTCTGCCTGGACCTGCGCCTCGATCTGGCTCGCCTGCTCCTGGGCGCTTTGCAGCGTGGCGGCGCCCTGGCCTGGTTGGCTGGGAGTCGGGTCGGCCCAGGCCGGCGAGGTGATGCTCAGCGCGCAGATCGCCGTGGCGGCGAAGAGCGCTCCGCCGGTCCCGATCCTGATGCTCCCCATCGTGCCCAGCTCCCCCGAATCCCACCCTCCGCGCGCAAACCACCACGCACCGTTTCAGGAGTAACGGCCTCGGTGGGTCGGCCTGGCGGGCCCGTCCGGATTCAGGAGTGGCGGGTCGGCACCTGGGAGGCCGTGGTGGAGGTGGAGCTCGTGGAGTTGTCGCTCCCGTTGCTGCCGATCCCCAGGCCGCCACCGCCTCCTCCCCCACCCCCTGGAGCGGTGGTGGTGGTCGTGGTGGAGGTCGTGCTCACCGAGCAGGTCAGCGAAACCTCCCCGCTGCTCGGGGCCGGCGAGCCGGCGGAGGGATTCTGCGCGATGACCGTGTTGCTGTTGCTGAGGCAGGTGCCGTTGGAGACCCCGGTGAGACCGTCGCCCTGGAGGACGCTCTTGGCCTCACCGAAGCTCAGGCTCACCACATCCGGCACGTTTGCGGCCGTGGTCGTGGTGGTCGTCGAAGAGGTCGTGGTGGTGGTCGTGGGCTGGGCGGTGAAGAGAGAGACGACAGAGTTGGGTGAGAGGGTCGTGCCTTCCGCCGGGTTGGTCGAGCACACCACGTTCTCCTGGGTGCACGTTGAGCTGAACTGGGAGATCGACTGGATCCCGTCCTTCGCGAGCTCCACCTGCGCGGCGGTTACGGACTGGCCGATCAGGTCGGTGGGCACGGTCAGCTGCTTGACGGGCGCCTTGCCTCCGGTCTGGAGCGTGATGGTCTGACCCTTGCGCACCTTCGTCCCCGACCGGGGCTGCATTCCGATCACCTGCGTGGTCGCGGCCGAGGAGGAGGACTCCTCCTGGGTCTTGGTCTGGAGGCCGTCACCCTGGAGCGTGGCCTCCGCCTGGGTGAGGTTCTGGCCGACGACGTTGGGGAGGTTGAACGTCGACACCGTGGGGGTGGAGCGGCCCAGGTGCCACCAGCCGAGGGACTGTCCGAGGAAGATCACGACCACCGCGAGCGCAGCAAGCAGGAGCACCAGCACCGCCGCGTAGATGCCGGTGCGGCTCGGGGGACGATCGCGGTCGTCGGGGATGGCGGTCCCGACCCGGGGCACCGTCGCGGTGCGGCCCATGCCGCCCATGGTGCCGATCGCCTGAGTTGTCCCGAGCCTGATCGCCGGGATCGTGGCGGAAACCGCGTGCCCTTCGCGATAGCGCATGAGGTCGACGCGCAGGTCGTCGCCGGTCGGGTAGCGGTGCTCGGGCGACTTGGCCATGCACTTCAAGATGATGGCTTCGAGATCCGGCGGAACCGCGGGGTTGATCTCGCGCGGGGTGGGAGGGTCTTCGCGCACGTGCTTGGACGCGACGGCCACCGGGGTGTCGCCCAGGAAGGGCGGCCGACCGGTCACCATCTCGAACAGCACGACCCCGAGCGAGTAGATGTCGCTGCGGGCGTCGACACCCATCCCCTCCGCTTGCTCGGGAGAGAAGTAGGTGGCCGTGCCCATCACCGCTCCGGTCTGGGTGAGGCTCTCCTCGGTGTTGAGGGCGCGAGCGATCCCGAAGTCGGCGACCTTCACGACACCTTCCTCGGTGATGAGGACGTTGCCCGGCTTCATGTCGCGATGGACAACCGCGTGGCGGTGCGCGTACGAGAGTGCGCCCGCCACGTCCGCTGCGATCTCTGCGGCGCGATCGGGGTGCAGAGGGCCGGAGCCCCGCAGGATCGCAGAGAGGGTGCGGCCGTCCACGAACTCCATCACTATGAAGTAGGTGCCGCCGTCCTCCCCCCAGTCGAACACCGGGACGATGTTGGGGTGCGAGAGGTTGGCCGCCGCCTGCGCCTCCCTGCGGAAGCGCTCGACGAAGGAGCGATCGACCGACAGCTCGGGAAACAGGATCTTGAGCGCCACAGGTCGGTCGAGCATCCGGTCACGCGCCAGGTACACCTCGGCCATGCCGCCGCGAGCGATCAGATGGGACAGCTCGTAGCGTCCAGAGAGGACTCGCGGGGTAGCTTCGGACTCCACCATCTGCTCAGAGCCTATTCCCGGTCGGGGACGGGACCACGATCTGGTGCACCCTCACCGACGCTCGTTCCGAGCGCGAGGCCGACATCGGCGCGCTCCGACCGATCGAGAGCGCGTTCGGAGCGCGACGGGTGCTCACGGAGCCGCCAGCGCGTCGGAGATCATGGTCTGCATGATCGGGCCCGCCACCTCCGCGCCCGTGGCCGAGAGGGACTGGTTGGGGATCATGACCGCCACCGCCACTTTCGGGGCGCTCGCCGGGGCGAAGGCGATCATCCAGTCGGTCGTGGCGCTGTTGCCCACCCCGACCTGTGCCGTACCGGTCTTCGCGGCCACGTCCTCGTTGGCGGGGAAGACCCCAGCCGCCGTGCCACAGCAGGCCACTTGCGTCATCAAATTCTTCACGGCAGCCGCAGTCACCTGCGAGGTCGCCTTCGTCCACGGCTTTGGCTTGTAGGTCTCGACGAGATTGCCTTGGGAGTCGCGGACCTGCGACATCACGTGCGGGGTCATCACGACACCGTTGTTCGCGATTCCCCCCGCCACCATCGCCATCTGGAGCGGACTGGCGATGGTGCACTTCTGGCCGATGGAGCTGAACGCCAGGAAGATCTCCGCGTTCCCGTAACAGCTCGGCTGGAGGAACTGCGACACCTCGAAGCTCGAGTGGGGGAGGTCGAGGGGCGGCTGTTGGTTGAAGCCGAAGGACACCGCCTCGGTGGTCATCGAGGCGGCGCCGATCTTCGTACCGAGGTACGCGAAGCCGGTGTCGCATGAGGGCGGCAGCATCTCTGCGATCGTGCCACCGCAGCCGCCGGAGCCGTAGTTGCACAGCGGGGTGGTCTGCCCGCCGAAGGTCTTGGGCGGAATGCAGGTGAAGAAGGGCATCGGTACGTTGACGAGCTGGGGGGCGTGCTCGTACGCCGCCGATGTGGTCACGACCTTGAAGGTCGAACCCGGCGGGAAGATGTCCTGGTAGGCGAGGGACGTAAACGGGTCGTAGCCGTAAGAGTCGCGTGCGTTGTCCGCGTTCCATGCCGCGGTCTCGGTCGTGGTGCTCTGCGAGGCGAGCGGACTGGGGTCGAAGGACGGGTTGGAGTACATCGCCTTGACCGCGCCGGTCGTCGGGTCGAGCACGACGATGGCGCCGTTGCTCCCGCCCAGAGCGTTCATCGCATCGGTCTGGAGCTGGTTGGACAAGGTGAGCGTGATCGTGTCGGTGACCGTCGGCGTGGCGAGCAGGTCGCCCAGCGTCTTGATCGGGCGGTTGTGCGACAGCAGGTCGGAGTCGTAGTAGTTCTCCACGCCGCTCGTCCCGTATATGTAGGAGAAGTAGCCGGTGATCTGCCCGAAGAGGGCGCCGGTCGGGTACTGGCGCTGGAACTTGTAGGTCGCGCCCGCGGGGGCGGGGACGGACTGGGCAAGCAGCACCCCGTCGGCGCTCTCGATCACACCCCGGGTCTGGCTGTACTTGGCGGCGAGCACCTGGGGGTTGTGAGGGTCGTTGGCGTACTTGTGGCCCTTGATCACCTGGATCTCGTTGAGCTGCAGGAACAGCAGGACGAAGCAGGCGACCATCACGAGCCCCAACCACCTGATCCGCCTTGCCACCTCAGCCCGCCACCTCGCCGACCGCGGCGTTCGTCGTCGTCGTCGTCGTCGAAGTGGGCACCGTAGTCGTGGTCGGCCCCGATGTGGGTGGCGGGCACGTGATCCCCGCCGGCGGGGGCTGCTCCGAGCACAGCTGTTGATGGAGGTTGTTCACGTAGCGCTCGGCGGCCTTCTTCGAAGGCTCCTCCACACCGGCCCGCAGATTGGACAGCTCGTACGAAGGCACCTGAGCCTGGGTGATCGACGAGGTCTTCACCACCTTGGGATCCATGCCCAGGAACCCGCCGCGCCGACCCTGGAAGATCGTCACCTCTCCGTGGCGCAGTCCGACGAAGTAGGAGCTGTCGACGTACCAGCGGATCACGGCCCACGCCCCGTAGCCGAGCCCGGCGAGGACGAGCACGAACAGCAGCACGCGGAAGGTCATCCGCCGCTGGACCCGGCGCACGGGAGGAGGAGCGAGGTGGTACCCGGGCTGCGCGACCAGGCCGTCCTCGCCCGCCTGGTCGGCGCGGGTCGGGACCACGTCCCAGTTCCTCGACCTCGACACGCCCGGCGCTGCCGCCATGGCCGTCGCGATGGCGCTCTCGGTCTGCCCGTTGCCGTCGGGCTTCTCCCCCACTACCACGTCGAGGACCAGAGCGGTGATGTTGTCGTTGCCGCCGGACTCGTTGGCGAGACGCACCAGGGTCTCGGCCGCCTCCTTGGGATCGGCTGTGCCCGCGAGCACCCGCTCCATCTCCTCCAACTGCACCTCGTTGGAGAGACCGTCGGAGCACAGCAGGTAACGGTCGCCCTGCTGCGGCACGAGCTCCCAGATGTCGACGTCCACGTCGGAGTCGACACCGAGCGCCCTGGTGAGGATGTGCCGGTGCGGGTGGACCGCGGCCTCCTGCTCCGACAGCTCGCCGCGCTCCACCAGAGCCTCGGCCACGGAGTGGTCCGTGCTCAGCTGGCCGAGCACCCCCTGGTGGAGCCGGTAGGCGCGCGAGTCGCCGACGTTGGCCACCGCCAGCCTGTCGCCGTCGTCGGTGCCGACCAGGGCGGCTGCCACGAGGGTGGTCCCCATGCCCCGCAGCGAGGGCTCGGACCGTCCCCGCTCCCAGACGGCCTGGTTGGCGTCGTGCACTGCGTCGACCAGGCCCTCCACCGAAGGCATCTTCGAGAAGCCGCCGCGAAGCGAGTCGATCGCGGTGCCTGCGGCCACCTCGCCGCCGGCGTGGCCGCCCATGCCGTCTGCCACCGCGAACAGGGTCTCGCTCTCGAGCGACCTGTCCTCGTTGACGGCGCGGACGCGGCCAACGTCGGTCGCCGAGCCGGAGCGAAGGACCGTCATCAACGGCTCACCTCGAAGACCGTACCCCCGACCTGGAGGAGGTCACCCTTGCCCAGCCTGGTGGGGGAGCCGATGCGCTGCGCGTTGACCCAGGTCCCGTTCGTCGAACCCAGGTCCTCCACCCACAACGTGCCGTCGCGGCGGTAGAGGCGGGCGTGTATCGACGAGGTGTAGGCATCCTCGACCCGCACCCCGCAGCCCGCCGCCCTACCCAGGGTGAGCTCGTCGGCGAGCTCGTAGGTACGTCCCTTCTGGGGGTCGGGCTCCATGATCTTCAACTGGAGGTTGCGCGAGCGCTGGCGCCGGCCCTGGGGCTGCGCGGGCGCCGCGCCAGCGGGCTCGAGGACCTCGGCCTCTTTGCGCCTGGCCTTGGGCGGGCGCACCTCCACCCACACCGCCCTGATCACCCTGAAGAAGAACAGCCAGATGAGCGCCACCACGATGATCTCGAGACCACGCAGGAGGTTCTGGTTGTCGAGGGACGTGAGCAGCAACATGGTGGCTGAGCGCTGATCAGGAGGCTTCGAAGCGGATCGGGGTCGTGCCGACCGAGATCTCGTCACCGTCTGCGAGCACCCTCTCACGCACCGGCACTCCGTTGACCCGGGTGCCGTTGGTGGACCCGAGGTCGAAGAGCACCACCTCGTTGCCCTGGCGCCGTACCTCGGCGTGCCGCCTGCTCACGTTGGAGTCGCTCAGGACCACGGTGCACTCGGGCAGCCGGCCGATCACCGCAGGCTCGGTCCCGAGCACGAACCGGGAGCCGTCCGGGAGCACCAGCGATCCCGCCGGTAGCCCGTCGGGTCCCTCGCGCACCTCGGCCACGACTGCGAAGCGCCCCGCCCGCAGCTTCGGGTCGCGGTGGATCTCCACCTCCACCGGCCCCACGAACACGTACGACTCGTCGCGAGCGTGGTCCCTCGCAGCGTCGGCGAGCTCGCGCGCGAGAGCGTCGGCGAAGCTCTCGAAGCGCGACGAGTCGGACGACGAGAGCGAGACGACGAAGAAGTTCGGCGCGATGAGGCCACGCACGGCGACGCGGCGCAGGAGGTCCATCTCTCGCGTCAGCCGGCGGGCGATCTCCACAGGTTGCAGCCCGCCGCGCAGGGCTTTCGAGAGGGCTCCCTCCACCAGGCGCTCGAGGCGCTGCTCGAACTGCTGGAGTCCCATTCTGGGGCATCAGCCTATCGGCGCCATGTGCGCATATGGGTGGCCCGACGCACGGATCCGGCAAGGGTCGGGCGCTCGTTGGACTCGGACCGGCGACGTTGTGCCGTTGTCGCTTTCGCCTCCCACCTGGCACGACGACTCTGAGTGGCGCCACGAGTAACCTTCGCGAGGTTCGGCCGGGCGAGTGGCGGAATTGGCAGACGCGCAGGATTCAGGTTCCTGTGTCCGAAAGGATGTGGGGGTTCAAGTCCCCCCTCGCCCACTTGTGCGCGGCGACCCGGAGGTCTTGCCCGAGGTGAGCGTCGTCATACCGGCTCGAGACGCCGCCGCCACGATCGGAGAGCAGTTGTGTGCCCTCGCTGCTCAGACCTTCGACGGTGCTTGGGAGGTGATCGTCGTCGACGACGCGAGCACAGACGGCACTGCTCAGGTCGCTGCGACATGGGCGGACAGACTGCCATCCATCCGGGTCCTCACGTCGGTCGAGGCGCGCGGTGTATCGAGCGCGCGAAACATCGGCACCAAGGCCGCCCGTGCCGACCTGGTCGCCTACTGCGACGCCGACGACGTGGTCTCGACTCGGTGGCTAGCGGGCCTGGCGTTCGCGCTCAACAAGAACTCGCTGGCCACCGGGCCCATCGACCTGTCGAGGCTCAACCCACCCGGGCTCTACGCATGGCCCCGAGTATCAGAATGGCAGGAGCTGCCCCGCTGGATGGGATACCTCAATACGGTCATGGGGGCCAACATGGCTGTGCGACGCAAGACGTTCGATCTCGTCGGCGGCTTCGACGAGACCTTGGCAAACGGCGAAGACAACGACTTCGCCTTCAATGTGCAGCTGGCGGGCGGGACAGTGGGGTTTGCGCCCGACGCGGTGGTGCATTACCGCATGCGTCGGGGATGGTCGTACTTCCGGCGCCACTTCGATTACGGGAGTGGGCAAGTCGAGCTGTACCGCCGCTTCCGCCGCCGGGGCATGCCCTCACGGCGCTTGCGGGGCCTGGTCTGGCTGGCTGGCGCCGGACTCACTGCACCTCTGGTCCTGATCCCGAGGTTCCGCTACTGGTGGATGGCCGGGGCAGGTTCGGCCCTGGGCCGCTTGGCGGGTTCCGTCTATCACCGGGTCCTGTACCCCTAACCGATCGCCTGGGGACTCGGAACCGATCGAGCATCCGCGTGACGGGGTGTCGCTGGCCCGGGTCCAGCCATGCCCAAAGGGTGACCGGGCGCCCCGGTAAGAGCTTGTCCCTCAAGTACATGCCCACGACCTGGGCCCTTGCCAGCGGCAGCGCCGGGCCTTCTGTCGGGTAGCCGAGGCGTACTAGCCACCGGCGGCAGGCCGCCTCCAGCAGCCGTTCGTCTCGCTCTGAGAGCGCGGCTCGCCAGTCGCGCAAGCCGGCTGTGGGAGGCCTGAGGAGATGCTCCCCGCGTTCATGATGACCGGGGTAACGCGACTCGATGGTGGCCGAATAGTCCAGCATTTCCGGCTCGAACTTCTCACCTAGGAAGTCGCAGACGCGAGTCAAAACGCCCTCGGGGTCACAAATGAGGTCTTCCAGCCTGATCTCGAGGTACCGGTCGGGCCCCAGGAGGGTCCCTGCCCGCCGTGCGCTGGCCACGAGCTGACGCCACCAGAACGCCCCAGAGACAGCCGAGCTCGGTCCCCACGTCCTCTCCGCCAGGGAGGCCGCCACCTCGCGACCATCGCGGATTAGGTGCACGAAGCGAGCGTCAGGGAAGAGTCGAGCCAGCGTACGCAGATGCAGGGCGTAGCCGGGGGTCTTGTCCCCCCAGCGGACCTTGCCGTGCAAGCGGGCAAAGGAGGCGTAGACGGCTCGGACCACATCGACGAAGTCGGTCGGGCCTTCGGCGGCCACATCGGACCGCACAGTGTCGGGGTCGAGGCCCCAGGCGCGGAACTTCTCGTTGGAGAGGATCGCCTCGAGAGCTGCCTCGGGCCTGCGCCGGAGGCGAAGCATCGGGTCCCTAAGGCTGATGATGAACTCCGACTCACCGGGTACGGCCAGTCGGGGGTGGCTGTCGAGCATGTAGCGCAGCAGGGTGGTGCCGGAACGGGGCGATCCGACGACAAAAAAGGGGCCAGACTCGCTGGGTGAATCTCGGGAGTGCGTCCTCACCGGAGCCATTCGAGTGCCCAAACGCGATGCTCAGCATCAGCGAGCGTGGTGCAACTCGCGCCTTTGGTGGTATGTGCCCGACAGACCAAGTCCCCAGTCTGGTGCCGGTATGACCTCCCTACATAATCACTAGATCATGGAGTTCCTGTCTTGGAGCCTTGGTCGTTGAATCGCCCGATGGACGCGCCTCGGATTGCCATCGTTTCGCCCCGATTCGAACCGAACATCGGGGGCATGGAGAGTTATGTCGCGGCAATCACAGAGGCTTTAGCCCTGTATCCCTTGCAGCTCGAGGTGCTTACTCAATCATCTCCGGACATCGTCCGAAATCGCGGTCACCTGGAGCAGTACCCCGGCTATTCCGTGAGACGGTTTGCACTTCTGGTCGACCGAATGCCAGATGTGCCGGCGCCCTCTCTGGCGCGATTTTTGGCGCTAAATGCCGGACGATACGACTTGATCCACGCCCATAATTACCATGCATTACCACTTCTGTTAGCGAGCGTGGCATCTCGCAATTCGCTGGTCCTTTCCCCTCACTACCACGGCACCCGATCCTCCCGCTTCGGGGATTTGGTCAACCGGGTCTATCTCCCCGCTGGACGATGGGCCGTCAGAAAAGCTGACCACTTGGTCGCGAATTCTGTGGCAGAAGCCGAGTTGATCGAGAGGGATCTTGGGCCCGGGCTACGTGAGAAAGTCACCGTCATCCCGGAAGCTCCTACCATAAGACGCCGGGATCGCTCCCGAAGCGCCGGCAGCGTTCCTTTGGTTCTCTCCGTTGGACGGTTGGTTCGCTACAAGCGCGTCGATCTCGTGGTACGCGCAGTAAGTCACATGCCTTCTGCCTTGCAGCTTGTCATCGTGGGGGACGGGCCCGCCCGCAAGGAATTGCAAGCGCTCACCCAGCGACTTGGCCTCTCAGAGCGGATCGGATTTCTCGGCGAGATCCACGAGGCAGAACTGGCCTCGCTGGTTTCGCGAGCTTCAGCATCCGTGACTCTCAGCTCCAGTGAATCATACGGACGGGCGCTTGCCGACTCCGTGGCTGCAGGGTTGCCGACCGTTGCCAGTGATATCCCGCCTCACCGGGAGATCTACAGGTTGGCCTTCGGTTCCTCGGTGCCCGGGCACATGGCGCTCGTTGCAGTAGAGCCCGCTTCACACAGATCCCTCCATGACGAGCGAGACGCCGTCGACGTCGCACGTAAGCTCCAGCGCGTGTTGGCAGCCGATCCCCTTCACACCACTGGCAAGGTCATGGATCATCACCTTCCCACGACCGCAGACATGGCCGAGAGCATGTTCCAGGTGTACGTGCGCCTGTTGCGGCATACTCAGTGAACCATCCCGGGGTTAGCGTGTCGTCGGCGATGACTGGGCGGCGGCGATGTCGCCATAGACGTGCGCCTTCCCCTCCCTACGGCTCGCGGCGATGAAAGTCTGTGCCATCGGGCTAGGCCGGCTCGGCTTGCCCTGGGCCCTGGTGGCCGGCGAAGCCGGGCACCAGGTTGTCGGTGTCGATGCAGACCCTTCTGTCGTCGAGGCCGTAAACCAACGGAAAGTGCTCACGCTCGAGCCGGGTGTCGCCGAGATGCTCGGGAAGCCCGGCTGTTCGTTACGCGCCACCACGTCGATCGCCGATGGGCTGGTCGATTCGGATGTCAGCGTCGTAATGGTGCCAACGGCCTACCAGTCTGACGGGTCGTTCGACCTCGGGGCGGTGCTTGACGTGGTGAACGTGATTGGCCTGCACTCCGAGCTGACGGCCGATCCACACTTGGTCCTAGTCGTGAGCACTGTGTCGCCCGGTTCGATCAGTGGGACAGTGCGCGGGACTCTCGAGCGGGTCACAGGTAGGAGGCTCGCCTCTAGGATCGGCCTGGCATACAGTCCTGAGTTCCACGCCATCGGATCGATAGTTCGGGACATTCGCCAGCCAGACTTGCTGATCGTGGGCGCTGACGACGCCTGGACGGGGGAGTTGGCGTCGAATTTGTGTAGATCTCTAGTGGCTCTTCCAGTGGCGATCCGCAAGATGTCGTCAACCGAGGCGGAACTGACGAAGCTTCTCCTCAACTGCTATGTCACGACGAAGATCTCGTTTGCCAATTTCGTCGGCGAGTTGTGCGAGGCCTACGGTGCCAACAGCTGGGAGGTGTGTGACGCATTGGGTGACGATTCGCGCATAGGCGCCTCGTATCTCAGACCTGGGCCACCATTTGGCGGCCCGTGTTTCCCTAGCGACAATCCGGCTTTGTCTGCGTCTGCTCGAGCGGTTGGAATTGAGCCCTATCTCCCCGAAGCTGTCCTAGCAGTCAACGAGCGCCGGTATCGTCAACTCCACCAGGAGCTGCGTCGAGCGGGGGACGGGGCCACCGTCGGCGTCGTCGGCCTGGAGTTCAAAGCTGGGACGGGTGTCATCGAGGGATCTCCCGCGCTCGAGCTGGCTCGTCGTTGTTTGGCCGAGGGGCGGAGGGTGATCATCTACGACCCGCTCGTGATGGAAAAGGCGCGAACCTTGGGTGGAGTCGATGTTGCCTCATCAGTGGCCGAGGTCGTCGTCTCGAGCGACGTCGTGCTCTTGGCCAATGATGATCCGACGTTGTCGGCCCTCGTGGCCGAGGCCAACCGGGCGACAACCAGCCCCGCCATTGTCATCGAACCGTGGAGCCGACATGAGCCCTGACGACGCCGTGGTGATCGCGGGAGGTGGAGGGTTCATCGGTGGATACCTGGCGCAGCGTCTGGCCCGAGCGGGATACCACGATGTACGAGTAGTCGACGTTCAGCCGACATCCGAGTGGCATCAGAGCGTCGATCATTTCGAAAATCTATGCGTGGACCTCCGTGACCTCGATCTGTGTCGCAAGGTCGCTCGGGATCGCGCTGTGGTCTTCGACCTTGCGGCAGATATGGGCGGCATGGGGTTCATCGAGACTCATCGGTTCGAATGCATGCTCTCTGCTTCGATCGGTATCAATCTCGTGCAGGCGTGCCTCGAGGCTTGCGTCGAACGCCTCTTCTTCGCCTCGTCGGCATGTGTTTACAACGTGACCCTGCAGGATGTGCCCGCTGTAGCGGGCCTCCGAGAGTGCGATGCCTACCCGGCAATGCCCGAAGACGGCTACGGGTGGGAAAAGCTCTTCACCGAGCGGCTCTTTCTAAACGCCGCGTCCGAGCAGGGACTCAAGGTGCGCATTGGGCGCTTTCACAATGTGTACGGCCCGCACGGGACCTGGCGCGGCGGGCGCGAAAAAGCTCCGGCCGCCATCTGCCGAAAGGTCGCGGAGGCGGTGATCTCCGGCAACCACGAGATCGAGATATGGGGAGACGGAATTCAGACCCGATCCTTCACATACATCGACGACGCGGTCGAGGGCACTCTCCGTCTCGTGTCCAGCGACTGCGATGAGCCGCTCAACATCGGCTCTGAGCGCCTGATCAGTATTAACGAATTGGTCGACATCGTCGAGGGGATCGCTGGCGTGAAGCTTCGCCGGACCTACCTTGCCGATGCTCCATTGGGTGTGCGCGGTCGAAACAGCGACAACCGCCTCATCCGCCAGCGGCTCGAGTGGGAGCCGTCGGTGGAACTCGAAGACGGATTGGCTGCCACGTACGCGTGGGTCTACGACCGCGTCGCGAACACTCGCTCAGATCTGCCGTGAGGGTATTGATATTCGAGGACGACGCGCACGTACGTGGGGGACACCGACCCGTGTGGGTGGCCCAGGTGACGAGGGAACTTTCCGAAGCGGGACATGAAGCCCACGTCCTTACCAGCCGGGGTTGGGCCGATGGGCACACTGTGCCAGGGGCCACTGGAATGCAGCGGATGTCCCGTCACTATGTGCTGCTCAATGTCGTAGGTGAGAAGCTGAGCGGAGTCAAGCTCCTGTCCGGCGCCGGATACGCGCTGCGCCAATTCGCCCTGGCCCGGTCCGTTAGCCGCGGAGTTCGCAGACTGGGCGGCCATCGCGACACTTCGGTGATCGTACTGTCGATGACCCTTGACGTGCTCTCGGCGACGATCCTTGCTCCAGCGCACGCTCGGTGGGCGGTGTACGAGCACCAAGGCCCGGGGTTTTGGCGTAAAGCGTCACCTCGGCTCGACCGGATGCAGTCGGCCTTGGCCTCGCAGCGCGAGCGCTCCCGCAGGCGCCGAGGCGGCCATGTGCGCCTAGTGGCCAACAATCAGGCCGAAGCCGAGGATTGGCTCGCCATGTCCCCATGGCTCGACCACCGGGTCGTGCCGTCGGCCAGCCGTTCGCCGGTCACGCCATTGCCACGCGGCGAGGCTCGCAGGGCCCTAGGAATCGATGGGAGTGAGTCCGTAGCCCTTGCGTTCGGCCACGCCCATCAGGGCAAGGATCTGTCGACGGTATTCGCTGCCTTCAGCGGCACTGACCCCCCGGCACAGCTTGTGGTAGCCGGGCTCGGCATTGACGACGCCTTGGCCAAGGCGAAGGATCGTCACCCTGGGCATGAGTTCGGGTCGATCCGGGCTCTAGACGGCTACCAGAGCGCTGAACGGGTGCTCCTGCTGCATTCGGCAGCCGACTTCGCCGTCATTAGCCGCGACCCGAGTTGGACAAGTGATAGCGGAACGCTGTCCGACGCGATTGCCCATGGGATACCGGTGTGCTGCTCAGACACCGGCGTTCTCACCAGGCTCGTGCGCGAGTACAAGCTCGGTGTTCTCTTCCGTCCCGGAGATGCCGGTGATCTGGAGAATGCGGCTCACACGGCACGCGTGTTCCGCCTTGATGCCAACGATCGACGCCGCTTCTTGGAGGACCACGCACCAAAGAATACGGCGCGCGAATTACTTCTCGCCGCTGCCGACCCGTGAATCCGAGGACCCATACCAGAGGCGCAGATTTCTTCGCAGAGTGGACAACCCACACCCTGCACGTCTAACGGTTGTTCGCAGCGTAACGATGTCGTGTGTAGAACATCGCCCGTTCGCGCAGTCTCCAAGCAAGACCGTTGACTAACCGGTTGCCCACGGACGATCGCTGCAAGTAACGAAGAGGCAGGACACCTGTCCTACCGTCACTTATGCCTCTTGGCGCAATCTCTGAAGGGGAGCTCTCATGACGGCCAAGGAGTAGTGCTGCAATAGCAACATTGCTCCGCCCGGCTACAAGGTGAGCGCACATACCGAGCCTCAGCGCGTCGAGAAGGACCTCCTTCCCGCGTTGGTACGACACTCCAATTGCGAGTGGCTTAGGGGCCTTGTGAATAGGAGGGATTTCTCCACCGCGCCCGAGGGAATCATCGAGCTTTGCAAGGTCAATGAACCCGCGATAATTGACAATCACGGCATCCCCGAATTCCTTCACAAACACGCGCACCGCGTCCTGCTCATCCGTTGCCAAAAACACGGTATTCAGGTTCAACTCTTCCATCCTGCGACGAGTAACTTCGACATAGTGGCTGATCGGTGCGGGCGCCGGGTGTCCCACTTTGTTGTGCATGTCGGTGCCGCGGTAGTGGACTCCGATCGTCGAATCTGGACGGAGCGGCCCACCCGCTTTCGCTTCCTCCACGATCCCTGGTCTGAGCTGGAGGCTGCCGGAGACTTGAAGTCGTAGAGCGTTCAAGTGAGGCCCTTCGGGGAGTGGGCCCCAGACCAAACCCGTATACAAGCCGGTCCGCCGACCCCCGTTGTCAAAGTGGGGGCGCGATATGGCTTGCTCAAGACTCATTTTCCCTGGCTGCTCAAAGTGATACTCCCACGCGTTTAACGTGCCGCGAAAGACTTGGTCCTCGTTATAGAGCGTTATGTGCCGCTGCATATCGACTACGGGTATCCACCCGTGCCGGCGTGCGTACGCAATATTGTCGAGAACATAGAAGACGTTTGAAAAGAAACCGGATCCGGGCGAATCACGATAAATGACGAAAGGAATGCTGGTCACTCAATCTCCCAGTGGACTGGTTGAGGTGATGCTATTGGCGTCAGAGGTTCAGAACCAGCCCCGGCAGTTGATACGCCAGTCCGAGAGTAGATTCGACGCCCTGTGCAGCCAACGGGGGCATCCCCCGAGCTAGGGTCCGCGGCGCCACCACCGGAAGTGACGGTGATCGTGCCCGCCTACCGCTCTGGACAGATGATCGCGGACTGCGTCGAGACTCTCCTCGACCAGGACACCAGCATCAGCTACGAGCTGATCGTGGTGGCGAGCGGAACCGAATCCGAAAAGCCCGTAGCCCTGCCTGCGGACGGACGACTCCGCATGATCGAGGCCAAAGAGCGTATGACGGCTTCCCAGGCGCGCAATACCGGGGTGGCCGTCGCCCGTGGCTCTGTCGTCGCCTTTGTAGACGCCGACATGCTTGTTTCGCGCGATTGGCTCACGGCCATCCTGACAGCCGGTGCGGAGCGGTGTTGTGTGGCGGGAGCGGTCACCAACGCGGTGGAGGGCTCGTACTGGGGGACCGTCGAGTACCTCTGCGAATTTCTGTCGCTCCACCCCCGGCGTCGGAGCCGAGCGGTGTGGCACGGTGCCGGCGGCAACCTCGCGCTGCCGAAACAGATGCTGATCGGCGCCGGCGGATTCGCCGAAGCGCTCCCCCGCGGACAGGACGTGGCGTTGACCTTGTTTCTCAACCGCCGAGGGCTTCTGCGATTCGCCCCGGAGGCACGCACGGCTCACCGGTGCCGGACACAGCGGGGCGAAGTCCTCCGTCACCAGCGAGACATAGGTGAGGGTGCGGCCGATGTGGCGCGCGAATACGGACACCCATGGCGACCTTTGATGGTCGTACCGTGGTTGGCGCCAGTGGCGGCGGCCACCCGCGTGCCCGTAGTGCTTCTGCGCGCGGCTCGGTGCCGGGCAGTTTCCCCCTTGCGCCTGCTGGTACTGGGGCCGGGGTTGGTGGCGATTCTCTACTCGTGGGGGGTCGGGCTGCGCCGTCGCAACTTGGCCGTGGCGCGACGAAGACGGGCGGGCGCAGACGAAAGGGGTGTGCGCCCGGAAGCAGCCAGTCTGGAGTGAAGCTGGCGTACCGAGATCATTTCCTCTGCCGGGCGGTCCTGCGCCGTGCGGAATTCGCTACGTCGTATCTGGACATGGCTCATCAACCGCCCGGCGGTGCCCAGGCAGTGCGTGCATGCGGCCATCGGCACCGGGCTGTTGAGGTAAGCGAGGAGCCTCTCTCCGAAGCTTTCCGTCCCGTCGATCTGGATACCGTCAACGTGGGGATCCACATAGGTGTTGGTCAGAAGCTTTGGCAAGAAGTACGACTGGGGGCAGCGGAAGAACAACCCATGAGCCACAGTGTGACAGCGCCACTGATGCGCGATCTTGCAGGAGCTGAAGATCCGCTCGACGAGGTCGGGGTCCTCGTTGGCCCGTTCGCTGTAGGACTCACGGAACTGACTGACGCGTGTTGGGAACAACTCGACGCGGTGCCGATGAGCCAAGGCCTGGATCTCCTCGTATTGCGCCTGCTTCGGGCTGCGTCCGGGATAAAGCGATATCTCTACTTCGTCGACAGCATCCCACGCCGCGGGGGCCATTCGGCTGAGGAGCAGCCCGTTGGTCACGATGGCCACCTTGTCTGTGACGCCAC